>CAZSGH010000045.1:16541-20623 GCA_964606405.1 uncultured Francisella sp.
TTTTATTTTTGTTAACTAACCTAGAGGACTAACCCTTATGGCAATGATTACTTTGCGCGAATTAATGGATTACGCAGCTGAACACAGCTTTGGTATGCCAGCGTTTAACGTCAATAACATGGAACAAGTACGTGCAATCATGCGCGCTGCTGATAAGTGTAACTCTCCTGTGATTTTGCAGGGTTCTGCTGGTGCGCGTAAGTACGCTGGTGAGCCAATGTTGCGTCATTTGATTCAAGGTGCAGTTGAAATGTACCCACATATTCCTGTCGTTATGCACCAAGATCACGGTTCTGACGAAGGCGTTTGCTTACGTGCGATTCAGTCTGGTTTCACATCAGTCATGATGGACGGTTCTTTGATGGCTGATGGTAAAACACCAGCATCTTATGAATACAATGCTAATATTACACGTGCTGTTGTTAACATGGCGCACGCTTGTGGCGTTTCTGTTGAGGGCGAATTAGGTTGCTTGGGTTCGTTAGAAACAGGCATGATGGGCGAAGAAGATGGTCACGGCGCTGAAGGCGTATTAGATCATTCTTCTTTGTTGACAGATCCAGAAGAAGCTTACCAGTTTGTTAAAGATACTAACGTTGACTGTTTAGCGGTTGCGGTTGGTACTTCTCACGGTGCTTATAAGTTCACTTCTAAGCCATCTGCAGATGTGTTAAAAATCGATCAGATCAAGAAAATTCATGCACGTATTCCAACAACTCACTTGGTGATGCACGGTTCTTCTTCTGTACCAGAAGATTGGTTAGAAATCATCAACAACTATGGTGGCGACATGGGCAACACTTATGGTGTTCCAGTTGAAGCAATCGTTGAAGGTATTAAGTATGGCGTGCGTAAAGTCAACATCGATACTGACTTGCGTATGGCTTCTACAGGTTCTATCCGTAAGCATTTGGCTGAAAACGCTTCTAACTTCGACCCACGTAAGTTCTACAAAGCGGCTGAAGATGCGATGATGGGCATCTGTGTGGCACGTTTTGAAGCTTTCGGTTGTGCGGGTCATGCTTCTAAAATCAAAGCAATTGGTTTAGAAGAGATGCAAGCGCGTTATGCTTCTGGTGCCTTGAATCAGAAAGTTTAATCATTCCTGTTACGGTGTGATTTGACATGAAAAACCCTGTCCTTGTGGCAGGGTTTTTGTTTTTAGGGTAACCTAATGCTTGGTAAGTAATTGGAGATTGAATATGAATAAGTTTAAGTTGTTGTTGCTTACATTGTTGAGCATGGTAACGCTATCGGCTTGGGCTGCACCCGCTAAGGTGGTATATCATGTCGATTTTAACGATGTGACGCGTTATTCCGCGACCTTAACATCGGTTAATAATTTACTGAATGCTTATGAGGGCGACCTGCGTGATTACGAAGTCAGTATCGTGTTTGTGGGGCAGGGTATTCGTTTTGTGACCGATGATGCGTTAAAAGGAACACCCTACGTTGCGGATAAGGCGTTGTTGGATCGTCGTGCCGAGTTAAAAGGGCGGTTAGATACACTGATTAAAATTAAAGGTGTCAAAGCGGTATTGTGTGATAAAACACGCGATGAAATTGCTTTAGATAAAGCTAAGTTGTACGAGGGTGTGAGCTTGACTCCGTCGGGTGTTGTTACCATTGCCGACCTGCAAATGCAGGGTTACGCTTACTTGAAAATTCAATAAGATGCATAGACCGATTTTAGGTCGCATTACCCGTGCGGCTACCTTGCGTCAGTTACAAGTATTTGAAGCGATTGCGCGCTTAGGAAGCTTTACGCGTGTTGCCGAGGAAATGCACTTAACGCAACCCACCATTTCGATGCAGGTTAAAAAACTGGCAGAGGCGGTTGATCTGCCATTGACTGAGCAGGTTGGTAAAGAGATTTATCTAACCGATGCGGGGCATGAATTAGCTGCCGTCTGCCGCGAGGTGTTAGGTTCTTTTGAACGGTTAGAAGAGCGCATTAACCAGCTAAAAGGGCTCGAAGGTGGACGTGTTCGCTTAGCGGTGATTTCGACCGCGCAGTATTTTTTGCCGCAAGTGATGCAGTCTTTTTTAGCACAACACCCTAATATCAATATTATTATGGAAGTGGTGAATAAAGAGCATTTGCTGGAGCGTATGGCTGAAAATCAAGATGATCTGTATGTGTTGGGTCAGCCGCCAGAAGGTGCGCCTGTGGTATCAGAGCGTTTGGCGGTGAATCCTTTGGTGTTTGTTGCACCGCGTGGATTTGAGTTGCCTGAAGATCGGGTATTGACCGTTGAGGATTTGAAAACCGTTCCATTTCTCATGCGCGAACCTGGGTCGGGTATTCGTGATCAGATTGAGCAGGTGTTTGCTGAAATGGGCTACAAACCGAATGTTAGGATGATTTTAGGCTCGAATGAGGCGATTCGTATGGGCGTTATTTCGGGTTTGGGTATTTCGGTTGTCTCCATGCATACGGTGCGCGAGGAATTGCGTCGTAAGGAGCTGCGGATGTTGCCTGTTAAAGGATTTCCGATTGAGCGGCATTGGTATTTGGCTTGGTCGAAAGGGAAGAGTTTGTCTTTGTCGGCTACGCGTTTCATGGAAACACTGCGCATGGAGTCCTTAGTTTTGGATGCAGAAATTAAGCCGTTACTGGCAAAGGCTAAGAAACAGAAAAGTTAGGGCGGGACTCCCCTTCCCCCGCCTTCGGCGTACCCCTCCAACGGAGGGGAATTTAAGGGAGTTTCTGAAAGTCTCGCTTCGCTTGTTTTCAGACTTCCTACCCATTGGATTTTTAGAGGTGCCCTTAACACTTAAACACAATGCTTTTGATCGCAGTGTTCGCTGTAATCTTTCGATTCAAGTTGTAGCGTGCTGTGGTGAATGCCGAATTGATGTTCAAGCATTTCGTGCGCACTATCGAGTAAGTTCTGTGTATCTGTGTCATTTTGATACACAAGGTGCGCAGTAAGGGCATTTTGCTGAGTGCTGATTGCCCAAATATGCAGGTCGTGAACCGATTCAACGCCATCCAAACTTTGTAGTGCTTTTTTGACTGCTTGGCTATCAAGTGCATGTGGTACACCATCAAAGCTGAGGTGTAACGATTGGGTAAATACTGACCAAGTGCCTGCAATCACCACGCCAGCAATGACTAAGCTGATGACAGGATCGAGCCAATGTAGCCCAGCCCATAATGCCAATCCACCAGAAATGACGACACCCAGCGACACCAGTGCATCGGCTGACATATGTAGAAAAGCGGCACGAATATTTAAATCGTCGCCACCTTGTTTTAGAAACAGCCACGCGGTGATGCCGTTAATGAAAATACCCACACCTGCAACCCACATAATGGTTTCGCCATCCATGATGACAGGGGTGTTGAAGCGACTGATTGCCTCGTAAATCAGGTAGCTCATGGCGACTAACAAAATGCTTGCATTAACAAGGCTTGCCATAATCGACAAGCGTTTCCAGCCATAAGTATGACGCGCATTGCTATGCCAGCGCGTTGCCCATAGCCCCAGCCAGGCTAACAATAACCCTGCAACATCACTTAAATTATGTCCTGCGTCGGCAAGTAAAGCGAGTGAATCGATTTGCCAGCCGTAAAAGGCTTCGATGAGTACAAATCCCACATTCAACCCGATACCAATGGTGAATGTGGTGTTTATATTGGTTGGGGCATGATGATGGTGATGGTCGTGGGGCATTGTTGTTATCTCTAATTACCTTGCTCATAAAATAGGAAGGTATTGCTGACATTTTTGCCATTCCAACCGTCATAGTGTTTGAGGTGCTTAAACTGTGGCAAGTCTTTTGACTTAGCTGATACATCGTCAATACTTCCCATATCTAGTGCTGCTTTACCAACAACATCATTTAAGTAGTCTAAATAATCAGCGGTTTCTTTTTTTGCCATTGCCATGTCGGCAACACGACCATGACCAGGAACGAGTTTAGCGGTTGGATAGGCTTTCATTAGTTCGTGAACAGCAGAGCGCCATGTTTTAGGGTTAGACCAGCCTGGATGAATACCAATCATGCGGTCAAGATAGACAGAGCCTGTAAATCTATTTGTGTAAACGCCCAATAAATTACTGGTAGTTTTTAAG
>CAZSGH010000046.1:0-20505 GCA_964606405.1 uncultured Francisella sp.
TGTTGATCTTGTGTTAGAGAACGCGCCTTTTATGCCTGTTCTTGAAAAAATAGTTGATAAAATGGGTTGGTCGTTAAAAGTTCTTTCTGATGTTAATCGAAAAGCAACGATTATTATGACGGTTAAAAACGTTTCATTGTTGGAATCGGTTAAGGAGCTGGCTTTTTCTGCTGGATATGTGCCTGTTTTTGATTATGACGAGAAAAAGGTTTACTTGTCATCCGTCGCAACTTACTCATTTAATGTGCCAGTCTCATTATTAAGCGATGATGAGACAAGCATTAAGGTTGGTGGTAATCCTGCGCAACTGAGTGGCGGTGGTGCCTCTCAAACAAAAGGCATCGACTCACAATTTACGGTCAGCAACAAATATAGCGGTGCAGGCAAAGAGTTCTTGTCTCAGCTTAGAGATACGGCTGGTGCTGATGCAACAGTTAGTGTGATCAGAGAAACAGGAGATATTTCAGTCAGAGCTGGTGCTGCCGACTTGAGGCGAGTTCACAAGTATATTAACGCCATTGCAAAAAATGCGATGAAAGTAGTCCGTGTTGATGGTGCGATGATTGTGGTGGAATTAACAGGGGACTTTGTGCATGGTATTCAGTGGGAAAAAATTATGCCTAGCACCCAATTAGATAGAATCTCGTCAGCCACTGAACTTAGTTCAAAAAAGCTTGATATTTCAGAGATAGTATCTTCGCTTGAGAAAAAGGCAAAAGTGCATGTTGTAGCCCGCCCTATTGTTTGCATATCAAATAATACGTCTGTAATCATCTTCGATGGCATGCAAAAGCCTTATGTGGGTAGTTATGGTGCTTCAGATGGTATAAGTCTTTCGTATCTAATTGATGGCTTAAGTTTATCTGTTAGATCGTCAGTCATTCAAAATTCGGGTCGGGTTATGTTTGATATTTTGCCAGTAATGACCTCTGTGCCCAACTCTAGCTCATTTGATATTGGGAATGGCATGACCTTAAGCGGTGCAAATCAAAACGTTAGTGGATTTTATTCTAGGTTAGTTGCACGTAGTGGCGAGGTTGTCATTTTGTCCAATGGGCACAGGATTGATAATCAACAAAATAAAAATGTGAACACTTTATTTAATTATCAAGACGCAGATCCTAGTAAAGTGTTGGTCTTTTTGTTTGTTCCTACTATTATTGGTGCACCAGAGGATTATGATTCACTTGTATGGCAATCAATCTAATTCTGAGTTTTATACAGTAAAAAAAGATTTTTGTCGCAATTAACTACTTGAAATAATTTAACTTAAAAAGGAAAAATGTAATGAAAAAATCAGTAACGCTATTAGCACTGTTTGCAACGGTTGGTCTAACAGGCTGTATGTCTAACGCGCCCAAAGGGGATGCGGCTGCCGATCAGCAAGCGAAGCAGTTTTTAGTTCAGCCAGGGAAAAGTAATTTGTATATTTACCGTAACGAAATGCTGGGTGCTGCGGCAAGTCCAGAAGTGTGGCTGGATGGTAAGCTTGTCGGTGAAACGAATGCAAAAACTTACTTTGTTTTGCCCGTTAGTGCTGGCAAACATAGCTTAGTATCTAAGTCGGCTACCGAAGCCAACTCTGCATTGGATATTACGGTTCAGCCGGGTAAAAATGCTTACGTTTGGCAAGAGATCAAAGTGGGTATGTTAACGGCAAGGTCTAAATTGCAAGAAGTTGATGAGAAGACGGGTAAAGAAGGCGTGCAAGAGTGCGAACTTTTGCAAGCTAAACAGTAATAGCCGTTTGCTCGTTAAAAAAGGACGCAATGTTGCGTCCTTTTTTATTGGCTTGCTTGCAGCTCAGAATAGTAATTTGGCGGTGTTGCGCAACAACAAGGTCGAAGCAGTGTTGATTTCTAAAGATGAATACGAAAAAATAGCAGAGACATTGAAGCGGGTTGAGGGTGAAGCGATTATGCGCTCTATTCAGCAAGGATTAACGGATTTGGGCCAAGGTCTAACTAAGCCAATTGATACCTTGTGGGATGCAATGGATGATTGAGTACACTTGCAATCAATAAAAACCGCCCGATCAGGGCGGTTTTTTGTTAGAATAAACGACATTTTTAGTATTTTTATGGGTAATCCAGATGGCGATTGAACGTACTTTATCGATTATCAAGCCAGATGCAGTAGGCAAAAACGTTATTGGTCAAATTTTGGCTCGTTTTGAGGCGGCTGGCTTGCAGATTGTTGCAACCAAAATGAAGCGATTAACGCCAGCAGAAGCGGCGACTTTTTATGCGGAGCACGTTGGTCGTCCATTTTATGAACCACTGGTTGCATTTATGCTTTCTGGTGCATGTGTTGTTTCTGTTTTAGAGGGCGAGAATGCGATTGTACGTCACCGAGAGATTATGGGTACGACCAATCCAGAAACTGCCGCAGCGGGTACCATTCGTGCTGATTTCGCCAGCAGTACGCGTGAAAATGCCGTGCATGGTTCTGACAGTCCAGAAAGTGCTGCGAAAGAAATTGCTTTCTTTTTTGCCCAGACTGAACTTTGTCCTCGTAATGTGTAATTTTGTTAGGATAATTGTGTGACTGATGTTGTTGAATTAAACAATTCGCCTGTCTCTCTGTTGGGAATGAATCGGCGTATGCTGGCAGACTGGTTGGTGAGTCAGGGTGAAAAGCCATTTCGTGCGCAGCAGCTGATGCAGTGGGTGCATCAGCGCGGAGTGATTGATTATGCCCAGATGACAGACTTGTCAAAGGTTCTGCGTGCAAAGTTGGCAAACTTGGCGCCGATTCGTTTGCCCGAAGTCAAGGTAGATCAAATTGCTGACGATGATACGCGCAAGTGGTTGCTTGAGGTTGATGGTGGCAATGCCATTGAGATGGTTTTTATTCCCGATAAAAATCGCGGTACGCTATGTATTTCATCTCAGGTCGGTTGTGCTTTAGCCTGTACCTTCTGTATGACCGCGCGTCAGGGATTTAATCGCAACTTAACGAGTGATGAAATTGTGGGTCAGGTTTGGTTGGCTCAGCATTTGTTGCGTCAGGCTGGCTGGGGTGAAAAACCTGTGACCAATGTAGTGTTTATGGGAATGGGCGAACCTTTGCTCAATGTGAATCAAGTTTTTCCCGCTGCAGACGTGTTTATGGACGATTGGGCGTATGGCTTGTCTAAAAATCGGGTAACGATTTCAACCTCGGGTGTTGTTCCTGCTATGGATATGCTC
Source organism: uncultured Francisella sp. (assembly GCA_964606405.1). Classification (GTDB taxonomy): domain Bacteria; phylum Pseudomonadota; class Gammaproteobacteria; order Thiomicrospirales; family Thiomicrospiraceae. Next base: position 3,192 of record CAZSGH010000046.1, read on the forward strand.
AGCGAACGTTTAGATGTTTCTTTAGCGGTTTCCTTGCATGCGGCTAATGACGCACTGCGTGATGTGTTAGTGCCTATTAACCAAAAGTATCCGTTAGCAGAATTAGTAGCCGCTTGTAAGCGTTACTTGCAGGCTTATCCTAAGCGCCATGTCATGTTTGAATATGTGATGCTTAAAGGAATTAATGACACGAGCAAACATGCCAAAGAAGTGATTACGCTGTTGCAAGGTTTGTCAGCTAAAGTGAATTTGATTCCTTTTAATCCTTTTCCAGGAACTGACTATCAAACCAGCCCGTGGGCTGATGTATTGGCGTTTCAAAATCGGTTAATGGCATCGGGATTGCAAACCAATGTGCGTCGTACCCGTGGTGAAGAGATTGATGCCGCCTGTGGTCAGTTGGCTGGCGAGGTGGCAGATAGAACGAGGCGTAGTGCGTCGATTCGACAAACAACGGTTAAGTTTGATCGTCACGCATCAAGAGATAAACGCTAATGTCAGCTAGTATGCAACCTTTACCCTTAGTTCCTGACCAGAGTTTGCACTGGGGGGCGGCTTTGCGTGCGGCAAGGGTGGCAAAACACCTATCGTTAGAGCAGGTGGCAACAACCTTAAAGTTAACGGTCGCCCAATTAGAAGCGATAGAGTCTGAAGTGCTCGGTGAGGTTCATTCTTCTCCGTTATTCGCCAAAGGCTATGTGAATAATTATGCGCAGTTGTTGGGGGTTGAGTTGTCATCATCAGCGTTGGCAACAGTTTCTGCGCAGCAGGACTTACATACCATTAATCATGTTAATGAATATTTTGCTCGTCGCGCTAAGTCGGGTAAAAAAGGGTGGTGGGTATTTGTTGTGTTATTGCTGGGCGTATTGGCGTGGCAGTTTGTGGCCGATGCACAGTTGCTGGTTTTGGTTAATAAATAAGCAAAAAATAAAAATAGGTAAATAAGTAAACGATGAGTGGGCAAGTGAACGCCGTACGTGGCATGAATGATATTGCGGGTGAGCAGGCCAGCTATTTTGATCTGTTGGAATTGACAGCAAGGGATCTATTAGCCAGTTATGGTTATGCGCATGTTCGTTTGCCGGTGGTGGAAAAGACAGAATTGTTTTGTCGTTCTATTGGCGAAGTGACGGATATTGTCGAAAAAGAAATGTATACCTTTGCTGATCGCAATGGTGATTCACTGACCTTACGCCCAGAAGGTACGGCTGGTTGCGTACGAGCGGCTATTGAAAATAGCTGGATTAACCAAGGCGTACAGAAGCTTTATTATATGGGGCCGATGTTTCGCCATGAGCGTCCGCAAAAAGGACGTTACCGTCAGTTTTATCAGCTTGGTGTCGAAACATTCGGTATGGCAGGTCCCGATATTGATGCCGAATTAATTCTGATGAGTGCGCGTTTGTGGAAAAGGTTAGGTATTGAGGCTGAATTGCTCATCAACTCACTAGGTTCTGCAACATCGCGTGTGGCTTATCGCGAAGCCTTAACGGCTTATTTCTCGGCACATTATGACGTGTTGGACGAAGACAGTCAGAAGCGTTTGCATCGTAACCCCTTGCGGATTTTAGATAGCAAAAATCCTGCTTTAAAAGACGTTATTGTGGGCGCACCTAAATTATCGGATTGGTTAGATGAAACCAGTCAAGCCAGTTTTTCAGGCTTGTTAGCGCATTTAGATGCAGCTGGTGTTGCCTATCGCGTTGAGCCGACCTTAGTTCGTGGTTTAGACTATTACAATGATACTGTTTTTGAGTGGGTAACAACAGAATTAGGGTCGCAGGGTACGATTTGTGCAGGCGGTCGCTACGATGGGTTGGTAACGCAACTGGGCGGTAAGGCTGTGCCTGCGATTGGTTTTGCTTTAGGTATGGAGCGCGTGGTTGCGCTGATGCAGGCAAAAGCACAGCCAATACCATCAACGGTCGATGTCTACGTTATTGCTGCGGGTGAGCTAGCACAGCGTCAGGTCTTAGCGCTAGCAGAGTCTTGGCGCGATGCCTTGCCATCGTTACGCTTGATGGTTCATCATGGTGGTGGTAGTTTCAAAAATCAGTTTAAGAAAGCCGATAAAAGCGCTGCGCGTTTTGCCTTAGTCTTGGGTGACGATGAGGTCGTGCAACAGAAAATTGGTGTTAAGTTTTTAAGAGAAGAAACTGAGCAGGTATTGCTGAGTTGGACAGAATTACCCGCTTGGTTAGCCAAGCAATTAGCGATTTAATGGAGTATCAAAATGCAAGACGTTCATGAACAGCACGAGTTAGAAGCACTAAAGTCTTGGTGGAAAGAAAATGGCATGGCCGTTGTTACGGGTGGTTTGCTTGCGCTTGCGGGTGTTTTGGGATGGCAGGGATACCAGGATTATCAACGTGCGAATAACGAAGCTGCCTCTATTGCTTATGAGTCCTTGCGTGCTGGCGCGGCAACAGATTTTGCTAAGGTATCACGTGATGCGCGCCAATTGATGATCGATCATGAGTCTAGCCCTTATGCCGTTGGTGCCGCATTTTTGTTGGCTAAAAATGAAGTTGAAAAAGCCGATTGGGAAGGCGCACAAGCAGATTTGAAATGGGTGATTGCCCATAGTAGCGAAGCACATTGGCGTTCAGTCGCAGCAATTCGTTTGGCTCGGGTTCTAATCGAAACGCAAAAAACAGCCGATGCCTTAGCCGTGTTAAATAGCAACGCTAAAGATATGTCTCCTGCTTTTAAAGGCATGGCGGATTATGTTCGCGGTATGGCATTGATGCAACAAGGTGAGCAGAGCGCAGCGCAGGCTGCGTTTAAATCAGCTCAGGCGAATCCAGAGTTAGCAGCGAGCTTGCGTAGTTTGTCTCAGTTATGGGTCGATGATTTAGCACAGGTCGCGCCATAATGAACCGTCGTCAATTTTTAATGAGTGCTGCAGCACTCGCGACTTTGGTCGGTTGTGGACGCAATGAACCGATTCATCAGCCCACACCGTTGAAAAGCATTACGCCCAAATTGGCTTTAAGCCGTGTTTGGACTCAGTCGCTCGGTAAAATGGCTCGACGTGATGTGCCAGGGTTGCATATTGCTGAAAATGACGATCGATTCTTTGCAGCGGCAGGTAATGGCGGTGTTGCTTGCGTTAGCAATGCTGGTGAAATGGTTTGGCAGGTTAATGTCGGTAATGTGGTTGTAGCTGGACCTGCGATATCTCCTGTTGCGGAATTGCTGTATATTGGTACGGCTCGTGGTGAAGTGATTGCGTTATCCGAAAAAACAGGCGAGTCACGCTGGAAAACACAACTAGACACCGAAGTGTTATCGGTGCTTGCTGGCTCTGGTCGTGTGTTTGTTCGCTCTGCTGATGGTAAGTTAACCGCCCTAGATGCTTTAGACGGTAAAGCCTTGTGGGTATTAGATCACGATATGCCTGTCTTGTCTGTTCGTGGTATGGCTGCACCATTGCCCGTCGCTAATGCGCTTGTATTGGGATGGGAAGATGGCTTGGTTGAAACGGTACTACAAGTGAATGGTGAGCGCGCATGGGAAGCACGTATTGCCTTGCCGCGTGGTCGTACCGATATTGAGCGTATGGTTGATGCTCAGTCGGCGCTGCTAACCGATGGAGCGCGCATTTTTGCAGCAGCAACTAACGGTAAAGTGGTTGCGTTGGAGTTGCAATCTGGTAATCAGTTGTGGGCTAACGACACTTCGACGTGGGTTGATATGGCAATGGGCGAGCAGCGTTTGTTCGTTGTGGCGCAAGATGATACTGTTAAGGCACTGTCTACCGAGTCGGGACGCGTACTTTGGATGCAAGATACGCTTAAATATCGTCGTTTGAGTAAGGCTGTTGCTTGGGGTAACCATGTGGCCGTTACCGATATGGAAGGTGTATTACATCTGCTTAACGGTGCAGACGGTAGTTTGATTGCACGTAGCGAAGGCGCAATTACTACTGGGTTAGCCGATGGTGTGGCGATTACGGATCGTCGTTTATTATTATTGGATGTGGCAGGCAACCTAAGCCTGTGGCAAGCCAGCAACGCATTGTAAAAGAGCACAAAAGAATATGAGTATGCAACGCGTAATCGCCCTTGTTGGTCGTCCGAATGTCGGAAAATCGACTTTATTTAACCGTCTGACGCGCACCCGCAATGCGCTGGTGTCTGACTTTCCTGGTCTGACACGAGATCGTCAGTACGGCATTGGGCGTGTCGGTGAGCGCCCTTATATTGTGGTCGATACGGGCGGTTTAAGTGGCGATACCGATGGTGTTGAAGTGTTTATGCAACAACAGGTTCAGCTTGCGCTAGAAGAAGCATCAGCTGTGTTTTTCTTGGTTGATGCGCGTGATGGCTTAGTGCCGCACGATCAGGTTATTGCTGAAAAAGTCCGCGCCTTAAATAAGCCTGTTTTTCTGCTTGTTAATAAGGCCGAAGGCTTGAGTCATGCAACTGTTGCTGCTGATTTTTATGCATTAGGTCTGGGAGAGCCGATTGCCATTTCTTCTGCACATGGCGAAAACGTTACTTCACTGATGCACGATGTGCTGGATTCGTTGGGCGTGAGTGATGAAGAAGAAGCATCGCTTAAAACCTTGGCACCTGGTATTCGTATCGCTGTTGTCGGTCGCCCGAACGTCGGTAAATCAACATTAATTAATCGAATGGTTGGCGAAGAGCGGGTCATTGCCTTCGATATGCCAGGCACAACGCGTGACAGTATTTTTGTTCCGTTTGAGCGTGACGATCAGCAATATACACTGATTGATACGGCAGGTATTCGTCGTCGTGCGCGTGTTAATGACATGATTGAAAAATTTAGCGTCATTAAGGCTATTCAAGCGATGGAAGCGGCTCACGTTGTTATTGTGGTGCTCGATGGCTCGGAAGGGATTACCGATCAAGATTTGCATTTGGTCGGTATGGCGTTAGATTCTGGACGTGGTTTGGTGCTGGCTGTTAATAAGTGGGATGGCTTAAGTAAAGACCAGCGCGAAGACATCAAGCGTCAAATTGATTTGCGCTTAAGCTTTGTGTCGTACGCTGAACATCATTTTATTTCTGCGTTACATGGTACGGGTGTCGGTTTGTTATTGGGTATGGTTAAGCAGGTTTATACGGCTGCAACGCGCACCTTGCCAACGCCAGCTCTAACACGTGTTTTGCAAGAGTCTTTATTGGTTCATCAGCCCCCGCTAGTGCGTGGTCGTCGTGTGAAGATGCGCTATGCCCATACGGGCGGACATAATCCACCCATTATTGTCGTTCACGGAAATCAGTTGGACGATATGCCAGCGGCTTATACTCGCTTTTTAGAACAGCGCTTCAGAAAGGCATTCGATTTATATGGTACCCCCGTGCGTATCGAATATAAGACCAGCGAAAATCCCTTCGCTGATAAAAAGAATGAATTGTCTGACCGACAGATTAAGCGTAAAAAGCGCTTGATTAGTTTTGCTAAACACAGTGAAAAGCAAAAAAAGCGTAAAAATCGCTAATAAGTCTTAAATGGCACATCCTTTGCTTGATTCTTGGTATATAAAAAATTTTGGGATTGCGAGTGATGTCTGCCTTTAACCAATTAGCCTTTGCTAGTAAGTTGGGAGTAACCTTTTTACCAGGGTTGTTCCTGAGCTTGTTAGCACTGCTATTCGTCATTTTTAGCCCACAATCATCGCAACCTCAGATTGAGGCCGCTGTCGCGCTGCCTCAAATTATTATTCAAAAACCGTTTTCTGCGGCACAATCTATCGACCTTTCGCCACTCGTGGCGTTAGAGCAACAGCAAACAACTGCTTTTTTGGATGCATTGGCTTTGGAAGCAGAGTTGGATTCAAGTTGGGCATTTGTTTGGAAAGGACTTCAACTCCAACAACAAAACTTGATTGCCTTGGCACATTGGTCACTGGATGATTCTGGTGAACAGGTTAGCGTATGGCAGCAACGCTTTGATGTAGCACATCAAGCTTTGACGACGGCCTTGGTAAGCGCAAAAGATGATGCTACGCTTTGGTCGGAAGAAGTCATTCGCTTATTGCCACTTTGGCAAGAAGCGCTAACGCAGTACCAGCGCCAGTGGCAAGCTTTACATGCACACCAAGTTGCCAATATTGCGCTCAATCATTCGCCTATTATCCCTACAGAGGCTCCCGCTGTTGCTTCGCAAACTGCGACGGCTGAATCATCAATCCCTTCTTTATTAACAAGCTTGTCACTTGCTTCAGCGCTTTTGTGGTGGTTGTTTTTTGGCTTGCTGTGGTGGTTGTATTTCCAACAGGTTTGGAAGCCTGGCGTGTCTCAGTCGGGATTGAATGCAGGTGAAGGCGATGAAATGCAGTGGCTTGTTTTAGCATGGCGTGGTCGTCAGCAAGAACAACAACAGTTGGTTCAATCACTCAAACATTGGGATGCCTATCAACAGAAGCTAACAGATCAAATGGGTGTGCTACAGAGCGCTAAAACCAGAACGCAACAGTGGTTGTTAGAGCAAGAGCAGGCACAACAAAACGTGAGCACGAGTCTCAGTCGTATGCAGCAAACAGCAAATGAGATGACGCAATTCTTAGAGCGTGGTGGTAGTCAAGTTAGTGGCAGTTTGGCGCAAGCGCAACAAGGTCAGCAGACCGTCACGCAAATGCGTCAAACCATGATGACTTTTACCATTGAATTAACCTCCATTCAAAAAGCGATTACGCGTCTGGTTGCTGATAGTCAAGCGGTGGGGCAAGTGCTTAAAGCCATTCAAGGTATTTCTGAACAGATTGCCATGCTATCACTCAATGCTGCCATCGAAGCGGCTCGTGCTGGTGAGTATGGTCGTGGTTTTGCGGTTGTGGCAGATGAAGTGCGTAAGCTAGCGAATAAAACGCAAGAATCAACCGACGAAATTAAGAAGATTGTTGAAAACATTCAAAGTGCGACCGAAGATGTTGATGCGGCCTTAACGCGCAGTCGTACTACTAATGTGCAAGGATTGGCTTCGACGCAAGCCTCTTTGGATTGGCTTGTTCCCTTAACCAGTGGCTTGCAACAAGCAGTTAATGATATTCAAAGCAGTCAAGGGCAGCTGGATCGTTTGCAAACACAGGCGATTCAATCTACTCAGCAGACAAGCCAATGGACGAGTGACGCGCCTAATTCGTTGATACAAAATGTCGATGGATTAAGAGGCTTATTGCAACAAAAACCCGTTTAATTCTGAGACTGCCTTTCCTTCACTGCGCTATAATACAAAAATAATGTATTAAAGGGCACCTCTAAAAACCCAATGGGTTGGAGGTCTGGAGGAAGGGGGTGCGGAAATGACATCTAACCCATTGATTAAATCCCTTTCCTTCAGCTAAAAAAACAAACTTGGAACCTCTAAAAGCAAGCGAAGCGCAGTTTTTAGAGGTTCCCTAAAGGAGAAGGGCATGTCCCTCTGGTCGAGTCGTCGTTTTAATCGTGTAACGCGAGTCACGCTGGTCGTGCTTCTTTTGGCATCAGCGGCAGCTCATTGGTTGCTAAATAAATCATCAACACAGGCTTCCGAGGCTGCGCCTATTATTGCGACGAGCACGACGGGCTTGCCAACAGGTTGGCCAGTTGTTGTGCAACACGATGCCAATCATGCCGTTCAATTTCTGCATAACAAATGTTACGACGTAGGCTATAGTAATGAGCGCGCAAATCCTCTTTGGGTTGCTTATCGAGTGACAGCGCAGCAAGATGGACAAGTCGATAAACGTCAAGACAAGTTTATAACTGACACCCGTACCGCCGTAAAAGTGGTACACGAACACTACAATCGTTCTGGGTATGATCGTGGTCATATGGCACCCAATCATGCAGTTGCTGTCATGTGTGATGATGAAGCACAAAAAGAAACCTTTTTGCTTTCAAATATTGTTCCTCAATCAAAAGCACTCAATCAGCGTTGGTGGGAGCGTCTGGAGCGTGCGGAGTTAAACTTTTTTACCCATACTTTTAAAGAAGTTTGGGTGATTGATGGTCCTGTCTTCGGCGCCAATCCTGTTCAACTACCTAATGGTCCTGTTCAAGTTCCAGACGCTTGCTATAAAGTTTTTATCGCTCATAAAGGCAATCAGTGGCATGTCTTGGCTTTTATGGCAGATCAGGGTGTTAAAGGCGATGAAGCTTTAAGTCAATTTCGGGTATCGATTGATGACATTGAGCAACGCGTTGGCTTAGATTTTCTTCCCAATTTACCGCATGAGCTTAAAAAACAGCTTAAACAAGATCGCACCGATGCTGCATGGAATCTATCTGATGTCGATCATTTGCCCACACGCTTTTAACGGAACGATATTATGCTAACCGCAACACAACTCTTGAATGCTATGATGATGCCCGCTGTCTTGATACGTTGGGAGCGTCAGCGCTGGTTTGTATTGGCGAAAAATAAACAGGCAACAGATAAATGGGGAACATTTAGCGAAAGAGAGTTAGAACAAATGACGGCACACCTCGCCTCTTGCTGGGATAAGGGGGTGACATCTGAGTTACGACGTACAGAGTGTTGCGGAGAAACGCAAACAATCAATATGATTTTTTCTCCTTGTTTGTTAGATGATGGTAAGGCTGTCATGGTTCATTACGTTCCAACGACAGGCTATAGTATGAATTTGCCATTGTCTGAAACTGATGATCTCGCTACGCGCTTTAACTTGGTTGTTGCAGGTTCTAAAGGTGGTATCTACGATTGGAATATTTTAGATGATCGCGTTTATTGGTCGGATCGGATGAAGGCTATTCTTGGTGCATCGTCTTATCAGTTTTTAGGAACAGCAGATGCGTTTTGGCAGCGCGTGCATCCTGACGATAAAACTTTAGTAGAGGATGCATTACAGGGACATTTAATTCATTGTTGGCCTTTTGATGTCGAGTGCCGTGTTCGTACAGATGCGGGCTATTATGTGTGGATTAATGTCACGGGGCAAGCGGTCTGGGACGAACAAGGAACAGCCATTCGATTGGCAGGTAGTGTTGTCGATATTACCGATAGAAAACGCGCGCAAATGGAAATTCAGGAACGCGAAAAGCTAATTGAAAGTATTCTTGATGCATTGCCGCTCAATGTTTTTGTAAAAGATGCTCATGGTTGTCTGCGTTTTTATAATGAGCAAACAGAACAAACAACGGGTATTTCAAGGGAGCAGGCGATTGGTCGTACTGACTTTGAGATATTCTCGCCTCAAGTGGCACAAAAGAACATGCTGAATGATATGCGCCTGCGTAAAGAGGGCGGCATTATGATCATGGAAGAGCACCTTCAAAAAGAAGATAAAGATGTTTGGCTGTTAGCTGGTAAGAAGCTATTAACATATCATCCTGCTGGTGGGCAGGCAGAAAATTGGGTTTTGGGCTTCTCCATTGATATCACGGATCGAAAACTATCCGAAATGGCCTTATTAGCGGCTAAAGAAACTGCAGAAAATGCGGTGCGTGCCAAGAGTGATTTCTTGTCGACCATGAGCCATGAAATCCGTACGCCACTTAACTCTGTGATTGGAACGGCTTCGCTATTGATGGATAGTAAGCTAGATGATGAGCAGCGTGTTTATGTGAACTTAGTTAAGCAGTCTGGCGAGCATCTGTTGGGTTTAATTAATGATATCTTAGATTTTTCTAAGCTTGAAGCAGGCAAAATGTTGGTTGAGCGAGAGGCTTTCCGAGTTTCTGAACAGATTGAATTAGTCTCGACTATTTTGTCTGCGCAAGCCCGAGCCAAAGGGTTGGTTTTAAAAGCACATATTGGAAGTAGCCTGCCAGAAGTTGTTTATGGTGATGCGCATAAATTGCGTCAAGTATTGTTGAACCTTGCTTCGAATGCGATTAAATTTACCAGTGATGGCGAGGTTCGTTTTGATGTGGTAGTTGTTAAGCCGCATCAAGGTACTGCGTCTGTGATTTGCTTTTCGGTGAGTGATACGGGTATCGGTATTCCAACTGATAAAATTGGCTTGCTGTTTAACGAGTTTTCTCAAGTTGATGCTTCCACAACTCGTAAATTTGGTGGCACGGGATTAGGGCTTGCGATTTGTAAGAAACTCGTTACGATTATGGGTGGAGAAATCGGCGTTACGTCTGAGTTTGGTTTGGGTAGCCGATTCTGGTTTAGCCTTCCATTAGAGGAAGCGGATGCTTCTTTATTGCAGCCTCAGGCTGTGGTTGCTAACAGTTATAAAGTTCAAGCTGCATTGGAAATATTAGTTGCTGAAGATAACGCTTCTAATCAGCTCCTCATTCGTGCCATTTTGTCAAAATTGGGGCATCGCGTTACTATTGCTAAAAATGGTTTAGAAGTTGTTGAAATGGTGCAAAAGATGCCTTACGATCTGATCTTAATGGATATGCAAATGCCTGAAATGGATGGTTTGGATGCCACTAAAGCGATTCGTGCTTTGGGCGGGTTTTATGCTACGCTTCCCATTATAGCATTGACTGCTAATGCCCTAGAGGGTGACAAAGGACGTGTGCTAGAAGCGGGAATGAATGATTATCTCTCTAAACCTATTGATATCATTAAGTTAAAAGATGCTTTGCTGCGTTGGTCTTCTTAAGGGTGTCTCTAATAATCCAATACTTCATCATCCTTGCTTATAAGGGATACATGGAATCAAGAGAATAGAGAAAGCCCAAAAAACTTGTAAGGTTTAAAAACTCACCAATCGACGTTTTTAAAGGCTTCTAATAGATTTCCACTTTTCTAGGCGTGATGTTTTTTATCGGCTAGCCTTTATAGGTTGCTACCCAGTCAGCCCAGTCTTGAGATAAATGCTCACTTGCACCAACGGCCGAGCGCGGTGTTAGGTCTAACGGCAATGCTAAAATGTCGGTTTGTTCGAGTGTGGATGTTAAACAGTTCATTTGTTGTGCAATAAAAGCGCCAGCAGCGAAGTCCCATAATTTTTGTTTGCCGTGTAAATAGGTCTGAATTCTGCCTGTCGCTAACCAGCACCAATCTAAAGCAACAGAACCAAAGCTACGCTGAGAGTGATAGGGATGTTCCGTCACAATGGCGCATGCCAACACAGGTGTCAGTCTTTTGGTATCAATAACCGCAATCGCTTTTTTAAGGGTGCTTGTTGTGTCTATTTCATTGAGTTCACTCATACGTTGATGATTGAGTCTCGCACCATCACCATCAATCGCACTAAACAGTTCGTCTCGATTGGGATCGTACACCATGCCAGCAACAATTTTTCCAGACAACATTAACGCTATGCTAACGCTAAAAAAAGGAATGCCGTGGCTAAAGTTACTTGTTCCATCCAGTGGATCCAATATCCAACAATGTCCAGTCGCTAAAATGGCAGCTTGTTCTTCATCGCTCATTTCTTCGCCCAAAACGGGAATGCTAGAAAATCGAGTCATGAGTACTGTTGAAATTTGTGTTTGTAACAGGGTATCCGTCAAGGTAACTAGGCTGCCATCTTCTTTGTGTTCGCTCTCTTGTCTGCCTGAGTGAACGCGAGCAAAAATATCACGGCTAGTTTGGCGAATCGCCTCAAGCAATGACTGCCATTCAATTGGAGTCGGCATCATGTTAATAAAACCTCTAAAATGAATTGTGACCCAGCATAACCCAAGACCAGTAAGCCGTAGCCCCATAGAGTGATGCGAGCCGCACGTTGCCCACGCCAGCCAAGTTTATGGTGTCCCCATAGCAGGCTTGCTAATAATAACCATGTCATGATGCTAAACATGGTCTTATGCGCCAGATGTTGACCGAGTAAGTTGTCAACGAACAACATGCCAGTTGTTAACGCAAAACTCAATAAAATAAAACCCGCAAATAGCCACTCGAAGAGGGTTTTCTCCATTAGTGCTAGCGGCGGTAAGGCGCCAATTAATCCTTGCCATTGACGATCACGCAAGCGTTTCTCTTGCACCATCAGCAAAGCGGCTTGTGCTGCTGCTAAGCCAATCAGCGTAAAAGCAATAAGAGATAAAATAACATGCAAACCAATGCCATGTGCGAGTAGATGAGGTGGAGGCAACCATGCTGCCAGCCACAGCCCGATTAGGCTAAGGGGGAAAATGATCATACCCAGTGATTCCATTGGCTTGCTGATGCTGCTAGCAATGACCAATATCGCCGATAGCCAACCCGCTAAGCTTAAACTGATGCCTAAGCCAATATGAATGCCGCTTTCATCTAATATGGTTCCCCAGAGTAATATGCCATGAATGAGGGTTGCCAAGCTCGCAGACGCAATGGTGACAATACGTGTTGCATCAAACCGATAGCCTTTTAGTCGTGCTAATAACAAGCCACTGCTCAACAGATAAGCAAAAGAGGCGAGTAAAATGAGCTTATTCATGGTTAAATTCCTATTAATGGCGCAGCGATAGCGCTTAGCTCGCTTATAATATCAAATATAAGCGTAAAAGCATATCTAGTTGAAAATAAAGTCTTTTTTCTCGTATTTTAACACTTAGTTAAGGCGGAAAAAATGATCATTATTTCAGTGATTTCTACTAAAGGCGGCGTTGGAAAAACTACGCTTAGTGCAAATTTAGGTTCGATTTTAGCAGATTTTGGGTACCGAGTTCTGTTAATTGATGCCGACATACAACCATCTTTGTCTAAATATTTTCCTCTTAAAACGTTAGCGAAGAATGGATTAACAAACATGATCGAGACAGGCATCATTGATGATGACTGCATCTCTCGTGTTGATATCAAATTGGTATCTGGTGTCCTTGATATTATTCGCAGTGACTCACCAGACGGAAGCCTAAATAACTTCCTGATTAGTCAGGTTGATCGAGGCTTTCGTATGAGTAAAGCAATCAACTGCCCGTATGTTGCAGAAAATTACGATGTTGTAATTGTCGATACACAAGGCTCTGTTGGTGCGCTGTTAGATGCGGCAATACTTGCCTCTACACATCTCTTATCTCCTGTTGTGCCAGAAACGATATCAGCTCGTGAGTTCGTAACGGGAACGATTGATTTGATGAAACGTTTTGAAATGTTTTCTACGATGGGAATAAAAATTCCTGTCGTGAAAGCTGTCTTGTATCGTCAAGATAGAACGACAGATGCAAAAACCATTGTTAACTACATCCGCAATGCGTATTTTGAGTTAAACGGACGTGCTGAGGTTTTGAACACTGTCGTTCCTCAACGCAAGGCTTACACCGAAGCGGCAACAAGACAAATTCCAGTACATCACCATGATAATGTGAGAACGGGACAGAGCGCTTGTGCCAGTGAAGTAATGCACGAGCTAATTTATGAGCTATTTCCGAACTTAACAGGCCTAACTGCTGGTGGAGTAAATCATGCCTGATTTACCTTTACCTGATACTCGTCGTATCAAACCACAAGTTGTGAAGGCGTTGGTTGCTGAAGGCGTTAAAAAAGCTGGAACAGTCAACATAGATAAAGTTACAGATAATGCAATTGGTAAACGGCAGTTACCTGACTTAGCGCTACTACAAGGGGTATCAGAGTCTACGCATGTGACTCCACCTGAGCCGTTATCAGCAGCAAAAATGAAGTCATCTAGGCTGGCGCATCAGGTCGCAAAATCATTATCGATCGCCAACCCTGTCACTGAAACGGGTATGGCTTTATCGGCTGGTATGCCGATACTTGGTGCGATGAATAATGGCATGTTGATCTTGCGTGTGGTTGATCTAGAATTTTATGACCGAAATCCACGCCGTGATCAAAATCCACGATTTGAGGAAATTAAATCATCCATTCGTGAGAGCGGTGCAGCAACCATTATTTTTGAGGTGACAAAGCGCCCAGACGCAAAAAAATATATGGTTGCGCGCGGCGGTAATACGCGGCTACGTGCGCTAAAGGAATTGTGGTCTGAAACCTACGATTCTAAGTATGAGCAAGTGACATGTATTTTTAAGGCATGGAATGGCGACCTCAAAACGATGGCAGCGCATTGGTTAGAAAATAACTTACGCGGTGATATGTCATTTATTGATCAGGCAACTGAAATTGCTGAAATGCGTTCTGAGATCGAGGTAGAGAAAGGTGAGGCCTTGTCTCATCGCGCTTTTTCAGAAGAGTTGAAGCGTTTGGGTGTGGTGATTAGTAAAAGCAATATGTCATATTTGCTTTTTACAGCTGAGCATATTTCTATCATGGGGGATATGGCTAAATACGTTAACCAGAACTCGGTTAAACGCCTACAGCCAATATGTAATAAGGTAGCTAGCCTTGGTGAGTCTGGTGAGTTTGGTGTTGGTATGCGCGAGTATAGCGTTTACGAAGAAATCATTGATCCAGTATTTAAGATATGGGCTGAGCAGTTTGTAATTTCAGAGCAAGAACAAACAGAACTGCCTGATGTGGATGATTTTGAAAAGCTGCTTGTTAAGCAAGTAGCGAAAACGCAGCAAATGGAAGTCGCCAAAGTGAAGGCTTTGCTCTATCCAGAAAAGCAAAAATCAGTGACACAGGCCGTTCACAGTGTGAACGAAAACAATGTAAATGAGAATGATTCAACTGTCCACTCGGTGGACACTGCGAGAATTATTCTCAACAACGACTATGGTAACCAAGAAACAACCCTTCATAAGACTGGGGTGAGTGATGTAAATGAGAATGATTTCACTGTCCACTCGGTGGACACCGCGAGAACCATTCTCAACAACAGTGACGACATAAGGGAATCCGCAAGAGCACAACTTAGGTCATTGCCCGAAAAAACGTCTGCTGATCACTCACTCCAGCCTTATGATGAATCAGAAGATGCTGTAAATGAGAATGATTCAACTGTCCGCTCGGTGGACACTGCAAGAACTATTCTCAACAATAGTGATCAGGTGTCGGTTGATGCATCCATTCTATCTTGCGTTGAAGCAATCGCTACCCTTTATTCGCTGCAAAACTATATTGTCATTGATGAGTCTTTACCGCTAGGTTATTTAATCGATATTCCGATGGGTTTGACTTTAAGCGATGAGTTTACAGATAACAGCGATTTGCGCTGTGCGTTTTGGTTCTTAGCGACTGTTAGTCAGCAAATCACCATTCCACTCCACAACCTTCCTACCTGTCCATGGCGTTCACTGCGTGAACACGGCCAAGATCAATTCGAATTGTTTTGCTGCGCTGAGCTAGGCGCTTCTTCGTTTGAGGACGGAAAGCTTCTCTTGAGTATGCCAGACATGCTTGCGTGGATGATGCAGCACCATGCTTTGGTGTCATCTTTGTTAAGTGGTGGCACAAAATGAGTGATATTCAAGATGACTTACCACTGACTGCTGCTGAACAAGATTTGGCAATGGAAATTATGTGGTTTATTTCGCGTCAAGCCAGCATCAACATGATGAAAGACTTATACGGTTATTCGCCTAATTCGGTGCGTGAACTGCGTGAGTTAGCTGGTTTACCTCGCTCAATAGGATCACCAAAAAAACCGAGTGAGCACATTAGGATGGCAATGATAGATGCTTGGGAAAAGCTCAATAATCATTACCACAATGAATCGCCATATTTCTATTGGTATGGCATGTCGCAAGCTTGGCCTTCCTATTCATTAGCGACTCTATATTCAGTGGTTAAAGAGAATGGTTTTTTAGAAGGTGCTGAATAATGGAACCGATGGATATCCTTAGAAACACATTGGTAAAAAATTTTGGAGAAGATCAGGCACAAGAAGTCATTAAGGCATCTGAAGATGATGCCAATCTTCCAGCATTTCCTGTTGTTCACACTGTGAACAAGCCAGAAGCAACTACCACAACAAAGTCCTCCAAAAAACGCGCACCAGGCACATTGCCAGTGTGGAGCGAAGAAAAGCGCGGCATTCCGCATGCGCTCATCAGAACAGCGATTTTTGGACTCGTTAAAAAGGGCGAAAAACGTCGTCTCAAGAATGAAGTCATTGCCTCAATTGATGGTATGACCGTGCGTCAAACGGGTTCACAGTTAGATCAGAATGATTTGGCGGTATGGATGCAATTAATTCATTTGGCTCGTCTTCAAGGAACAGACAAAAAGATAACCTTTACTGCAGCTGAGTTTTTGAAGTCGATTGGTAAGGGTGTAAGCAAGCATCAGTATGACTGGCTAAAGGAAACTGCTGCTGAACTCATCGCTCAGTCGATAGAGGTTCGATGCGAACGCTACAGCTACTCTGGTCCTTTAGTACGTCAGTTTTATCTTGACCATGAAGAGAATCGTTATGTTCTCGAAATCAATTCAGATCTAGCTAAATTATTTGATGCTGGAAACTGGTGCACCATCGAGGCTGTTCACCATGTGAACATCAACACCGAATTAGGTAAATGGCTATACAACTTCTTCACTTCTCATAAAGCAGGTCCCGCTGGTATCACTTACAGCGTAGAAAAGCTGCATGCTTTATGTCGTTCTCAGCAGAAAGAAATGAGAGCTTTTAAGCAGCAAATAAAACTATCAATGAAAGCCGTTGCTGAGCAAACAGGATGGCGATACGAGTTAGTAAATAACAATTTGAAGGTGTTCAAGTAAACAACAGAATCTTGTGATCTGTTCATCTTGTGAATGGATGACATGATACCGAAATCGAATGATCAGTCAGGGCGACCAGCGGTAAAACTGGATAAGTGGCGAACAGTCCTGAGTCTGGTCGGGTAAGAACCAGCACTAACATGAACGGGTATTGGTTAAAAGACAGTATCCGTTCATGTTGGGGAAAGATCGAATATAGATTGTTAGGAGGTGTTACTTATTTATGGTTTTTCCTTACTTAAGTCTACATCTTAAACACGGTGAAGAGACCATCCTAGCCCCCAGCTCTTAATGATATTTAGTATTTGGGACAACCAGTGATGATGAGCATAGGTTGATTCAATGATTTCCTTTGTTCACGGTGTGAACCTTGGTCTTTAACAATTTGGAAATTGCGACAATCAGTTGTTTGTTGTGGCATGTGTGCAATAAGGCTGCTTAGTAAAAAAGATGCGCCATTAGGCGTAAGCACGACGTAAGGCGGGCGTTCTTTTTTAACTGAGCAGACGAGGTGCGTATGATGCTGCGATAGCGAAGGCGCATCGCTTGCTTAGTTCGCTAGGTTAACGCTTGTTTAGAGGCACTATAGTGCGTTTAGTTTGGTGTTTAGCAGGTATATAGCAAGCGGTGTGACTGAGCGGCTTTGAGGTGCCGTAAGAGCGAACTTGAGTAAGGAGATAATCGCATCAGCGATTAAGACAGTCGTAAGACTGGCGGTCGAGTTAGTCGAGTGAGCGGAAGGATTAGGATCGTTGTATCAGATACGGTACGTCGTTGTATCAGATACGGTAGAGCTGGTTTTCACGCTGTGAACCGCTTAAAAGACTGCTGAAATGGCTGATTAAGTACCTAAATGATGGTG
>CAZSGH010000047.1:0-18677 GCA_964606405.1 uncultured Francisella sp.
AGTGTGGGGTTTCCCCATGTGAGAGTAGGTCATCGCCAGGCATTTATTCCTTAAACCCCGTTCCAAAAGATCGGGGTTTTTTATTGCCTGAAATTTCGGAGTAATACGAATTTTCATTGTATATTGTTCGTTGTTTTGTTGATGCCCCCAAATAAAGGGGCATCTCTATATCGATAATTAATCCCCCATCAACACACGAAAAATCATGCCTTTTAGGTACTGAGTTTCTTTAATGGCAGGATGCACAGGATGGTCTTGTGCTTGATGGGTTTCTTCGATGAGTTGTACCATGCGGTCATTGGCGCGAGCTGCTTTTTGTACCGTCGCTAATAAGTCGTTACGCGCTAAGTGCATTGAGCAGCTACCCGAAAACACCATGCCGCCAGACTGCGTTAAGCGAATGGCAAGCGCATTCAGCTTTTGATAAGCCGCTTGTCCTTTTGCCATGTCTTTTGCTTTGGGGATAAAAGCGGGCGGGTCAACAATGACCACATCGAACTTCTTGCCTTCGGCTAATAGCTGTTCCATTACCTCAAACGCATCGCCAGTAATGCTACTGACGACATCTTGCACACCGTTAAGCGCGGCATTTCTGGCAACCCATTCCGCCGATAAAGGCGACACATCGACACACACTACTTCTTTAGCACCAAAAGCAGCTGCTTGCACTCCAAAGGAGCCTAAGTAAGCAAAGACATCAAGAACGCGTTTACCCTGCACGTAATGCTTAAGACGTTCGCGCATTAAGCGATGGTCGTAAAACCAACCCGTTTTTTGTCCATCTAACGCGGGAGCATGGAAGGTTACGCCATTTTCTGATAAACCAAGCTGCTCTGGTGCCGTGCCGTGTACGACCACGACTTCGCTTGTTAAGCCTTCTAATTCACGTCCACGACCATCGTTGCGCAGGGTAATGCTGCTTGGGTTCACCAGTTTAATAATGGCGGCAATAATGTCGTCTTTGAGCTTGTCCATACCCGCGGTATTGGTTTGCACCACAATATCATCGCCAAAGCGGTCAATGATTAGCCCTGGTAAAAAGTCGCCTTCACCATGAACCCAGCGGTAATGGGGCTGCTCGAATAGTTGTGTACGTAGGGCAAGTGCTGTTTTTAAGCGTTTGATAAAGAAGTCGCTATCAATAATGCGTACTTCCCGTGTTAGCAGACGAGCGCACAATAATGCATTGGGGCTAATGGTTGCCATACCCATTGCCTTGCCATGTGCGTCGAGCACACAAACAATTTCCCCTGCCGTAAAGCTTTTGAGGGGAGTAGCCCCTGTATTGACTTCGTTGCTATATACCCACAAGTGTCCTGCCCGTAAGCGTTTTTCTTCTTTTAGGTTGAGTTGTAATACGGGATAGGTGGGGGATGTCATGATAGCAATTCCTTGTGTTTAGACCGCTATTGTAACATTGAATTGGATTTGTCCTTAAGCTGCCTGATACCTAAGCTGTAAAGGTTCATTTGGTTGATTGGCGGGTTGAGTATGGGTTGCTAATAATCGGAATTGTTCAATGCGCTCTTCTAGCGTTAATACTTCAGAAATGATGCTGTCCGAGGTGCTAGCGATTTGTTCAACTAGGCTGGCATTTTGTTGCGTTGTGCCATCAATGTGCTCTAATGCTGCCGTCACTTCTTGGATACCGTGTGCTTGTAACCCAAGTGAGCGGTTCATCTTGTCCGACATGGCAACAATCTGCTCAATGGCATCGGCATTGGCTGCAAAGACGTCTCGTGTTGCTTGGCTTAGGGTTAGCCCTTTTTTAATTTGTGCTAAATTATCATCGGTGACGCGCTTAATATCTTTTGATGCTTCTGCTGTTTTTTGTGCTAAGGATCTGACTTCTGCTGCAACCACGGCAAAGCCTCGACCCGCTTCCCCTGCTCTAGCTGCTTCGACAGCAGCATTGAGCGCCAGTAAGTTGGTTTGAAATGAAATGCCGTTAATCACTTCTGTCATGCCAGAAACTTGGTCGCTAGCTTTTTGGATTTGCTGCATTGCAATGACCATTTGGTTAACAATATCAATACCCGCCCGTGATTGGTCTCGCATATGCTCAGTGTTGCGATTGACTAAGCCAGATTGCGTGAGTGTGTCACTGACAGATTCGCGCATGTTAAGCATGTGTTGGGTCGTTTGTTGTAGTGCTGCTGCTTGTTTCTGTACGCGTCTATTAAGGTCTTGGTTACCAACGCTAATTTCTTTAATGCCATTGACGGAGTTTCCCGTTGCAATACGAACTTCGTTGAGCATGTTTGAGACACTTTTTGCCATGCGTCCCATGTTGTCCTTTAATTCGAGCAGTTTGCCAGAGTATTCTCCTGGCATAATATGACTGAAATCTCCTTGGCTAAAAGATTGCAATGCGATGACTTTATGATTGATTGCTGCTTCAAGCTGATTGAGAGCCTCGTTGAGGTAATGCTTGAGGTTTTGCAAGTCACCTGGCATGTTGATATGAATACGCTCGGAGAAGTCGCCCTGGTGCATTGCCATGGTAACACGGTGAACGTCCTCAATGGCATCCTTCTGTACGTTAATAGCAGTATCAATGCTCTTAACAACCACGTGATACTGACCTCTATAGCTATCTGGGCTTATTTCATAGCTTAAGTTGCCATGCGCAAGTGCTTTTGAGGCGCTTTCGATATCATTGAATGCATTATGAATTTGCGTAATACTTTGATTAAACGACTCAGCCAAAGTTGCCAAGTCGCCTTGGTAGTAGCCTTTCATACTTTCTGACAGATTCCCCACAGACATAGCATGGCTCACATAATGCACTTCATCAATTGCTTGCTTAATCGATGACATCATATCGGTTAAACTTTGACGCATTTCGGTCAATTCATTTATGCCTTGTAAGGATGGCAATGATTCAAACTTGCCTGTTTGTGCGGCTTTTTCGACAGCTGAGCGCATTTGGTTTAACGGGCGAACGATGGAATTAATCAACAGACGGGTAACAATAATGCCGAGTAGTGCTGCCACAATAATGGCAAAAATCAATTCATAACGTTTTTGAGCAGATTCATTAGAGAGTTGTTCAAAAGATCCCATTCGGTTTTGTTGGATGCGTGTTGATACTTCTAGCAAGTGAGCATTACCACTGACAGATAGCTTGGTTAGGGATTCGTTGTTTTGGGCAATGGTTTTAGCAAAGTCGCGCAGATCGGATAGGGCATCCAAGTAGTCATCGCGATGCTGATTGAGGTCTTTGAGTTGCTCGCTATCGAATTGTTCTGACAGTTGTCTTAGGCTGTCTTCGACACCATCACCGACACCTTTGCTGCGAATGTCGTTAATTAGTCTGGCGTCCAGCGTGGTTACCATTTTGGCGGCCTGGATTTGTGAGAATGATAGCTTCTTTTCGAAGTCGTTAGCGAGTTGCTGAACGGCTTCGGTTTTATTCGCAGAGGTGAGCTGTAATAAATCTTTTGCCATGCGCTTCGCGTTCGATTCTAGTCCGAAGCTAAAGGTTGATAACATGTTGTTGCGCAGGAAAACGCTAGAGTTGGCTGCTTTCTTAAGATTAAATAGCACCTGATTGATGGCGAACAGATCGTGGATGTCGCTTTCTGCTATTTTTATTCCTGTTGCGTTGAGCACTAATAGCCCATCGCCATTGGTGACAACGTCAGCACCTAGATTGGTTAGCAGTGTCGTTAGGTTTTGCTCTAACTGACCGATTTGCTGGTTAAAATCTTCGCCTCGCTGATGGTTCATTGTGACGACATAGTTATTCATTGTTTGCAGTGTCGATACATAGTCGCGCTGAAAGCTTGCGAGGGGTTGAGCGAGGGTTTCTTCTGTCTGCTTAAGATTGTTTGTACCCTGCAATGCTGAACTCATCGCTGACCAGCCACCAAAGCCAACAATGGCGAGCATGGCAAATGCGACTGCCATATTGAGTTGCAGTCGTTTGGCGATGGTGATTGTCTGTAAGAAATGCTCCATTGTCTTTTTCCCCTAACTATTTATTTATGGGGTAAGTTTATCAAGCATTTGTTACGTAATTATGAATCCTTACTTTTTGTTGCAAAACACCAACAGTTGCGTCCTGCTTGTTTCGCTTGATACATTGCAATGTCTGCTTGGCGTAAGAGCATATCGGGATCCGTGCCGTCTTGTGGAAAGATGGCGATTCCCAGACTGGTTCCAATATAAATAGGTACGGCAACTTTTTCTAGGTAAATTGGTTGCTTAACTTCGTTAAGAATGCGTTGCGCGAGTTGATTAATTTCGTCTTGCGCGTGTTCTAAACAGCCGAGTAAAATAACAAACTCATCACCACCCAAGCGTGAAACAGTATCGCTGCTACGCACGAGTTGTGTCAGCCGTTGTGCGGTCGTTATAAGTACTTGATCTCCCGCTGCATGACCGTAAATATCATTCACGGGTTTAAAGTTATCTAAGTCCATAAAAATAACAGCTATCTGTGTTTCTTTTCGTTTGGCGAGCTCGATGAGCTGATTGAGTCTATCTTGTAGGAGTAGGCGATTAGGAAGTCCTGTCAGGCTGTCGTGTTGAGCCTGTTTGCTCGCCTCTATTAAAGCGATATGTTTTTCGGTAACGTCTTGTAACGCGAGCACGTAGCCTTCAAGTGTGTTTGTTTTGTCACGAACAGGTGCGCAACTATAGTGAATAATGCGTGTATTAAGCGTAGGATGTTGGTAACGCGCTTCACCTTGTATTTCTGTGAGATCATCATTTGGGGCGAGCATGAGCAGGTCGTCGTCGTTAAGGTGGTAGAAGTTTAATTGACTACTTTTCTGCCCAATGAGCGTTTGCGCACGCATGCCAAGTAAATCAGATGCTGCTTGGTTAACTTGTTTAATGACTTTATTGACGTCCATCGTAATGACACCGTCGGCAATGTTGCTTAGTATTGCATTTAGTTGATCTCGTTCGTGTTGAAATTTTTGTTGGGCTTGTTGGGTTGCGGTCACTTGCTTTCCAAGTTGTGTATTGAGTCGACGTAGTGCGAGTGTGATAAGAATAGCCAGTGATAGTGCTGCTAATAATGTGGCAATAATCCAATAGTATGCCTTTAGATCGGTTGCAGGGTGTGGATTGTAGAAGAATGCGTTTAAATTTTGATTAGGATTTGTTGTAAGGTTAAGATCATAAAAAACCTGTGCAATTTTATGCCAGCGTTCAGGGTTCATGTGTCCTAGTTGGATGAGGTCGGGTATAACAATACGACGTACAGCATTTAATTCGTAGTTGATGTGTTCCGATGTTTTGTGTTGGTCATTGTAGTGCTGTTCGATGACCTGTTGTGTTTCTTCCAGATGATCCATGGCATATTGCCATCCTTGTAAACTCGCATCGTAAAATGCAGAGACAGTTTTAGGGTTTTTTTGTAAAAATTCTTGGCTAGTAAATAGGACGTCGCTATAAAAGTCGATGCCATAACTTTGTGGGTCAAAAATGCGGTAGTCAATTCCGAGTGCGGTTAAGTTAAAAGGTTCATTGGTAATATAAGCATTAAAAGCGTCTGTTTTATGCGTGAGTAAATCTTGTACATTAAAACTAGATGGGATGATGTTTAGCTTATCGAGTTTAATGCCTGCTTTTTGAAATATCGCAAGCAATTCTGCGTTTTCGACGCTTTTGGTCATCATGAGTCGCTGTTGAGCCAGATCAGTGAGGCTGTAAATGGGAGATTCTGCCAGTGTTAGCCATACATTAGGTGAGCGCTGAAAGATTGCGGCTAATGCAACCACTGGTTTTCCCGCTAGATAGGCGGCAATTAAGCCTGCATTACCTACACCAAATTGCGCCTCCCCAGATAATACTTTTTCCATGGGAAGAGGGTTTCTAGGATTTGCTGGTGCAAGCATGACATCGAGTCCAGCCTGCTCATAAAAGCCTTTTTCTTTCGCCATATAGTAGCCAGCAAATTGTGCCTGATGCAGCCAGCGTAGTTGTAATGTGATCTGTTCACTGCTGCTTGCTACACCAGGTAGTATCAGAATGAGGCAGACAATCAAAGCATGCAGATACCGCATAGCATTTCCAATCCCAGATAAGTATATTTTTATGCTAGTAGCTTATGTAAAACAATGTTGAAAAGCAAGCGGGTAATGCGAGATAACACAATATTCGGTTTTGGGGGCTGTTAGTGATGTACGATTTCTTGCGTATTGCCGAGTTTTTTAAGTGCTTGGTTAATTCGAGTGTCGATCATTCCACCATACAAGTCTAGGTCTGCAGCAACGCCAAGAATGTGTTCTGTTAGTTGTTGACCATCGGGCGATAAGAACACCAAGGTGGGGGTGAGTTGCGCTTTATAGCGTGTCGCAATGCGCATGCTATCTTTTGTATTGCCATCAAAATCGGTGATGCTGTCTTTACTTAAATCGAATCGGCGCACTAAGACTAGCGGCGCATAGCGTGGATTTTTGAGCATGGGCACAATCACATCGCGTTCGAGCTGATGACAGTAGCCGCAGTAAGGCGCCGTCACAAAAAGCATGATGGGAATGTTTTTTTCTTTTGCTTCGATTGCGAGCTGTGCTAAATGTTCGACGGTTAGAATGTTTGACTCTTTGGCATCGGAGCAGCCAAATACACCCAATAAGGGCAATAGGACTAGGCTTGTTAAGAAACGACGGCGCGACCGTACGATTTTACTCAGGTTAATCAGTGTTTTCATGCAATCTATTATAGAATAGTGTTAAGTAATTTGGATACCTCTAAAAACCCAAGGGTTGGGTGTCTGGGGGAAGGGGCTGACGATACGAGCATTTAACAGATTAATTTAATCCCCTTACACCAGCCAAAAAATAAAAACAGGGAGTCTAAAGACGTGCAAAGCGCAGTTTTTAGAAGGTCCCATTTACCAAGGAATAACCATGACCACTTTGCATATCGCAACCCGTAAAAGTCCACTGGCTATGTGGCAAGCTGAATTTGTTAAAGCGCAGTTGTTAGCGCAGCATCCCGACGTTGCGGTTGAGCTGATCGGTATGAGCACGCAAGGCGATGTATTGCTTGATGTTCCTTTGGCTAAAATTGGTGGAAAAGGGTTGTTTATTAAAGAGCTGGAAGAGCAGATGCTGGCAGGTAATGCGCAGTTGGCGGTGCATAGCATGAAAGATCTGCCCGCTTTTTTACCCGAAGGCTTTGCCATTGGTGCGGTGCTGGCACGTCATAACCCGCTCGATGCCTTTGTGTCGAATACTTACGATACCCTTGATGCTTTGCCGCAAGGCGCGATTGTCGGGACATCAAGCTTGCGTCGTAAAAGCCAGTTGTTAGCGGTTCGTCCCGATTTACAGTTGCACGATTTGCGCGGCAATATTCATACGCGTATGCGCAAGCTTGATGAGGGTCAGTTCGATGCGATTATTTTGGCTGCGGCTGGCTTAGAGCGTATGGATATGCCAGAACGTATTCGTAGTCTCATCCCTGCCGAAGTGAGCTTGCCTGCGGTGGCGCAGGGCGCGTTGGCAATTGAAGTCTTGGCGGGAGACATGCAAACACAAGGTTATGTCGACTTTTTTAACGATGCCGACACAGTTGCTTGTATTACCGCCGAACGTGCGATGAATGCGGCGTTAGAAGGTGGTTGCCAAGTGCCGATTGGTTCGTTTGCACTGCTCGAAAATGGACAGCTTTGGTTGCGTGGTTTGGTGGCTAGTTTAGACGGCAAGAATATCATTCGGGGTGAGCGTCGTGGTGCGATTGCTGATGCCGCTGCCATGGGGCACGATTTAGCACAAGAGTTGTTATCGCGCGGCGCGAAGCAGATTTTAGATGCAGTTTATGGTCGCGCATGAGTAACGACCTCCACTTGTGGATTACTCGCCCTGCGATGGATGGCGAGCGCATGGCGGTGCAGGTGCGTGAACAGGGGTTAACGCCCTGGCAAATGCCTGCAATGGATATTTTTTGGCTCATGCCCGATAAAGTGGGTTTGCGCGCCATAACGCATGCCAATGTGGTGATTGTGACCAGTCGTCATGCTTTAACGAGTTTAGAGAAAGCGAATATTGTCCTGCCAACCACAGCAATTTGGTTTGCCATCGGTCAGGCGACGGCTGCCGCTTTAGCTGCGCGCGGGATTGAGGCAACCGTGCCCACACAGACCGACTCGGAAGGCTTGCTACACGAGATGTTTGAGAAAATCACGTCTGGGCAGCAGTTGGTTATCTTGAAAGGGGAAGGGGGGCGGACGTTGTTAGCTGAGCGGTTGCAAGCACGCGGTTTGTCGGTAACTGAGGTGCCGCTTTATCGGCGTATTTGTAAGTCCTTTGATGCGGGGATGGTGGATACTTTTTTAAAGCAAGAGAGACGCGCTCTATCCGTTGCCAGTGCCGAAACGCTCACCTGTGTCTTAAAAGGGTTAACGCAGGTACAAGCCAAATTGCTGGTCGACTTGCCGTTGGTGGTGATGAGTGAGCGAGTGGCACAGTTTGCACAAGCTAAAGGCTGGCGTGGCGAGATTGTCGTTGCTGACGAATCATCATCGGCGGGCTTAATTAATGCGGCAAAACAGGTTAGGTTTTAACCTTTAATGGATAAGGAACACGTTATGCACCCACAACACGAACCGATTACTTTAGATGTTACACCCAGTGTCTCAGAATCGAATATCGCTGCGAAACCTTGGCTATTATGGACGGGGGTGGTTGGTGCGATTTTCGCGTTATTGGCAATGGGCGCGATTTTAGCGCTCAGTCAGAAGCTGGAGGCACAAGCAGCGGCGTTGACTAAGCTAGAGGAAACAGCAACGCAGCCACAGGCATTGGTGTCTGCATTGCGTCAAGAAATCAGCGAGCACTTGGCTCAACAACAAGCAGCACAAAAAAGCTTATTGCAACAACAAGCCGAGTTGGCTGAAAAGCTAGAAGCCTTGGCGCGTCAAAAGGCGGCTGGTTGGCAGTTAACCGATGCGCCTGCCATTCAGTTTATGCTGGCGCAGTTACAAGCGAGCGCGGTGCTAAATCCCGATCCGATTCGTTTGGGACACTTTTTACAGCACTGGCAAGCCAGTTTGGTCGATGCAGGGGTTGCCCAAGATCATGCACTGATGCAAGCCTTAACGGGTGAGCGCAATGCTTTGCGCAGCGACATTCCTAGTTGGCAGTCGGAAGCTGATATGTGGCAGGGATTGCGCGCGGACTTAACAAGCGTTAAGTTGGATTCGGGTACGAATCAGGCGGTTGACTTTGTTGCCGATGCACCTGCTGATTGGTGGCAACGCCTATCGAGTTTGGTGCGTATTCGTCCTGCAGGGGTTAGTGACAGTGAGTTATCGCAAACGCTGAGTCAGCGCGGTATTTGGCCCGTACAAACCGCATTGGCGATGGAGGTGATTCAGGTTGGATTGCTAACGAATCAGCCGTTATTGGTCAATCAAGCCAGTAATCAATTGCAAGCCTTATTGGCGCAACAG
Organism: uncultured Francisella sp.; assembly: GCA_964606405.1. Taxonomy (GTDB): domain Bacteria; phylum Pseudomonadota; class Gammaproteobacteria; order Thiomicrospirales; family Thiomicrospiraceae. Next base: position 9,413 of record CAZSGH010000047.1, read on the forward strand.
TCTGTGCAGTTATTGACAAAATGGCAATCGCGTTTGCAATTGTGGCAAGCATGGCAGGGCATACCACAGCCCCAATGGCATTATCTACACAATCATATCAAACAGTTGGCGGAGCAAACGTCATGATTCGGAAAGCTTCAAAAATTTCGCTTCGCTTATTTTTGGCGTTCCTTATTTTATTTGTTGGCTGGAGGAAGGGCTTTAAGTTAAGCAGTAACATGCTACTAAAAACCAGCCCTTCCCCCAGAACCCCCAACCCGTTAGATTTTGGTGTGTGTTCAGCATGATTCGTTTATTTTTCATTGGTATTTTGGCGATTGCGGGTGCTTGGCTGGCGGCTTGGGCGTTGTCAGCACAAGGCTATGTCGCGGTTCAGTTTGGTGGATGGCTGGTCGAAACCTCGGTGAGTGCCTTAGCCTTAGGGCTGCTGATTGCTGCAGGTATTGGTTATGGTGCAACGCGGTTATTTGTTGGGGTGTGGCAGTCGCCAAAACGATTTTTGGCGTGGCGGAACAACAAGCGATTACGCTTGCCCGTACAGCGACTCAACGCGGGTATTCAGGCCTTGGCGTTAAGTGATGATCATGCTGCGGTGCTTAAACTCACGCAGGGCAAAGATGATAGTCAGTGGCTACGCATGATGCTAGCGGCTCAATTAGCACAAGCGCAGGGTAAAACTGCACAGCGCAATCAGTATGTTGCTCAGGCGCTTAATCTTGCCCCCGATGAAGCCTTTACTATCCGCTTATTGCAAGCGCGCTGGCTGATGAATGATGATACGCATCAAGCCTTAGCGATTGTTGAAGACATGTTAGTGGCGCATCCGCGTCAACGCACGCTCAAAGCGCTCCGCGTGCAAGCACTGGCTAAATTAGAGCAATGGACGCAATTGGCAGAAGTCTTACCCAGCGCCAAATCGGCCTTGTCTCGCGCCAGTTATTTGCAATTACAAGGGCAACAATTGGTTGCACAGCTCACGCATTGTACTGATCGTCAACAACTCGATGATATTTGGCATATGTTGCCCAGCCGTCAGCAGCGACAGAGCAGCGTTGCGGCTGCATACGTTAGTCGCGCATTGGTATGGGGGCAATCGCAACAGTTTTGGCAGATACTCAGCAAGTCACTGAATACGCACTGGGATGCGAGCTTACTGCCGTTATTGGCACAGGTTGCAGGGAGTGAACCTTATTCAGAGCTGAAACAGGTGCAACACTGGCAACAACAGCATCCTAACGACGCTGGTTTGTGGTGGTTGTCGGGTATTCTGGCGAATAAGCTGGGGATTGTGGGTCAGGCAGAAAAAGATTGGCAACACAGTTTGGCACTTGCGCCGACGGTTCCAGCCGCGCTCGCCTTATCGGAGCTTTATGCCAGTCAGGCAAAAGGTGATGTGGCGAGACAGCTGTTAACGCAGCAGTTGCAAACCCAACAGCTTAGCGCTTAATCGCTTTCATCCACTTCCATAAATTGAGCAAGCTAGACAGCGAACCCGCGACATAAGTCATGGCGCAAGCACGTAAAATGCGCTTGGCATTGTATAGCTCTTTGGGGCTGAGCAGTCCACCTTGCTCGAGTAAGGGCATAGCACGCTTAAAACTGGCATCTAACTCGACGGGTAGGGTGGTGATGCTCACCAACACCCCGCCAAACTGAGACACAAAGCCAATAGCAAATGCCAGCGCCGCTAAAATCGGGCTATGAACGACAACCAATAGTACCGGCAATGCAATGAGGGCAAATCCCGAAAATCGGGCAAAGCCTTGCGCGCGCGTGACCATTTCGGTACGGCGTTGTAGTGGTTCGTAGCCTTGCGCATCCTGGATGGCATGTCCGACTTCGTGCGCAGCGGTCACAATGGCAGTCAGCGAGTTGCTGTGAAAGTTGGCAGGCGATAAGCGAACAACCTTAGCCGTTGGGTCGTAATGATCGCCATCGGGTGTTTCTTCGACGCGTACATGGTTAATGCCTTGGCTTTTCAGCAGGTGTTCGGCATATTGTGCACCCGTTCCTGGCAGTGTCGGGTGCGGCTGGCTAAATTTCGCCAAAATGCGTCGGGTGTGCCATTGTGGTACATAAAGGGCAACAGCAACCAAGGCAATCGCAACGAGTAGCAAAATGCTCATAACCTTATCCTAACCTTCCTTCATTTAATTGCCAGTGATGACTCATTGCGTTTAGTGGCAGACTATTGGCATCGGTTGCCGTCAAAAATACCTGCGCGTTAAGTTGTGGCAAAACTGCCAACACGCGCTGCCGATGGGCTGCATCTAATTCAGCTGGCAAATCATCTAATAATAAAATTGGGCTTTCGTTGATGCTATCACTGAGTAGTTTTGCCTGACTGAGCATGAGTGTTAGGGCTAACAACTTTTGCTGGCCGCGCGAAAAGATGCTCAGTGCATCGCGCCCCTGACTGCGTAATTTTAAATCGGCTCGATGCGGTCCCGCTTGCGTGTAACCCAATTGGCGATCGTGTTCGATTTGTTGCGCCCAAATATCAGGCAAGCTTTCATCTTCGCGCCACCCCCTATGGTAGCTCAAGCTGATGTCGTTGAGGCTATCGCTGATTTGTGGCGCAAAGTCGGCCACCGTCGCGCTTAATGCACTGCAATAGCTTTGTCTTGCAGCATCGACCTGTTCGGCTGCCTGCCATAAGGGCGCGTGCCACAAAGCGACTTCTTTATCGGGTGCTTGCTGGCGTAAAGCGTGATTGCGTTGGCGCAGTGCGTGTTGGTAGTGTCGCCATGCTAATAAGAATTGCGGATGCTGATAAAACGCACCCCAGTCCAAAAATCGCCGCCGCTCTGTGGGGCCATGAATCAGCAAATCGTGACTTTCTGGCGAGAAAACCTGTACAGGTAAATGCCACGCCAATTCGGCTTGTGTGCGGGCGTTTTCGCCATTTAGGCGTAGGTGTGTTTCTGATTTATGACGTTGCCATCCCAGCTGTTGGCTGCCTTGACGATTTTCGACTTCAGCGAACAAGGTAACCTGATCGGCATGCCATTGTTGCAATCGTTGTAAGCGGCTTTCACGAAAAGAGCGCCCACTGGCGAGCAAGTGAATGCCCTCTAAAATGGCTGTTTTTCCTGCACCATTCGCCCCTGTAATGAGGACGGGGGCAGTGTTGTTACAGGTCAGTTTGAGCGAAGCCAGATTGCGCAGACCAATCAAGGTCAAGCGTTGAATCGACGCCATTGATTCAACCCCTTCATCTAGCTAAAAAACAAACTTAGAAAACCTAAAAACCTCGTTTTTAGGTTTTCTATAGACGCATCGGCATAATGACTTGGCTAACACGGATGCTATCGCCATCCAAGTTATATTCGGTTAAACAAGGCGAGTTGCCTTCTTTGAGCGCGAATAAGGCATTTTCGGTAGGGATAACGGCGATCACTTCTTGCAAATAGCGCAAGTTAAAACCTGTGGTCATGCCTTCACCGTTAAAGCTTGCCTCGATAAATTCGTCAGCTTCGTCTTGTTCTGGGTTGTTGGTGGTGAGCTCGACGCTATCGGGTGTAATGGTGACACGCACACCACGGAGTTTATCGTTGGCTAAAATCGCCACACGCGCTAGGGCGGCACTCAGCTGCGCTTTATCGACTGCCAACATAAAATTCATGTTAACGGGAATCACGCGCTGATATTCGGGGAACTTGCCTTCGATCAGCTTAACCGTCATGCTTAGGCTGCCAAGTGTCAGCATTAAGTGATTATGCGCCAAACCTAAGGTAACTTCGCCACTATCGCCGAGCGCTTTTGCTAGCTCGATGACGGTACGACGGGGCACAATCAGTTGCGATTTATTATCTTGAGTTTGTTCCAGTGTTGTGCTGGCTTTTGCCAAACGATGTCCGTCTGTTGCAACCAAGGTTAATTGCGAGCCTTCCAGCTCAAACAACATACCATTTAGGTAATAGCGCACATCCTGTGTCGCCATAGCAAACTCTACTTGTTTAATCATGGTGCTTAACAATGGCTGTGCAACACTAACACTGGCACTCTGACTGCTAACATCAATCGTCGGAAAGTTGTCCGCTGGTAAGGTCGATAGTTTATAGCGACTACGTCCCACTTTCATCAAGGCATTACCAGCATCAATGTCTAACTGTACTGCTGTGCCATCAGGCAAGGTAGACAGTAAGTCGTATACCTTGCGTGCAGGTAAGGTGACGGCAAAATCTTCGCTGGCATTAACACTATCGACCAACACTGCGCGTATTTCCATTTCTAAGTTAGATGCTGTCAGTGTTAGATCTTTGCCCACAATGGTTAACAGCACATTTCCTAAAATAGCATGGGTGTTTTTACGCTCGACGACGCCGATGACGGCTTTAAGTGCGTTAAAAAAAACAGTGCGGTCAATCGTTAAGTTCATGGCAGTTTCCAGAAAACAAATTAAGTTAATATAATTCTAACAAAAAGCATGCCGCTTAGGCACGCAAGATGCGCAATAAGGTGTTTACCTCTTCATCGAGCTGTCGGTCTTCGGCGCGTAGTTTGGCAATTTGACGACAAGCATGTAATACCGTCGTGTGGTCGCGTTTGTAGGCATCACCAATTTCGGGCAAAGAATGTGTTGTTAACTCTTTCGAAATCAGCATGGCAACTTGACGGGGGCGTGCTAGGTTGCGTGTGCGTTTGTCCGATGTGAGTTCGCTAACGCGTAGCTTATAAAAGTCGGCAACCGTTTTTTGGATATTGTCTAAGGTAATCATGCGCTGCTGTGCGGCGAACAAGTCACGTAGTGCTTCTTTAGCAACATCGACCGTTAGTGGGCGATGCGTTAATTGCGTAAAAGCAACCACGCGGTTTAGTGCGCCCTCTAGCTCACGAACATTGGCACGCAGACGTTTGGCAATCAAAAAGGCAACATCATCGGGCAGTGTGATGTTGCGTGCCGCCGCTTTCTTTTGCAAAATGGCGACGCGCATTTCAAACTCTGGTGGTTCGACAGCAATCGTCAGTCCCCAACCAAAGCGCGATTTTAAGCGCTCTTCAAGCCCATCAATCTCTTTCGGGAATTTATCTGAGGTAAGCACAACTTGTTTGTTGCCTTCGAGCAGGGTATTAAAAGTATGAAAGAATTCTTCTTGTGTACCCGTTTTGTCGGCAAAGAACTGAATATCGTCAATGAGCAGCGCGTCAAGTGAGCGATAAAAGTTCTTAAACTCCTCAATTTTTTGGTGACGAATGGCGGTTACCATGTCTTGCACAAAACGTTCGGACGATAAATACACTACTTTAGCATGTGGGTTGTTGGCAATGATATGGTTACCAATCGCGTGCATTAAGTGGGTTTTACCTAAGCCCACGCCGCCATAAATAAACAATGGGTTGTAAGCAGCACCAGGGTTGCTGGCAACCTGATGAGCGGCTGCATTGGCTAACTGGTTCGCTTTACCTTCGACAAAGCCATCGAAAGTGAATTGACTATTTAGTCCAGTGTTGATGCCATTGTTGCTGCTGGGCTTGTTCGATTTGGCTGGTTTTTGTTCTAACGCTGTCGGTACAATCGGCTTTTCTGGTTCGGTCATGGCAGAACTAAACTGTCCGACATCTAGCATGAGTTTCCAATGGGTTCCATGTTCGGCTTGTGCGCGGGTAAAAGCATCTTGAATGTGTTCCCACAGCTTATCGCGCACCCACTCGAAAACAAAACTGTTTGGCGCGAGGAGTTGTAGGATTTCTCGTTCTGGGTGTTCGTGCGCTTGTAACAGACGAATCCAATAGCTGTATTGCTGTGCAGGGAGGGTGTGTTCTAAATGTTGCAGGCAATGTGACCAGAGTGTGCTCAAGCTTCGTATTCTCGCAGATAGACTGTCGTTGGTAACGCACTTGGCGAAACCAATTCGGTTGGATAAGTAGGGTGGAATGACGTCATTCTAACCAATATCATCGTTGTAAAACAAGGATAAAAATCAGCAAAACACTATCGTGGTAGCTTGTGAGTTCGTTTGCCACCATATCTAGTGTTTTGCAGTGTAATTAAGCAAATTTAACGAGCATCACCATGCCCAGCGCAAAGATTAACAGGGAAAATCCGCGTTTAAGCGTTTGAATGGGCAGACGATGCGTGAGTGTCGCACCCAAAGGTGCGGTAATGAGACTGGCGCTGACTAAAATAAGGAGTGTTGTCCATTGAATGAGGTCGCTCCCCAAATGTGTCGCTGTTCCTGCAATACCGATAATGACACCCAGTAAACTAGAGGTAGCAATGGCAACAGGCAGGCTGATGCCATGCCACACCAGCCAAGGCGTATTTATCGTACCACCACCGATACCAATTAACGCCGACAGCATGCCGGAAAACCAGCCAAATGCACTGCTAGCCAGCCAGCTGGGTTCTGTCTGGCTGCTACTCGGTTGTTTGCCCAGTAACATTTGTAGGGCAATGAGTAATTCGATAACACCAAAGGCAATGCCGAGGTGATTAATCGGCAGGCTACTGGTTAATAATGCGCCGCAAATACCGCCAACAGCAATGCCCAATGTGAGCTTTCTAACCGATAACCAGTCGACATTGCCGCTACGAATGTGGGTAATTGCCGCTGCGCTGCCTGTTATGGCGACGCTAGCAAGGGTTGTGGCAATGGCAATGGCGAGCGCTTGTTCATTGCTGGCAAGGTCGAGTATTGGTAGCAATAGTGACAGTGCGGGCACGAGAATTAATCCGCCACCGATGCCAAACAGTCCAGCCAACAAACCGACAAATGCTCCGAGTGCGAGTAAAATAAGCCATTCCATGGTGTGTCCTTAAAATTAGTTCTTGCACTTGTTGTCCGAACATAATAGAATGTGCTGTTTTGAATTTCCAGCAATTTTTTCAGGAGTAGGCAATGAAGCGTACATTCCAACCTAGCGTGCTTAAGCGCGCACGTAATCACGGTTTCCGTGCTCGTATGGCAACTAAAGGTGGCCGTGCAATCCTCGCTAACCGTCGTTCTCAAGGTCGTAAGCGTTTAACAACCGTTTAATCGGAAGTTAGCGTTTTGCCGTCAGAAGTAGCATTAGGGCGGCAAGCCGACAGAGAAAAGCCGTTTGGTTTTTCTCGTCAACAGCGCCTGTTAACAGGCAAAGATTACAAGCAAGTATTTGATAATGCAAGGCGCGTCGGCAATCCTTATTGGACTGTTTATGGGTTTGCGCACAAAGAAAGCAAAACGCAACTTGGTTTAGCCATTGCAAAAAAAACTGTGCGTCGCGCCCATGAGCGTAACCGACTTAAACGCCTGACTCGTGAGGCTTTCAGACAAATGCAAGCACAGCTTATCGGTGTGAGTCTGGTTGTTATGGCTGGCAAAGCTGCCGAAGCCGCAGACAATGCAACGCTTAATCAGCAACTGGTTAAACTCTTTACCCTTTTTACTCCCCGCATTCAAAAATCAACAGATAAGACTTCTGACAGGACTGCATCATGAATAATTTTCGTGCCCTTTGGTGGATGGCGTTGGCTTTTACGCTGTTTATGCTTTGGACAGAATGGACGCACTTTTTAACGCAAAAAGCGAATGCAGCAAATCCCGTTGCGACGCAACAGTCGTCCGTAACAGCTGATGGTGTTCCTGTGTCCGTTCCTCCTGCGGGAGATGTGCCGCAAGCGAAGCTATCAGCGAGTGCTCAAGCCAGTGCAGAAGGGGTTCCGACGACTGAAACACGCATTCCTTCAGCCGCGCGCATCATGGTTAAAACGGATGTGATTAATGCCGAGTTTGATACCAAGGGTGGCGATTTGCGCTTCATGTCGCTCAATGACTATGCGGTATCTTTAGATGATGCGAGTCCGTTTACCTTGTTGTCCGATAAGTCGCCTTACTTATTTATGGTGCAATCGGGTTTTGCAGGACAAGCTGGCAGAGTGCCAACCCATCATGATGTTTACACATCGCCAAGCACGAGTTATACATTGGCAGAAGGCGCTCAAGAGTTGCGCGTGCCATTTGTGTGGGAAAAGGCAGGGGTTCGTGTCGAAAAGACTTATGTATTCACTCGTGGTAGTCATATTATTGGCTTAGAGAGCAAAATCACCAATAGTGGTGCTGAAGCATTGCAAGCCAGTCCTTATCAGCAGTTAGTGCGTAATAGTTACGACCCATCGTCGAGCTTTTGGTTGCCAACTTATACAGGTGGCGCGCTCTACGATGATGTGAACAAGTTTGATAAAATCGACTTTAGCGATATGGACAAGCAGCCGATTAGCCGTGATGCGGTGGGTGGCTGGTTAGGGATGATGCAGCATTATTTTATTGCGGCGATTATTCCGAACAAAACAGAGTCGATGCATTATTACAGCAAAGCGCTTGATACGGATCGTCATGCTTTAGGATTGGTTGCGCCAACCTTGACCGTTGCTGCCGGCACGAGCGCTACCACCAGTGTTCAGCTGTATGCAGGTCCTAAGTTGCAGGGCATCATGCAAGACTTAGCGCCTGGTTTGGAACTAACGGTTGATTATGGTGTGTTGGCTTTCTTAGCACAGCCAATGTTCTGGTTACTCGAGCACTTAAACGCATTGGTTGAGCCAGTCTCTGGTTTGTGGAGCTGGGGTTGGGCGATTATTCTGGTAACCATGCTATTAAAAGCAGCTTTCTATAAGTTGTCGGAAGCGGGTTATAAGTCGATGGCGAATTTGCGCAAGCTCACGCCTCGTCTGCAACACTTAAAAGACAACTACAGTCACGATAAAATGCTGTTCCAGCAAAAAATGATGGAGCTGTACAAAACCGAAAAAATTAACCCCTTGGGTGGTTGTTTGCCGATTTTGGTACAAATTCCAGTGTTCTTGGCGTTGTACTGGGTGTTGTTAGAAGCGGTCGAACTGCGTATGACCCCCTTCTTGTGGCTAAACGATTTATCGCATTACGATCCGTATTTCATTTTGCCTGTGCTGATGGGTATTAGTATGGTCGTACAGCAAAAGCTCAATCCGCCACCAACAGACCCAATGCAAGAAAAGGTGATGAAGTTTTTACCTTACATCTTCACCGTGTTCTTCCTGTTTATTCCTTCGGGCTTGGTGTTGTACTGGGTAGTCAACAACGGGTTATCGATTTGGCAACAGTGGCATATTACACGTCAGATTGAGGCGCAGGATAAGCCACCAGCACACCACCACGGTTAAAAACCTACTACGCAGCCATCTTGCGTTGTTGCTGCGGTTCTCGCCCTTCGTTGTGTACTTGTGTACACGCCTTGGGTCTGCGAGCCTAGCGCCTAGCAATTTTGGCTGCTCGTTACGGTTTTAGGATGTTAACATAGCGGC
>CAZSGH010000048.1:0-17996 GCA_964606405.1 uncultured Francisella sp.
CGCATGAAGGTCATGAAACGATTTGCGGACGTTGTGTCGAGAACGTGGTTGGTGAGGGTGAGGCACGTCTTTATGCCTAATCGTCTCTTGTCTTGGCAAGCGTCAGGTTTGTCTTGGTTATGGCTTGCAGCTCTGGTCATTTTGATTGATCAGTTGACGAAGTTGTGGGCAATGACCTCTCTGGCTCTCTATGAACCCGTTAGTATTTTGCCGATATTTAATTTGACGCTTGCTTTTAATCATGGTGCAGCCTTTAGTTTTTTAGGTGACGCAGGTGGTTGGCAGCGCTGGTTATTTATTGTCTTAGCTTTAGGTGTTAGTGCCGTGTTGAGTGTTTGGCTAGCAAAAACGCCCAAATCGCAACTTGGGTTAACAATAGGGTTAACCTTGATTTTAGGCGGTGCAATTGGCAATGTGATTGATCGAATGATGCTTGATTATGTGGTTGATTTTTTAGATTTTCACTGGTTAGGATGGCATTATCCGACATTTAATGTCGCAGACATTGCGATTACGTGTGGTGCGATATTGTTGATTTGGGATGCTTGGAAAACGCAACCTGAAAAGCAAAGTAACGATAACCATTAGGTATGCTGGAAAATCCAGTCTTCCAGCGAAAGTGGAAAAAAAGTGGGTATTATTGGAATCATCTAAAAACAGTGCAACGCTTGTTTTAGAGCTTGTTTTTAGTGATAAATCAAGCTCTCAAGAGGCAAGGGCGCATGTAACACAAATCCTTGTACATAATCAATGCCCGAATTTTGTAACCATTCGTAAACATTAAAGTCTTCTACTTGCTGCGCCACGGTTTTCATCTCAGCGTTTTGTGCCATCTCATTAATAGCTCTAACTAAAATAGCGCCACTTTGTGTCGTTTTGATGCTTTGAATCAGTTGTCCATCAATTTTAATCATATCAATAGGTAATGATGAAAAAGTATCAAATGTAGTTAAGTCTGCATTAACATCATCAATTGCAAAACGGCAGCCTAACTCTGACAAAGCTTGCATAAAATGTTGTGCATGCGCTAAGTTTTTCATAATGGATGCCTCACTGACTTCGAAGCAAATTAAACCTATTGGTAATTGATAGTTTGAAATAAGAGATTGTATTTCATCTAAGAATATTCGACTGGAAAAGGAGAATGCTGATAGGTTAATGTGTATGCGATTAAATTGATCTCTAATTTGAGGGTTAAATGCAACTAGCTCTAATAGGTTGCGAACTACCCAAGCATCAAGCTCAACAATCAAACCACTACGTTCACAAAGTGGTAAAAAGCTTGATGGTTCGTATTCATTGCCATCCGAGTCAATTCTGCGCAGTAAGACCTCGCATAAAGGCGAGCTACTACCCGTTGGCTGGATAAGTTGGTAGTAGAGTCGGAAATCGCCATTACTAATCGCTTGTTGAAGCGATAACAATTCTTGATTGTATTGCTTATTTTGATCTGAGTTAAAGACGTTAACTTGGTTCCGACCTTGTTGTTTTGAACTAAAGCAGGCACTTTCTGCTTCATGCAGCACCTGTGCAACTGTCACAGAGCCTTCTTCGCTGATATTTGTAATACCGAGACTACTTGTTACTGGCCACTGCCCATTACCTAAATCAACATGAATGTTTTCAATTTGTTGACGAATGTTTTCAGCAATTTTTTCAGCAGTTGCTGTCTGACAGTGCGGTAATAAAATGATGAAACGATCCGCAGACTCTCTAAAAACAGAGTCATTTGCTCTCAAAAGACCGCGTAGTAAGTGTGCAATATGAATGAGAAGATTATCTCCCTCATCATGATCTGCCATTTCATTCAGGTGACGAAAGTGGTCGATATCAACAAGAACAAGCGCATGGTGGCTTTTGTCACGCTTTGCTGTTAGCAACAGTGCACTACACTGTCGGTCAAATTCAAATTTATTGTAGATGCCCGTTAATGGGTCATGACTAGCATTCCAAGAAAGCTGTTTGCGCGAAAATCGAGCCAAGCGAACATCGTGAATGGTCAACAAAGCACCATTAATTGAGCCATCTGGCGTTCGTAACGGACGCGCGGTAACTTCTACAGGGAGTTCACTTAAGCCATCTCGCCCAATCAGTAGGGCGTTGTTACCAGAGTTTTCATCTTGACCAGAGGCGATAGCTTTTAAACCAATGCTCGGAATAGCTTCATCGGTATTTTCATTAACCAACGTGACTATATCTGATAAGGGTCTACCAATAGCTTCTTTGGGAGCGTAACCGAGCAGTGCAACAGAGGCAGGATTTAGGTATTTAACATTACCCAAAACATCCCCCACAACGATGGCATCGGGTAAGCTTTCGATAATTTGTTTAATACGGATTTCTTGTTCGACCATTACGTTGCCATCCTGCTAGCTGTCTATTTTGCTAAGGTATCTACTTTTGTTGTTTAGGTCAAGGGGTAAGTTTAAGCAGCTCTAATGTCTTAGAATTTGGATAGCCATCGGCTGGAAGTTGATTTGCTTTTTGGTAGTTGCGTAATGCTTGGCTGCTACGACTGCCAAACCAGCCATCTGTGCCATTGGTATCATAACCAGACTGAGTGAGCTTTTCTTGAAGTTGAATAATAAAATGACGAGACCAAGGCTTATTGTTTGTTGGTACAGTCAATTTGGGTTGATCATTGGCTGCTAGTCGATGTGCAAGTAGACCAACACTTAATGCATAATTATTGGAGTTATTCCAGCGTTTAATCACTTTAAAGTTTGACCAAGTTACAAAGGCTGGACCTTCATATCCAGCGGGAAGTAATAACGTTAGCAGGCTATTATTATCTAAAGAAAGCCATGTGCCCGATAGCGGCTTAATGCCAAGTTGTTGCGCTTGTGTGATGGTAAACTCTGTTTTACCATCCGCAACGGAATAGTCGAATGCTGCGGGTAGCGTGACTTGTTGTAGCCAAGGTTGATTTGCCTGCCAGCCTGATGCGCGCAAATAGGCTGCAGCAGAGGTGAGTGCATCAGCCGTACTAGTCCATAAGTTGGCTTTATTATCTCCATCAGCATCCGTGGCGTGTTTTAAATAAACCGTCGGCATAAATTGCATTTGACCGACAGCCCCTGCCCATGAACCGCGCATATCTACTGGCGATATATAGCCTTTATCAATAATGCTGATCGCGGCAAGCAATTCTTTTCTAAAAAAATCACTACGGCGAGGGTCGTATGCAAGTGTTGTTAATGCCTCTAGCGTATAAAAGTCCCCGAGATAAGTGCCGTAGTTGGTTTCTAGTCCCCAAAAAGCAGCCAATATTTCCGCAGGAACGCCATATTCTTGCTCGACACGTGTTAATAAATTTCGATGAGTTAGAGTTTGTAGACGTCCGACTTGTACACGAAGCTCGGAAAGGCGCTTTTCAAGATAAGTCCAAAAAGTTTGTGTGAATTCAGGTTGTTGTTGATCAAAAGCCAATATTTTTTCGTTTAATTTAAGATAGGGCTGTATGTTGCTGATCGTTTTTTGGCTGATGCCTTTGTTTTTAGCCTCTAAGTTAAGGCGTTCGAGCCAGACATCAAAGGGGATGGTTAGTTGTGTTTGCGTTTGTTTGTCTTTTGGTGCAGGCAAGGAAGGAGATGCAGTGGCAATCTCTTGCTGTTGAACGGCAGTACTGTTGTTCGATTGTGAAAGGTCTGTTGCACAAGCCGAAAGGGATAGTCCGATTAATGCGGTTAGTATCGTGTTGAGCATGTGCAGCATGAGTTGTATCCAATATCGGGAATCTCTAAAAGCCTTGCTTCGCTTGTTTTTAGACTTTCCAAGTTTGTTTTTTAGCTGAAGGAAAGGGCTTAATCAATGGGTTACATGCCATTTTCAATGTCCCTTTCCTACATGCCTCCTACCCATTGGGTTTTTGATATTCCCTATTATTTTAGTGGCTATGGCAAAAGGTGCTCTGCATGGCATTCATTAGATTTAGTAGTTCAGCATCACGCACTCGGCATAAAATTTTGCTGCCATCTCGTCGAGAGATGATAATGCCTTTTTCTCTTAAAATATCAATATGTTGAGAGACGTTGCTTTGTGTTGTTCCAACCTGGTCAACAATATCCATAACAGGTAATTCCTGATTTCCCAGCACACATAAAATCTTTAGTCGTAGAGGATGTCCCATTGCTTTAAGAGCAATAGCTGCTTTTTGAATGTTGTCTTCTTTGCCATCAAACGGCATGGTTTCAAATGTTACAGTCACAATCTTTAATCCTAGTTGTCTTGTTCAGGCGAGACGCATTTTGTTTTTTAGTTTTATTAAACATAACATTTTTTGCTTATATTAGCATAAATACCTTCACGTTTTTAATGCTTTTGCCGTCGTTTGTGTTGTTAGTGATGGTCTTAAAAGTGTCGTTTGCGTCTTTTTTCAGGTTTACTGCTTTTGTTTTTTGGCTGGTGGAAGCGAAGAGATCAAGCCGCTTAACTATCAAATGTAGTACATCTTTTTATTTTTCAGGGATAGCTTGGCTCTTTAAATTTTTTTATCGCCTTTGTGCTTGGTAATGCAGTATTATTGAGCCTATTTATCATTCGTATGGTTAGAGGTCTGTCAGCATGGCAAACAAGAAGACAATGTGGCTTGCATTAGGGTTTAGTGTCGGGGTTATCGTTTCTGGATCGGCAAGTGTCTGGGCAGATAAAGTCAATAAGAAAGCAGATAGTGACGAAGGTGGTTTGCCATTAGTGGAGTTGCGTGCTTTTGCTGAAGTCTTTGAGCGTATCGGTAAAGACTATGTTGAGGCGGTAGATGACAAAGCATTACTGGAAAACGCCATTGACGGTATGCTTTCTAATTTGGATCCTCATTCTGCTTATCTTAAAGCCGACTCTTTTAAAGATATGGAAGAAGCAACCAAAGGTGAGTTTGGTGGCGTTGGCATGGAAGTCGGCATGGAAGATGGCTTTGTTAAAGTGGTCGCACCAATTGACGATACACCCGCCTTTAAGGCTGGCATTAAGTCAGGTGATTTGGTTGTTAAAATCGACGAAGCCCCCGTTAAGGGTTTAACGCTTCAGCAGGCTGTTGAAAAATTGCGTGGCAAGGCGGGTACTGATGTTCAGCTAACCATCATGCGCAAATCTGAAGACAAACCACTGATTATTAAGCTAACGCGTGCAGTTATTAAGGTCAATAGCGTGAAGCAACGTTTGCTTGGTGCAGGTTATGGTTATGTGCGTATCAGTCAATTCCAGGTTCGTACAGGCGCTCAGGTTGTTGAGGGTGTCGAAAAATTAGTTAAAGAAAATGGTTCGCCTTTAAAGGGGCTTGTACTTGATTTGCGTAATAATCCAGGTGGCGTGTTGAATGCGGCAGTTGAGGTATCGGATGCCTTGCTAGAAAAGGGCTTAATTGTCTACACCGAAGGTCGCGTGAAAGATTCTGATATGCGTTTTAGTGCGACTAAAGGCGATATTTTGAATGGCGTGCCTGTGATTGTGTTGATTAATGAAGGCTCTGCTTCTGCCTCTGAGATTGTTGCAGGTGCGTTGCAGGACAATGGTCGTGCGGTGATCGCGGGTAGAACCAGTTTTGGTAAGGGTTCTGTGCAAAGTATTATTCCTTTACAAAACGGCGCAGCCATTAAGCTGACAACGGCACGTTACTTTACGCCGAATGGTAACTCAATCCAGGCTAAAGGTATTGTTCCAGACGTTAAAATTGAACAAGTGAAAGTAGACTTGGTTGAGAAAAGTAGCGAACGGGTAAAAGAAGCTGATCTTAACAAACATTTATCGAATCCTAATGCTCCGAAAGAGGATAAAAAAGGCGATAAAACAGATAAGCCTGATGCAGTTGTTGAAGATAAAGATAAGCAATCGTTGGTGAATCAGGATTATGAGCTTTATGAGGCGCTTAATTTGCTCAAAGCAATGACGGTGTTAAAACGTTAACGTCGTTTGTCGGAGGTTGATTGATGGTAAAGCGTGTTTTAGTGCCCTTGGCTGCGGGGTGTGAAGAGTTAGAAGCCGTTACCATCATTGATCTGTTGCGTCGGGCGCAGATTGATGTGGTCGTTGCTGGCTTATCTGGTATTGAGCCTGTTAAGGCGAGTCGTGGCGTGGTGTTGGTGCCCGACGTGGCGCTAGATGATGTGTTGCATCAGTATTTTGATTTAGTTGTTTTGCCGGGCGGCTTGCTCGGTGCGCAGCTTTTGCGTGATGATGCGCGAATTATTTCATTGTTGCAGCGTGTTTACGAGCAAGGTGCGATGGTTTCGGCGATTTGTGCCGCACCAATGGTGTTATTGGAAGCAGGTTTGTTGGCAGGTAAAACAGTAACAGCTTATCCTGGTGTGTTAGACGCAGTAAATGGTGATTATATTTATACAGGTTCAGTTGTTGAACAGCATGAACGAGTGCTTACTTCACGAGGACCAGGTACGGCGATGACGTTTGCGCTAACGCTGATTGAATCCTTGTCGGGCCTCGATGAGCGGAAAGTCGTGGAAGCGGAACTTGTTCGTTGACACGGTTGCTGTTCGTGGTATAATGACTGCATAAAAATACAAAACCCCGTTCGTCGGGGTTTTTTCATTTGCTGGAGGCAATGATGACCTTAACGGAAAAATTAGAGCAGATGCTGGCGCCAGTCGCGACAGGACTGGGTTATGTGTTATGGGGTTTAGAGTTTGCGCGTCATGGAAACTCTGCAACCTTGCGCTTGTATATTGATAAAGAAGGCGGTATCACAGTAGATGACTGTGCTAAAGTGTCTCGTCAAGTTAGTGCGCTGATGGATGTAGAAGATCCCATTGACGTGCCCTATCGTTTAGAGGTCTCTTCGCCCGGATTAGAACGCTACTTTTTTGCGTTAGAGCAGCTTGTTGCTTATGTCGGACAAGAACTTCGAGTTCGTACCCTGAGCAAAGGTATTGGACGCAAACGTAATTTTATTGGTCACCTACGACAGGTGGCTGATGGTGCATTGACCCTTGAAGATGAATCGGGTCAGATGCATGTTTTTTCATGGGGTGAAGTTGATAAAACTTCGCTCGTTGTTCGATTTGAAGATTGAGGGCGATAAACGTGAGCAAAGAAGTATTGCTGGTAGTTGAAGGCATTGCAAACGAAAAGCGTGTTCCTAAAGAGGCTATTTTTCAGGCGATTGAGGCAGCATTAGCCATGGCGACGCGCAAGCGTCATGATGATGCCTGCGAAGTGCGTGTGGCGATTGATCGTAAAACAGGTGAATATGATACCTTCCGTTTTTGGGAAGTTGTTGCGACTGAAGATGACTTGGTAGATGGTTCTATCCAAATGACGCTAGAGCAAGCGCAAAAGATGGATGCGGGCGTTCAAGTTGGTGAGTGCGTTGAGCAAGAATTAGAATCAATTGATTTTGGTCGTATTGGTGCGCAAACAGCCAAGCAAGTTATTTTGCAAAAGCTGCGCGAAGTTGAACGCGCTAAAGTAGTTGAAGAATACAGCAGTAAAGAAGGCAAGCTGATCACTGGTGTCGTTAAGCGTATCGATAAAGGGATGGTCTTTTTAGATATGGGTGAAAACGTCGAAGCAGTTATTCTAAAGCAAGATCAGCTGCCTAACGATAATTTCCGTATGGGTGAGCGTGTACGTGGTCACTTAAGTGAAGTGAAGTTTATGCCACGTGGTCCCCAATTGTTTATGTCACGCACTTCGCCAGAAATGTTGGTGGAACTGTTTAAGATCGAAGTGCCAGAAGTTGGTGACGAAATGATTGATATCATGGGTGCTGCGCGTGATCCTGGTGTGCGTGCTAAGGTTGCGGTTCGTGCAAATGATAAACGTATTGATCCCATCGGAGCTTGTATTGGTATGCGTGGTGCTCGCGTTCAAGCGATTACGAACGAGTTGGGTGGCGAGCGTATTGACGTGGTTTTATGGAATGAGAACCCTGTACAGTTCGTCATTAATGCGATGGCGCCTGCTGAAATCGTTAAAATTACGATGGACGAAGAATTACATAGCATGGATTTGGCTGTTCCCGATGATGGTTTAGCGAAAGCCATTGGTGTGCGTGGACAAAACGTGCGTTTAGCCAGTGATCTATCAGGTTGGGAATTGAATGTCATGACCTTGTCTGATATGCAAGCCAAAGCAGCGAGTGAGTCTGCAGGTCAAATTCAGTTATTTATGGATGCCTTGGGTATTGATGATGACTTTGCGCAGGTATTAGTGTCTGAAGGTTTTAGTAGTATCGAAGAAGTGGCTTATGTGCCCTTAGCAGAAATGCTCGATATTGATGGTTTTGATGAAGATTTAGTGAATCTATTGCGTGATCGCGCAAAAGATTATTTGTTAACAAAAGCAATCGAGCGCGAAGAGAAGAAAGAAAATCTTCATCCATCTGAAGACTTATTAGCATTAGATGGTATGACTGAGGATTTGGCATTAACCTTAGCAGAAAATAATATTAACACCCAAGAGCTATTAGCCGAGTTAGGTGTTGATGAGTTGTTGGAGTTGGTTAATTTGTCAGAAAAAGACGCTTCTGCTTTGATTATGGCGGCGCGTGCGCCTTGGTTTGCTTGAGAATAAGGAGGTCAGTTATATGGCCGATATGACCGTTGCGCAGTTTGCGCAAAGTATGAGTTTGGGTGTTGAACAATTGGTAGAGCAACTTGCTGCTGCTGGTGTACGTAATAAACGTAGTCAGGATAATGTAACGGAAGAAGAAAAGAAGAAACTACTCAGTTACCTTAAAGTAAAGCATGGTCAGTCAAGTGAAGCAACGCCGAATAAGGTGACACTAACGCGCAAGACAACCCAGACTTTGAGTGTTTCTCCTAATTCGGGAAATAAGGGTGCAGCGCGTACAGTTGATGTGGAAGTTCGTAAAAAACGTACCTATGTAAAGCGAGATGATGAAGTTGTTGCTCCGGCACCTACTCCTATCGTTGAGGTGCAAAGCATTGCGCCAGAGCCAAAGGTTTCTGTTCCTGTCGTTGAAAAGATCGAAAAGGTAGCAGTTGTTGAAGTGTCTCATCCTGATGTTGCGCCGATTGAAAAAGGAGCGCCAGCCGATTTGAAGAAAGCCTTTGTTGAGGTAGAAGTTGCCCCTGCACCAGCGCGTGTAGCAGAAGCAGTTGAGCCTGTCGATAAGAAAAAGTTGGTTAAACATGCTGCTCATAAGCAGGGTAATAAGCCATCGCCTAAAGCCAATCAGAATGAAGATCGCTTTAGTCGTGGTGCCAAAAAAGCACCGCATAAAGGTGGTAATAATAAAAAGCAGCCAATTGATAATCAGCATGCCTTTAAAAAGCCAGTTGCACCGATTGTCCGTGAAGTTGCCATTGGTGAAACCATTACCTTGGCAGAATTAGCAGACAAGATGTCGGTTAAAGCGTCAGAAGTGATTAAGTTCATGATGGTTAGCCTTGGCATGATGATGACTATTAACCAGACGTTAGATCAGGAAACGGCTGTTTTGGTTGTTGAAGAGATGGGGCATACGGCTAAAATCATCAACGAAAATGAGCTAGAAGAGGCATTGCTGGCAAATGCAGGTGAAGGCGTATTAGTTACTCGTTCCCCCGTTGTAACCATTATGGGGCACGTTGACCATGGTAAAACGTCACTGCTCGATGCGATTCGTCGTGCCAAAGTTGCGCATGGTGAAGCAGGTGGTATCACCCAGCACATTGGTGCTTATCATGTTGAAACGGAACGTGGTGGTATTACCTTTATTGATACCCCTGGTCACCAAGCATTTACTGCTATGCGTGCGCGTGGTGCTAAGGTGACGGATATCGTTGTTTTGGTTGTTGCTGCTGATGACGGTGTGATGCCTCAAACCATTGAGGCTATTCAACATATTAAAGCGGCGGGTGTTGCTGTTGTTGTTGCGGTTAATAAAATGGATAAGCCAGAAGCTAATCCAGATCGTATTATGCAAGAGCTATCGGGTTATGAAATTGTTGCCGAGCAATGGGGTGGAGATGCTCAGTTTGTGCAGGTTTCTGCTAAGACGGGTCTTAATTTAGATACCTTGTTAGAAGCAATTTTAGATCAAGCCGAATTGCTAGAGCTTAAAGCGATTAAAGATGCGCCTGCACATGGTGCTGTGCTTGAGTCTCGTTTAGATAAGGGGCGTGGTCCTGTTGCGACGATTTTGGTACAGCAGGGTACATTACGTAAAGGTGACATTGTTGTTTGCGGTATGGAGTATGGACGTGTTCGTGCTTTAGTGAATGAGAATGGTCGTCCAATGGATGATGCAGGTCCCGGTATTCCTGTCGAAGTATTGGGCTTGTCTGGTGTTCCGAACGCGGGAGACGAAATGTCTGCTGTCGCAGATGAGCGTAAAGCACGTGAAATCGCGATGTTCCGTCAGAATCGTGCTAAAAACCTAAAAGAAGCAGCGCAGCAAAAAGCGAAACTTGAAGACATGTTCAAAGGCATGACAGAAGGTGATGTTAAGGTTGTTAACTTGGTATTGAAAGCGGACGTTCAGGGCTCTATCGAGGCTTTAGCTGGTTCGCTAGAGAAGTTGTCGACTGATGAAGTACGCGTTAAAATCGTCTTTTCGGGTGTAGGTGGTATTACTGAGTCGGATGTTGACTTGGCAATTTCTGCTAATGCCATTATGTTTGGCTTTAACGTTCGTGCTGATGCTGGAGCCAAACGCCGTATTGAGCAGGAAGGCGTCGACTTGCATTATCATAGTATTATTTACGAAGTGGTCGATGAAGTCCGTAACGCAATGCTTGGTAAGCTTGAACCTGAGTTTAAAGAAGAGATCATCGGTACTGCTGAAGTTCGTGATGTCTTCCGTTCGCCTAAGTTTGGTGCGATTGCAGGATGTATGGTTATTGATGGCATTATTAAACGTAGTAATCCGATTCGTGTCTTGCGTAATAACGTGGTTATTTACGAAGGCGAACTGGAGTCATTGCGTCGCTTTAAAGATGACGCAGCAGAAGTTCGTCAGGGATTTGAGTGTGGTGTTGGTGTTAAAAACTATAATGACGTTAAGCCCGGCGATCAAATTGAAGTTTACGAGCGTGTTCAGATTAAACGAACATTGTAATCATTTCTATTTTTGATCGTTAAAATGAAGGGCTGGCTTTAGTTTGTATTGCCAGCCCTTTGTTCTTTAATGATTATACCTAGGGCGTTTCTAATAACTCGATTGTCGTCATCCTCGCGTAGGCGGGGAGCAATAACATCATAGCGGTCAATTCTTGCTGTTGCGGGAATCATGGGTTTTTAGATACTCCTTTTAATATTAGGGTTTATAAAATATGGCAAAAGAATTTTCGCGTGCGCGTCGTATTGAGCAACAAATTCTCAAAGAAGTTGCAAATTTATTACGCTTTGAACGTAAAGATCCGCGTTTGGCATGGGTAACCCCTGTTGATGTTCGCTTGTCCCCTGATTACTCTATTGCGAGCATTTATGTTGGCGTTATGGGTAAGTCAGGTGATGAAGCACAGCAGATTATGCGTGTGTTAGCGGATGCTGCGGGTTATTTTCGCAGTGAACTCGGCAAACGTATGAAGTTACGCATCACGCCACAACTGCGTTTTTTCTATGACTCGGTTGAAGATGAAGCGCAAAAAGTAGATGCTTTACTGCGTAAAGCTTCGGCCTTATCGGCAGAGGTTGTCGCTGATGAGGGTGTTGAACAACCAACTGGCGTAGCACAATCCTAATGGCTCAGGTTAATGGTATTGTGTTGCTTGATAAGCCCAAGGGGATCACTTCGAATAGCGCCTTACAAAAAGTTCGTTATAAGTTAGGCGCTGATAAAGCGGGGCATAGTGGTACGCTTGATCCGATGGCGACTGGGTTGTTACCTATTGGTGTTGGTCAGGGTACGAAGGTGCTGCCTTACTTGCTAGATGGTCATAAGCGCTATTTAGCTGAAGTGACCCTCGGTTCGACCACGACGACTGCGGATGCAGAAGGTGAAGTGCTTAAGGTATTGCCTGTTCCTGAGTTGAGTATCTCTCAGATTCAATCCGTTTTATCTGAATTTATGGGTAATATTGAACAGGTTCCACCTATGTATTCAGCTCTGAAACGTGATGGTCGTCCGCTTTATGAGTTGGCGAGAGCGGGTATTACGATTGAGCGTGAATCGAGACAAGTTACTTTTTTTGCGATTGATCTTTTAACATTTGAAGAGAATCGTTTGTTGTTGCAGGTATGGTGTTCTAAGGGGACCTATATTCGTACCCTTAGTGAAGATATTGGTGCGCGATTCGGTTGTGGTGCGCATCTAAGCGCATTGCGTCGTTTAGGGGTGGCAGGCTTTGATCCGATTAGTGAACCAGAGGCGCGTCAGTGGTCTTGGTGTCGGTGGCAATCTGCTCTAGAAGGAGATTTTGAAGGTTATTTGCTGCCGCTAGATATTGCTTTAAGGCATTTAGATGCTATTACCGTAAGTGAGGCTGTTTTACATCGTCTTGCACAGGGACAAAAAATATCGGCACAAGATTTAGAAGCGCCCATATTATCAGAAGCGCCTTTGCGCTTATATGATGATGTTGGGGGGTTTTATGGTCTCGGCAAGGCAACTCCTTATCAAGGGCTAATGCTTGAACGCTGGATGAGATGACTACTTTAACAACGGAGCGGGTTGGGGGGAGATGTGCAGAAATTTGCCTCTAACAGATCAATTGAATCGCATTCCACCAGCTAAAAATAAATTTTGAGACGATAAAAACAAGCGTAGCGCAATTTTTAGAAGTTTCTAGCGGTTGTTTTTTAGCGATTACCTTGGTATCGTTCACCTATAAGCAATCGAGAAATAAGGATACATCATGATGAATATGACCACAGAAGAGATGATTGATTACTTTCGTCGCAATTTGATTTGTGAAACACTCACACGCCAAGAAGTGGCGACGTTGCGTGAGTATTTACAAGACGTGACATTTAAAAAAGATCAAGTGATTGCTGAAATCGGTGTTGTGGGTGATGCGCTTTATTTTGTGGTTTCTGGTAAGTCGGCGCTATTCCGTGAAGAGGAAGGCGAAGAAATTAAGGTTGCCAGCATGAAAGAAGGTACTTTGGTTGGTGAAATGTCGTTTTTTGACCGTAAACCACGCGATGTGCGTATGAAGGCTGAGTCTAAAAATGTACAAATGTTGGTTTTGACGCGGCCTATGTATCAGCGCCTTAAGATTGAACATCCCATTATTGCTGTTAACTTACTTGAAAATGCCATTGTGAGCTTGGATTACTTAATTCGACATATGGGTGAGGATATTGCGAACTTAAATCATTATTTTTATGGTAATGGACGTCATTAATTTTATAATGGAGCCGCGTGCTAAGCAGATTTGTGGTTGTTACGTATAAAGTTTAACCATTTTTATGTTTATTGAAAGTTTTTTGTAAAGGACTTCTTTGTGGTTTTGAAAACGGACTCGCTAAGTGCGAGTCTTTTTATTTATGTTAAATGGTATAAAGTAAGATTGCTCTGTCCTTTCATAGCATTAGGATAACGTCTCAATTTATGAAAGAATTGTTTGAAAAAGCAGGTTGGTCAAATAAACCAATTAAGGCAGTCGTTGTTGAAAAAAAGACAACAGCACAAGATAAGGATTTGAATCATCAAAGCCCTGTGCTAAGCGCGCCATTGATTAAGCCAAATTTCTCGCTTACTAACCTTCTCCCTGCGGAAGAAGGGACTAAGCCAATGCGTGCTAAAAAACAGCGAGAACCACGTCAATTACCGCTCGAAAAAATACGCTTAGATGATAGTTTGCCCGTTGTGCAGCGTAGCGAAGATATTATTGCGGCGATTAGCAACCATCAAGTATTGATTTTAGCTGGCGAAACTGGCTCGGGAAAAACAACGCAGTTACCCAAATTAGCGATGTTGGCAGGGCGAGGGCAGTTGGGGCGTATTGCCTTAACGCAGCCGCGTCGGTTGGCAGCACGTTCGGTGGCGGTGCGTTTGGCGGAGGAGTTGGATTGTAAGATCGGTGAATTGGTTGGGGTAAAGGTTCGTTTTCATCAACAAGTTGCCAATGAAACTGCGATTAAAGTCTTAACAGACGGCATGTTGTTGGCAGAAATTCAGCAAGATAAGCTATTGCGTGAATATGACACCATTATTGTCGATGAGGCGCATGAGCGCAGTTTAAACATCGACTTTTTGCTTGGCTATTTGCGTCAGCTCAAAGATAAACGCCCCGAATTAAAGATTATTGTTACTTCAGCAACCATCGATTTAGAGCGCTTTGCTGAGTTTTTTGGTGGTGCGCCCATTATTTCAGTATCGGGACGGACTTATCCTGTGCAGGTGCGCTATCAGCCATTATCGGAGTTGGCGGTTGATGATAGTGAAGAAGTCGATTTGAATTTAGGGATTGTGCGTGCCGTCGAGCAGTTGACAGCGCATGATCCGCATGGCGATATTCTGGTATTTTTGCCTGGGGAAGGCGATATTCGCGATGCTGCCGAAATCTTGCGTTTAGAAGGCTTAAAACATACCGAAGTGCTGCCCTTGTTTGCGCGTCAATCTTTTGCTGAGCAGCAACGTATTTTTAGCACAGGTGGTGCGCGTCGCATTGTCTTGGCAACCAACGTAGCGGAAACGTCATTAACCGTGCCAGGTATTCGTCACGTCATTGATAGCGGATTAGCCCGTATTAAACGCTATTCACCGCGTAACAAGGTGCAACGTCTGCCGATTGAAGCCATTTCGCAAGCTTCTGCCAATCAGCGTAAAGGGCGTTGTGGACGTGTTGCGCCGGGGGTATGCATCCGCTTGTATGGCGAAGATGACTTTATGGCACGCTCAGCCTTTACCGAACCAGAAATGCAGCGCAGTAATTTGGCGAGTGTCATTTTACAAATGCAAATGTTGGGGTTCGGCTCGATCGAATCTTTTCCCTTAATTGATCCGCCTTCTGGCAAACTGGTGAATGATGGCTATCGTCTGCTCGAAGCGTTACAAGCGGTTGACCGTTTAGGTGAGTTAACGCCTTTGGGTAAAACTTTATCTCGTCTGCCAACCGACCCTCGTGTTGGGCGTATGCTGGTGGCGGCAGAAAGCGAGGGCGTATTAGCAGAAGTCTGTGTACTGGCTGGGGTATTGTCGTTACAAGACCCGCGCGAAACGCCTGCGGATAAGCAGCAAGCCGCACGTGAAAAACACAAAACCTTCGATGATCCTCGTTCGGATTTTTTGACGCTGTTGAATTTGTGGGAAGCCTACGAATATCAACGCAAGCATACCTCTCATAGCAAACTCAAAACGTGGTGTCAGAAGCATTATTTGTCGGGAAGACGGATGCGCGAATGGCACGAGTTGGTTGGGCAGATGCATCAGAGTGTGACTGAGTTTGGTTGGAAGTTGAATGACTTAAACGAACGAGAAACTCTAGAAGATGGTTCGGCTCGTGTGAGTGAGACAACAGCGATTTGCTTACACAAGTCATTGCTCACGGGGCTATTAGGGCAAATTGCCTTGCGTGATGAGCGCACGCGCAGCTATCAAGGCGCAAGGGGCGTGCAGCTAGCGATTCACCCTTCATCAGTATTGTCTAAAAGTCGTGCTAAATGGATTATGGCGTTTGAGTGGGTCGAAACCAGCAAAACTTGGGCGCGATTTGTCTCGGAAATTGATGTCTCTTGGTTAGAGTCCTTAGCAGGGCATCTGATTACCCGTAATTACAGCGAGCCTTACTGGTCGAAAAAACAGGGTCGGGTATTGGCGAAAGAAACGGTGAGTTTGTATGGTCTACCGATTGTGGGTGATCGTCCTGCCGATTTCGGCAAGGTTGATCCCAAAGTCGCACGTGAATTATTTATCCGTGATGGCTTAGTAACGGGTGAGGTAATGACGCGCTGGGCGTTTTTACAACAAAACCAAAAACTGATGGATGAAGCCTTAGATTGGGAAGATAAAACGCGTCGCAGCGATGTCTTGGTTGATGACATGGCATTAGCCGACTTTTATCTGCAACGATTGCCAGAAGGCATGTGTCGCACAGTATCGCTCGATAAATGGTTAAAGGCTAAGCCAGAGCGTATGGCATTACTCACCATGACCAAAGCCGATGTCTTTCGTAAAGAAGTTGATGGACAGCAAGACTTTCCCAATCAGCTGCAACTTCCCAATCGCTTGCGTTTGCCTTTGCAGTACAAGTTTTCACCTGGCGATAGTGACGATGGTATGACCATTAATGTCACGCTAGCGCAGTTGCCGCTATTGCGTGAGGACAATTTGGCAAAGCTCGTACCGGGGTTGTTGCCGCAAAAAATCGAAGCCATTATTCGCGCTTTGCCTAAACCATTGCGCGTGAAATTGCAGCCTGCGACACAACAAGCGCAGCAGGCAGCTAAAGTGCTTTCGGCACAAAGCAATCAGTCTTTTGAGCAAGCCTTGTCACAAGTATTAAGTAAACAGGCGGGTGCAATCGTCAGTCCCGATGATTGGGCAAGTGTTGCCATGCCAGAGCATTTGTCGCCACGTATTTGCATTATGGATGGTAAAAAAGTCTTAGCGCAAGGGCGTGATTTAACGGTATTGCAAGCTCAATTTGCCGAAGAAGCACGTTTGGCATTGCGTGAGCATTCTGCCTTAACTGCTCAAACCGCAAATGCCACAACCGATGTTGCTAAAACATGGCATTGGGATGAAATTGCTCGCATACAAAAAATTGCTGGGGGAGGTCAGGCATTTTTAGCCTTGGTCTTGGACGAAGACGGCGTTGTGTTGTCGCCTTTACCTAGCCAGCAAGAAGCGGATACGGCTCATGCCGCTGGGGTGCGCCGACTTTTAGGTTTGGCATTAGCGCAAACGCTCAATGGGGTGCGCAAAGAATTATTGAAGGGACAAGGCTTGTGCTTGCCTTGGGCAAGATGGCAACGTCCTTGCGCTGATTTGGTCGAACAGTTAGTAGAACGCGCGCTCATCGCCTTAACGCCGGAAGCGGCGCAAGTTCGCACGCGTGATGCCTTTGATGCGCAGCTCAATGCCATTCGCGCTAAAGTGACAGGGCAAATTCGAGATTATGCGCAACAAACACAACAGTTGCTACAACTCGGACAACAATTGTTAGCGGATTGCACACGTCTTAAAACGCCAACCCGTAGCGAATCCATTGCAGACATTGAAGCCTTTATTCAGCAGCGCTTAAACCCAAGTTTTGTTATTGATATGACAGATTCTGGCTGGCGTGATGTACCTCGCTACCTCAAGGCAGCCGCTTACCGACTTGAAAAACTGACGGAAAACTTACCGCTCGATGAGCGTCGCCAAGACGAATATAGAAGCGTTGAACGCTTAATGCTACAAGCCAAAGGCTTGCAGCAAATGCACCCAGAACGTTACCTTCAGGCACAAACAATGGCAATCGAATTATGGGTTGCCACCTTTGCCCAGCCATTAGCCCTAAAAGGTTCGGCTTCATTAAAACGCTTTGAAAACATCTTAGGGCACCTCTAAAAAACCAATGGGTAGGAGGTTTGGAGGAAGGGGATGCGAAAAATGGCATGTAACGCATCGATTAACCCCCTTCCTTCAGCTAAAAAAATAAACTTGGAAAGTCTAAAAACGAGCGAAGCGAGGTTTTTAGAAGTTCCCCTTAGCAATAAAAGGAATTCTATGATTTTTGTTGATGCGGATGCTTGTCCGCTTGCGATTAAAGAGATTTTGTTGCGCGCTGCGGAACGAACAGGTATTGGTATGGTGTTTATTGCCAATCATTCGATTCCGCTGCCAAAGCGCGACAATGTTAGTTTTGTGATGGTTGAAAAAGGCTTTGATGTTGCTGACAATGTTATTGTTGCCCGCATTCAGGCTGGCGATTTGGTTGTAACACAAGATATTCCGCTTGCAGCAGAGGTATTAGCTAAGGGAGCACAAGCAATGGGCTTGCGTGGACAGGTGCATACCGCTGATAATATCCGCGCTCGATTGACAGTGCGTGATTTTATGGAAACCATGCGCTTCAGTGGTGAGCATACGGGTGGACCCGCTCCCTTATCGACCAAAGATCGACAAGCGTTTGCCAATGCCCTCGATCGCTACTTACTTATTTTTG
>CAZSGH010000049.1:0-17372 GCA_964606405.1 uncultured Francisella sp.
TAACAACCGAAGCGAATAATTTGCGCAACGACATGGCGTTCTTTAAAACAGGGCAAGAACAAAACCATCGTCAGAATGTAACGCGCAGCCGTCCGCCAGCACGAGTACAAGGTACGCCGGCTAAAAAACCAGCAGCTTTGCCCACACCGAAAAAGAGCAACAGTGAAGAGTGGGGTGAGTTTTAATATCCCATTTTAAATCTCCCCTCATCCTTGCCTATGCGCGAATGAGGGGGGAGATACGCATCATAAACTTCTTAATCTTCTTGGTTTATATTACAATGAACCCACGCGCGTAAAACCGATTCAAACTGAGGGATATCTATGTCAATTAAGACACGTTTGTGGTTATTAGTGGTTGTCTTTTTAACGGCCTTGTCTGTTGCATCCATTATTAACTGGGTATCTTCAAATAAGCAGCAGAAAGTTATGAATGAAATTGCCGATGCGTTAGTGGCATCGCAAGCAATCAGTTCTATTAGTCTGATGATGGAATCGAATCTTGCTCAGATTTTGTACGCATTACAGTACGATCCTGCGCGTCCTGAGTTGGCTGAATCGCATTATTTTCCCATTACCCTCTATTTTGATCAAGTAACAGCCAATGCTGCACTCATTAACGAAAGTTGGAATAGTTACTTAGCGACTCAGACTGCCAGTCAGGTTAAAGAAGAAACTGAGTTGTTTCAATTAGTGCGAGCAGAATACTTAAAAGTAGGCTTGTTGGATATTATTGCCTTAATGAAGGCTAATCAGTTTGTTGAGGCTTACACGCATTTTCAGCAACAGTCGGAACCCTTGCTGATGAATGCTCGTCCTGTTGCATCATTGATTGCAACTAAGGTAGGTGAACGCGTCGTCAGTTTGCAACAAGAAGCAGAAGCTCAAGCAAGATTTATGAGCATGTTATTGCAAGCGGTGGTGTTGTTGGCACTCTTACTAGGCGTTTTATTGGCGGTATATACCATTCGTGTGATTGTTATGAATTTGAATGCAGGTCGGCAGTGGGCGAATCTTTTAGTAACCACAGGACAGTTAAGTTCACCTGTTCAATTGCCACATAAGGATGAAATATCCGTCATGTTACAAGATATTCAGCGTGCATTTTCGCATCTGGATGTGGGTATGAAGGAAGCTCAGAATGTTGTTAGTGCCATTGCGAATGCTGATTTCTCGCAACGGATGACAGGAGAGTATGTTGGCGATTTAAATGCGCTCAAACGTGGCGTTAATGGTTCAGCAGACTCTGTATCCTTCATGATGACAGAGCTTGAAAAGGTTATGCAGAGCTTAAGTTTGGGTCAGTTTTCGGCTCGCATGGATTCTCAAGTCCCTCTTGCGTTTCGTAATCGTGTCGAAAGTGCCTTGTCGAATATTGGTGATGTGATTGCCAATATTAATGATGTTATGGCGCATTTAAACGATGGTGACTTCAATATTCGTGTCGAAGCCAATGCTCAGGGTGATTTATTGCAAATGAAAGCATCGATTAATAATACGATGGATCGTTTGGGTATGGTCATTTCAGGAATCACCAGTATTGTAAGGGCACAAGCAGAAGGTGATCTTACAAAATCATGTGTGGGTGATTTTAGGGGGCAATTGTCGGATCTGAAAGAAGCAATTAACCGTTCTAGTGATGAGTTGAAACAAATTGTTGCACGGGCAGTAGCCTCTTCATTTGTTGTTAACGATGCTGCTAATCAGGTGTCTCAGGGTGCCGCAGATCTTTCGGTTCGTATTCAGCAACAAGCTCATGATTTAGAGGAAACGAGCACCATTATGGATAAAATGGCCATAGCGGTACAGCAAAACAGCCATAACGCTCGTGGTGTTGCTGATTTGAGTCGTCAGGCGCAGTCTCAATCTCATGAAGGTGTTTCTGTTATGACGCAGACGATTGGCGCTATGCAGGCTATTCAGGCATCAAGCCATAAAATTAGCGATATTGTTACCTTAATTGATGGTATTGCTTTTCAAACGAATTTATTAGCACTTAACGCAGCGGTAGAAGCAGCGCGTGCGGGTGAGCATGGTCGTGGATTTGCCGTTGTTGCGTCTGAGGTGAGAGCATTGGCAGGCAAGTCGGCTGATGCCGCGAAAGACATTAAGGCATTAATTGAGGATAGTGTTTCTCGCATTGAAAATGGTACTCAGTTAGCGGATAAGTCGGGCGTTATGTTGACGGGCATTTCTCAAACCATCGCTCAGGTTGCTGATATGGTTGAGCAGATTGCCGTTGCTTCGCATGAACAGAGTGATGGTATTAATAAAGTCCACGTGGCTATCGCTGATATCGATCGCGTAACGCAAGAAAATGCTGCTTTGGTCGAGGAAACAACTTCTGCTGCTGAAAGCTTGAGTGCCGAAGCGCATAACTTGCGGGATAGCATGGCATTTTTTAAGACGGGACAAAACACTGGCGCGAATCAGCGCACCCTTATTCTTTTAAATCGAAATCAGGAATAAGATACTGATCACTTTTAAAAAATCCAATGAGTTGGAGGTCTGTAGTAAGGGATCGTTGAAAATGAGATATAACCCATTGATTAAATCCCTTCCTTCTGCCAAAAAACAAATTTGGAAAGCTTAAAAACAAGCGAAACGATGTTGTTACGTCTTCTATGCTGCTATCGCTCGAGGGGATTTTCTTTATCCGTTCTACTGCTAATGTTATAATTGAGCGATTACACATGGAATGTTTGCAGGACACATTATGAAAACCCCTATTCAAATCCGTAAATTATCGCCACGTATCGGTGTCGATATTCCTGCACCAGAATATGGAACAGCGGGTTCGGCAGGGTTGGATTTGCGTGCTTGTATTGATGCTCCTATTGAACTCGCTGCTAATGCCGTCACCCTTGTCGGTACAGGTTTGGCGATTCATATTGCAGACTCATCACTCGCAGCAGTGATTTTACCCCGCTCTGGGCTAGGTCATAAAAATGGTATCGTGTTAGGAAATTTAGTCGGCTTAATCGATTCTGACTATCAAGGTGAATTGAAAATTTCGGTTTGGAATCGCGGCACAGAATCATTTACCATCAACCCTAATGAGCGATTAGCTCAACTGGTATTTATTCCTGTGGTACAAGCTGCTTGGCAGTGGGTCGAATCCTTTGACGATGCGAGTGAGCGTGGAGAAGGGGGATTTGGGAGTACAGGTCGCCATTAAAAACCTGTTGTGCTGCCATTGCGTTGTTGCTAAGTGGCATCTCTAATAACTCAATATTTCGTCATCCTCGCGTATGCGGGGATTCATAAAATAAATGAGATAGATTCCCGCTTTCGCGGGAATGACGGGTTTTTAGAGCTTCCCTAAAATGTTCAGGTTCTGTCTTGGTTGCTAACACTTGCCCAAACTGCCTATCATTGCGATAATATCCTACTAACTATGTAAACTATTTTTGGTGTTCAAATGACAAAAGCCCACATGCCTGATGTTGCGAATATGCCCTTATCTAATCCGTTAGGAACCTTAGATTGGGTAGGCATGGCGCAAATCGAACTCCCTGTTAGTGTCGCGACGGCGGCAGGGGATTCTGTGCGTTCGTTAGCGCGCGTGCAGGCGTATGTGAATTTGGCAGACCCTGCCAGTAAAGGTATTCACATGTCGCGTTTGTATCTTATGTTAGATAAGGCAAGCAACGACGCGCTAACACCAAGCAGTTTAACCGCGATGTTAAGTGAATTTGTGCAGTCGCATCATGGGCTATCGACAGCGGCATTTGTCGAGTATCGTTTCGATTATTACGAGCGCCGTGGTTCACTTTTATCTGGCAATAGTGGGTGGAAAAACTACCCAGCTATTATTCGTGGAACCTTGCGCGATGGACAGATAGCACTCGAGATGCAAGTAGAAGTTCCTTATTCGTCGACTTGCCCGTGTTCGGCTGCTTTAGCGCGTCAGCTCATTCAAGATCAGTTTAGTGAAGACTTTACAGGTCGGGAGAACCTAACTCAGGCAGAAGTTTATGCGTGGCTGGGAACCAGTCAGGGAATTTGTGCAACGCCGCATTCTCAGCGTTCGACAGCAAAGGTTCGTGTCACCTTAACGGATACCTTGTCAAACGTATTTGATTTGTCGGGCTTAGTGTCGGTGATTGAAGGTTCGCTCAAAACAGCGGTACAAGCTGCAGTAAAACGTGAAGATGAGCAGGAGTTTGCCCGTCTGAACGGTGCTAATCTGATGTTCTGTGAAGATGCTGCACGTCGTTTACAGTCGTCACTTGATGTCGAACGTGCTTATGCCGATTTTTGGTTGCGTGTTGATCACATGGAAAGCCTGCATCCGCACGATGCAGTAAGTATTGTCTGCAAAGGCATTGATGCTGGTTATCAGCCCGTTCCGTCGATAGCTTAAATTAAGGCGTCATTCCCATGTAGGCGGGAATACATAAAATCAATGGGATAGATTCTCGTTTTCGCGGGAATGACAATTTTCGGAGCACTGATGCTTATGCTCAGTGCCAGGAACCAAATCGATACCACCAGGGTTGCCAGGGTGGCAGCGTGCGATGCGCTTAATCGCTAACCAGCTGCCGTAAAATAGCCCTTTTTCTTGTAATGCTTCAATGCTGTAATGAGAGCAACTCGGATAAAAGCGGCATCTTGGTCCGAGTAGTGGACTAATTAAAACTTGATAAGCGCGAATAATCAACACGAAAGGGGCGATTAGGATGCGTTTTAACATGCGTTCTCCGTGATAATTTTGTCATAACCTGCTATATTCTCACCATTATCCCATAGGGTGTCGTTAAAAGTCGTTGTGGTTTTTAGTGTGCGCCCAAAATATCAGCCAATTTTAAGAGTGTTTTCATGTCTAGCTTAGTGATTACCAATGCCATTGTCGTTAATGAAGGTCAACAAACTGTCTGTGATGTGTTAGTTCGTCATGGTCGTATCGAAAAAATCGGCAAGCATATTTCTGCAGAAGCTGAGTGTGTTATCGACGCAGCGGGTCGATATTTATTGCCAGGTATGATCGACGATCAGGTGCACTTTCGTGAGCCAGGACTGACCACTAAGGGCAGCATTGCAACCGAATCGAAAGCAGCTGTGATGGGTGGTATCACAAGTTATATGGAAATGCCTAATACCAAACCGTTAGCCATTACCCGTTCTAGCTTAGAAGATAAATACGACATTGCGGCAAAATCATCTTTTGCCAATTATTCGTTTTATATGGGCGCAACCAACGATAACCTAGAAGAAATTAAAGCGTTAGATACCGAAAATGTCTGCGGTGTTAAAATTTTTATGGGTGCATCGACGGGTAATATGCTTGTCGATGAGGCAAAAACACTAGAGGGTATTTTTAGAGATTCTCCCGCTATTATCACCACACACTGTGAAAATACGCCGATGATATTAGCCAACGAGGCAAAAGCGCGTGCCCAGTATGGCGATGACGTTCCTTTTAAGCTGCATGGCGAGATTCGTTCGCGTGAGGCTTGTTATGCCTCGTCATCCTTGGCTGTGGGCTTAGCAAAGCAATTCGATGCACCTTTGCATATCTTACACATTACAACCAAAGAAGAGTTAGAACTGTTCACGGCTGGTGATTTGGCGAACAAGCGTATTACGGCAGAGGCGTGCGTGCATCATTTGTGGTTTACTGATGCTGATTACGATCGTTTAGGTGCATTAATTAAGTGTAACCCAGCGATTAAAACCCAAGCAGATCGTGATGCCTTGCGTGCAGCGGTAAAAGATGGTCGTATTGATGTGATTGCTACCGACCATGCACCTCATACTTGGGATGAAAAGCAACAAAGCTACTTCAAAGCACCCTCTGGTTTGCCGTTGGTTCAGTATGCTTTACCCGCGTTACTCGATATGGTGAAGCAAGGTGTATTTACCTTAGAGGACGTGGTTGCTAAAACATCGCATGCCGTTGCCCGTCGTTATGGCATGATTGATCGTGGTTTTATCCGCGAAGGTTATTGGGCGGACTTAGTCTTGGTGGATATGAATAAGTCGACGACGGATACCCCAGATCAGTTGGCTTACTTGTGTGGCTGGTCACCGTTTAATGGTCATACCTTCAGTAGCACCATTTGCACGACATTGGTTAATGGCGAAGTGGTGTATCGTAATGGTGAGACGGTACACAAGCCAGCAGGTCAGCGTTTACTGTTTAATAAAGATCGTCGATAACCTGCGGGCACTTCTAAGAGCTTAACAGGTAGGAGGTCTGGAGGAAGGGCTGGTAAAAATAGCATGTAACTCATGATTAATTCCTTTCCTTCGGCCAAAAAACAAACTTGGAAAGTCTAAAATCAAGCGAAGCGAGGTTTTTAGAGCTTTCTTTGCCTTTTATTACGTGTTTTTTCTTCTGAGCGAAGAAAGCAATGACGAGGGGCAATCCCACACACTAACATAACAGGACAATAGAAAACATGATTACAGAAATGATCCGTAGCGGACACGTTATTCGCGCTGCCGAGCTTTTAGCACAGATTTTAGGCGACACACGTATGCCTGCTGATGCGCGTATGGACACTTACTTTCGCGCACATAAAGAAATGGGTAAGCGCGATCGCGGCGTGGTTGCCGAGCTAACTTACGGTGTATTGCGTCAGTTGCGCTTAATCGATGCGCGTTTAGGCGATTTTTCGGAAGGCTGGCCAGGTTATCAGCGTCGTGTTGGTGCGTTGTTGATGATGCAGCAAGGGCTGTCACAACGTGCTTTGCTTGCTTACATGGATGAAACCATGGCAAAAGAAATTGCTGAATCTTTGCGTGCGACACCAACCAATAGCTTGCCGTTGGCAGTGCGCTACAGCTTGCCCGATGATGTATGGGATGCGTGGGTGGCGCAATGGGGCGAAGAAAGCACCATCGCCTTGGCACAGTCGTTGTTATCGCCTGCATCGGCCGATATTCGCATTAATACCATCAAAACCGATACAGCAAGCGTGCAAGCAGCACTAACTAAGCTCAGCTTTGAGGTTGCACCGATTGACGGTGTACCGAATGCCTTGCGTCAGAAAGGTCGTTCGCCCTTGTTTCGTACTGATGCCTTCCAAAATGGTGGTTTCGAGATGCAAGATGCGGGCAGTCAGGTCGTGGGGGCATTATTGCCTGTATCGACAGGTCAGAAGGTCATCGATTTTTGTGCGGGTGCGGGTGGCAAAACCTTACAACTTGCTGCAGCGATGGGCAACAAGGGCAGCTTAACGGCATGTGATGTGTCCGAGCATCGTCTCGATCGTATGCGTCCACGTTTAGCGCGTGCGGGTGTCGATAATGTACGCATTATGCCGATTAGCAGTGAAACCGATGCCAAGTTAAAGAAATTCAAAGGCACACAAGATGCGGTTCTGGTTGATGCGCCTTGTTCTGGCAGTGGCACATGGCGACGTAGTCCCGACATGAAATGGCGTGATTTGGGGCTAGAAAATCTCAATAAAACGCAATTGTCGGTACTGACATCGGCAGCGCGTTTGGTGCGCGAGGGTGGTTACATCGTCTATGCAACCTGCTCATTGTTAGATGCTGAAAATGAAGCTATTGTGCAGGCGTTTTTAGCAACGAATAA
Source organism: uncultured Francisella sp. (assembly GCA_964606405.1). Taxonomy (GTDB): domain Bacteria; phylum Pseudomonadota; class Gammaproteobacteria; order Thiomicrospirales; family Thiomicrospiraceae. The sequence continues at coordinate 7,546 of CAZSGH010000049.1, forward strand.
CCAGTTTACACGTTTGCCAGCACAAGCTACGCTGCAGCAAAAGGGTTATACCTTGCCTGATAGTGCCTTTACTGAAGCTGGCGCTTTAGCCTTGCGTCCCGATTTACACGGCATGGATGGCTTTTATGCGGTGTTGTTGCAGAAGGTGGTTGTAGACTCAGCTATTGGGAATCTCTAAAAACCTCGCTTCGCTTGTTTTTAGATTTTCCAAGTTTGTTTTTTAGCTGAAGGAAGGGCGTTAATCAATGCGTTACGTGCTTTTTTAGCGCTCCCTTCCTCCAGACCTCCAACCCATTTGGTTGTTAGTGATGTCCTATTGTTAACGAAAAGGAATAATGATGAAAAAAGTAACGATTCTAGCCATGATGTTGGGCATGAGCGCATTTTCTGCGACGGCAATAGAGATGAACATCGAAACCGCAAAGCAAGCTGCGGAATTAGCGGGTGTTAAAGTCCCCGATGCTTTGGGTGGCTCCTCGAACACCTCGACAATGGGCGTTGCGGCGGGCGCATTAGGCGGTGGCGGTAATTTAGGTGCTGCTGCCGCGTTAGCTGGCGGTGGGAATAGTGGCAATGGTGCATTAATGGGTGCCGCTGCTGGTGCTCTGGGCGTTAAAAAAGAACCTACCCCAGAAGAAAAAGCTGCTGATGCCTTGAAGGGGCTGCTTAAGTAAGTGGTTGCTTGTGATTAATATCCAAAATAAAACCCGTCATGTACGGGTTTTATTTTTGGTTGGGATTAAAACAATCCATTCAACACCCTTAACAAGTTTTCTTCCAAATTATCAATACACTCATCTTGGTTGGCATTGGTGTCTTTCGCTGACGATAGCGCTCGTGTTGGGTTTTCCTTCCACTTAGCTTCTTCGCTTGGCTCGCCTTTGAGTTGGTTGATGCGCGGTATGCGCTCGGTAATCAGAATATCCGTTACCATATTGAAGTAGTAGTCTTTAAAGAACACATTGGTTGCGCTCTGTGCAGCAGTCCCAACAACTTGTCCAGCAGGACCAATGGCGGCATTGGCAACAGCAACGGCTGCGCCGAAGCCATTGGTGACAGCTTCTTTAGTGAGCGATTTGGTTGTTTTGCTAATCGACAACACATTAATTTGCAGCATAAAGTTGGCATTTTCTGGTGAGGTAATGCGAAAACCCTTCGCACGAAAACGTTCTGATAATTGGTTTTGCAATCCCTCTAAATCAACAGGCTTGTCGGCAGTCGAGGTGAAACGAATATACATGCTGCGCTCACCAGGAAGGGTGGGGCGCAAAAACACCGATTGAGATAGCAAGGTTTCAACTTCGAGTGCGTTTTGTTTTTTACTGGCTGCTTCCACTTCTGGCTTGCTGCCACTGCCAAAACAACCCGATAGCATCAAAAAGCTCGCGCCTAATAGGGTGATCGTAATCCATTTGAACATGTTAACCACCAAAGCCTTTTTCGATATGATAAAGAGCGACTTCACCGAATAAGTTCGGTAATAGCTGCGCTGCGAACCCAAACTCTTTGCCCAGCACACGCTGCTCGATAATAGAGATGTTTTTATCGGTACATAATTGTTCGAAATCTGAAAAGGTACATAAATGGGTGTTAGGTGTGTCGTACCACTGATGCGGCAAAGCTTCCGATACGGGCATTTTTCCGTCAAGCACAATTTGTAAGCGATTGCGCCAGTAGCCAAAGTTAGGGAAGGTAACGATGGCCCGCTTACCCACGGTAATCATGCTGTCGATCAACTGATCAGGGCGCTGCATGGCTTGTACCGTTTGTGTCGTCAATACCACATCAAAAGCGTTTTCGCCAAATAAGTCGACAAGATTGCTGCTATTTAAGTCGGCCTGAATGACATCCACGCCATTATCTATGCTGCCGACAATTGCCAGTGCATCCATTTCTAGTCCAACACCTTTTACGCGCTTATGGGTGTTTAAATAAGCGAGCAACTCGCCATTGCCACAGCCCAAATCGAGTACGCGTGCGCCTTGTGGAATCCAGTCGAGCAGTAAATCAAATTCGGCTTTTAGATGATGTGCTTTCATGCGTTAAACTCCGCTGCAATACGATTCATGTAAGCGCCAAACAGTTGCTCATAGTAGCTATTCGGAAGCAAGAAGGCATCGTGTCCGTGTTCCGATTCCACCTCGGTGTAAGTAACGCGTTTGCCAGCCTGTACTAGTGCGCGGGTAATTTCGAGTGAGCGGGCGGGCGAAAAACGCCAATCGGAAGTAAACGAAACCACCAGAGATTCGGCTTGAATATGGCTTAATGCGGCGACTAAGTCATCGCCATGTTCGCTGGCAGGATCGAAGTAGTCGAGTGCTTTGGTCATGAGCAAATAAGAGTTGGCATCAAAATTCATTTTGGTGGCAAATTTTTCGCCTTGATAGCGTAGATAGCTTTCGACCTGAAACTCGACTTCGTAGTTATACTTGAGACTGCCTGTGCGCAGTTCACGCCCAAATTTGCTGCCCATTAAATCGTCCGACAAATAAGTGAGGTGCCCCAGCATGCGCGCCAACATCAGGCCTTGCTTGGGTAGCGTGTCGTGCGCTAAAAAGCGTCCACCATGAAAATCGGGGTCTTTCATAATTGCCTGACGTGCCACTTCGTTAAAGGCAATGTTTTGTGCCGATAACTTAGGTGCTGAAGCAATAATCACCGCATGACGCAACCGATGAGGTAAATCAATCGCCCACTGTTGCACTTGCATACCGCCCAAACTGCCGCCGACAATCGCCGCCCATTGTGATATGCCGAGCATGTCCGCAAGCTTAGCTTGTGTCACTACCCAGTCGCGACACGTAACCATCGGAAAGTCAGGGCCGTAGGCTTGTTGGGTGTCAGGGTTGATGCTAGCAGGTCCAGTCGAACCACGGCATGAGCCAATGTTATTGACACCAACCACAAAAAAACGATTGGTATCAATCGCCTTATTTGGGCCAATGTAGTGATCCCACCAACCAGGCACGGCATCGGTAGTGCTGTGATAGCCTGCAGCATGATGGTCGCCACTCAGCGCATGGCAGATAAGTACCGCATTGCTCGCGTCGCTATTGAGCGTACCGTAGGTTTCGTACACCAGCTGGTAGCTTGGTAGGGTCGCACCGCACACCAAGGTTAAGGGTTCGTTGATCACAAAGGTTTGCGGAACAACTAGACCAACAGAGTTGTCGGGAAAGTCGTGATTATTAGGGGATGCAGTCGTCATCGCGTCGCGTTCCATAGGCATCAAAATGGGAGCAATTATAACAGGGAATCTCAAAAACCTCACTTCGTTAGTTTTTTGATTCCCTGAGGTTCTTTTTTAGCAGAAGGAAGAGATTTAAATGATAGGTTACATTTTATTTTCTGTAAGCCCTTCCTTCAGACTTCCTTCCCGTTAAATTTTTAGAAGCTCACACATTGACTCGAAGCCGTTGTGTAATGACTTCAGGGACTTTTGTCGGTGAATCAATGGCGAGGTGCTTGTGGCGACTGGTTTGTCCGTTAATGAGCGTAATTGCCGACTTGCGTACCTTGCACCATTTAGCAAAGGCATCAATGAGCGCTGTATTTGCTGCACCATCAACAGGTGGTGCAGCAAGACGGACTTTCAGCTCATTCTCTTGCCAGTCGACAATCTCGCTTTTGCTGGCTTTGGGTTGCGCGACGACGTGAACATGTAACACATCGCCTTTGTAATAAGTACCAGTCATCAATTAAACCAATTGCTTACCCAATTCGCTCAACCAGCCAACTAACAAAATTTCACTTATTTTGAGTAAAAATAAGGCAGCGATGGGGGATAAATCCAGTCCGCCCATATTGGGCAAGATGCGACGCAATGGGGTTAAGATCGGGCGATTCAAGTCACTAATAAAGCTTAGGTTTGGATCGTGTTGAACGGGGCGAATAAAACTCAAAATTGCTTCAGCAATGATGCTTAAAAACCATAAGTTCAAAAATGCCGCGAGTAAGTCAGATAAGGTCAGCACAATTAAACCCGCTGGTGCGTAGTCTTTGCCAAGCATCAACGCCAACAAGCCGTAGTAAACACCCTGTAACACGAATGCCCATAACAGCGCTGCAAAGTCCCAGCGCGGATTGTAGGGTACAAACTTCGCCAACGGACGACACATGGGATTAGTAAGGGTTGCCACGCCTTGTACAAAAGGGCTGCGCGGATTTGCCATCGATAAACGCAAAGCCACACGCAACACAAAGAAAAACACCACAATGTCGACAATAAACTGTAGGGCAAAAAAGCCGGCTTGGCTGGTAGGGGTCATGCTTGCGCTCCTAATTGTGTCGCCATTTCGACGGCGCGATTTTGTGCTGCTTGCATCGCAGATAAGACAACACCAGATAGGTTGCTCTGCTCAAACGACTGAATTGCCTTTTCGGTTGTACCATTGGGCGAAGTCACCTGTGCGCGTAGTTCAGCTGGCGATGATTGACTTTCGATTGCCATTTTGGCCGCGCCTAATGCCGTTTGTACGGTGAGCAGCGTGGCAGTTTTGTTGTCTAATCCAAGCTGTTCGCCCGCTGCAATCATTGCTTCCATCATTAGGAAATAATAGGCAGGACCCGAACCAGAAAGTGCGGTAACAGCATCAATTTGGGCTTCATCGTTCACCCAGATACTTACGCCAACGGCACGCATTAACGACTCTGCTTGTCCTTTTTGATCCTTTGTGACCAAACCATTGGCATAAAGTCCTGTAGCGCCAGAGCCAACTAACGCGGGTGTATTGGGCATAGTGCGTACAATAGCAGCATCGCCACCTAACCAACGACTTAGGTCGGTACAGCGAATACCCGCGGCGACAGAAACCACCAATGGTTTGTATTGCTTCACAAAGGCAGCCAAGGAATGTGCCACGCTTGCCATTACTTGCGGTTTGACGGCTAACACAATCACATCACTTCCTGTGAGCGCTTCTTCTTGTGTGCCGTAAGCCGCAACACCCATATTTGACAGTAATTGTCGTTGCGATTCATTAGGATCGACGACGCGAATACGACTAGCGGCAACACCATTTGCCAATAAGCCACCAATTAAGCTGCGAGCCATATTGCCGCCGCCGATAAACGTTAGTGTGTTTGCGAGCATATTTAAAACTCCATTCAGAATTTATTTTACAGGACGCGATCCGAAGATATCCGTTCCCACGCGCACTATTGTAGCACCTTCGGCAATTGCTGCTTCAAGATCAGCGGACATCCCCATTGATAATTCGGGTAAGGTGATATTCAGAGCTTGCTCCAATTGATCGCGTAGTGTTCGCAGCTGTGCTAGAGGAGCGCATTGCTCAGCAAGGTTACTGCGTGGTGCAGGAATGGTCATTAATCCGCATAACTCAAGTCGTTCCTGCGCTAATACCGCTTTAGCTAAGATCAACAGTTCATCAACCCCCTGTACGCCCGACTTGCTGCTTTCATCATCAATGTTTACTTGTAACAATACCTTTAGTGGTGGCAAATGAGCAGGACGAAAACGTGCTAAGGGCTCAACCAGCTTGATCCTGTCTAAACTGTGCATCATGGTTGCCGTCGTGGCGACTTCTTTGCATTTGTTCGATTGCAAAGGACCAATAAAATGCCATTCAATCGGATGTTCTTTTAGGCTATTTGCTTTGTCGAGCAGCTCTTGTACATAATTTTCACCAAAAGCCATTTGTCCTGCTTGCGCTAAGGTAGCAATGGCGTCGACAGGATGAAACTTACTCACCGCTAAGAGTTGAATCGTTTCGGGCTTACGCTGATAACGACAAGCAAGCTGTTCAATATGGGTTTTTACACTTTGCCAACGGGACAATAGCTCGTTTGTATGCATGGTTTTTCTCTTTTAAATCGTCATGCTTAGTTTAACTCAAAAATTAAAACTAAAAAATAAGAACTTTCGTTCTGTTTTGGCTTGACATAGAACAAACGTTCGTTAATAATTAGAACAAACGTTCTGCAAGAAGTGCTTCATGAAAAAAGATTTAATGTACCTGAGTAAGTTACAAGACTACTACCGCGATCATCGTGCTTTACCATCGTATAGCACCATGGCGGATGTATTGGGTTTAGCATCTAAATCGGCGGTACATGCTTTGGTTAAGCGGTTGGTCGATGAGGGCTTTTTGTCCAAAACGCCCGATCGACGTGTCGCGCCAGAAGAAAAGTTTTTTGAGCGCCCGCTGACACAATCTGCGGTACGAGCTGGAATGCCCAGCCTTGCCGAAGGCGATGCGCCCGACGGCATGGCGGTTGATCGTTATTTAATCAACAATCCAGCCAGTAGCTTATTGGTTCCTGTTAAAGGGGACTCAATGATTAACGCAGGGATTCATGATGGCGATATGGTAGTGATTGATACCACCGCCAGTTATAAAGCAGGCGATATTGTGATCGCTGAAATTGAGGGTGAAGTGACCCTTAAAACCTTGGTCAGAGAGGCAGGGTTTTGGGTGCTTCAGCCAGAAAATCCCGACTATCCCATCATTCGCCCTGAAGGTGAGTGGCGGATTGTGGGGGTGCTTGTTGGGTTAATGAGAAAATACCGTTAAACCTATTACGCGGTCATCTTGGTTGTTGCTGCGGTGCTCTAACAGCGTCATGTAGTTGTCTACATTTCTTGTTCTGCGCGCGTCTTGCGTCTAGCAATTTGGACTGCTCATGACGGTTTAATTTGTATCGGGCATCTCTAAAAACCCAATTGGGTAGGAGGTCTGGAGGAAGGGGTTGCTGAAAATAGCATGCAACGCATTTAAAACTCTTCCTTTAGCCAAAAAATAAACTTGGGAAGTCTAAAAATAAGCGAAGCGAGGTTTTTAGAGGTTCCCTATCGAATGGATTATGTGTTGTTTTGTTTGGAGTTGTTGTCATGCAAGTTAAATTAGTTTGGTCTGAAAGTCGTCAAATGTTTGTTGGTAAGGCCGTTAAGCGTCAATCGTCATCGGTTAAGTTAATATCAGGTTTGTTGCGTTGGTTGCAGCCAACAACGGTGACACAGCGTCGTCCACAGACGTCACGTGTTTGGCAATCCGCTTTGATGCGCTGAATTTTTGTCTTTCTGTTTTTAATGTCCATCCCCTTTTTCAAGGGTTAGTGTAAACACTGCCCCTTGAATTTTTTATATTTTGACCCCATAACACACTCAATAGAAATTCATTGAGGACGTGTGTATGACAATCGATAAATTCACCTCAGCCTTTCAGCAAGCCTTGCAATCGGCGCAGTCTTTAGCGTCCGAAAATAATCATCAATTTATAGAGCCAGTGCATATTTTACTGGCACTAACGCAGCCCAGTAGTAGTTCATTATTGCCATTGCTGCGTTTGTCGGGTGTTGCGATGACACCATTGCAGCAGGCGTTGTCTCAACAGCTTGCCAAAATGCCGCAGGTGCAAGGTACATCCGATATTCACTTATCGCAAGCATCGGCGCGCGTGTTGAACCAAATGGAAAAACTCGCCACAAAGCATGGCGACATTTACATTGCCAGCGAGTTATTTATTGAAGCTTTGCTCGACAGTAAAGACAGCCTTGCTGATACGCTGCGTCAAGCAGGTTTGACGCAAGAAAAATTTACCCAAGCCCTAACTCAAATCCGTGGAGGCGAAACCGTGAAAGATCAGAATGCTGAAGAAAGCCGTCAAGCATTAGACAAATACACCTTAGATTTAACCGCGCGTGCCGAAGCGGGCAAGCTTGACCCTGTGATTGGACGAGACAGCGAGATTCGTCGCGCTATTCAGGTATTGCAGCGTCGCACCAAAAATAACCCTGTGCTTATCGGTGAGCCAGGTGTCGGTAAAACTGCCATTGTCGAAGGGTTAGCGCAACGTATCGTTAATGGCGAAGTGCCTGAAGGCTTGCGTAATAAGCGTGTTTTGTCGCTTGATTTGGGAGCGTTGTTGGCGGGTGCAAAGTTTCGTGGCGATTTTGAAGAACGATTAAAGGCAGTATTAAAAGAAGTCGGTAAGGCAGAAGGGCAGATTATTCTTTTTATCGACGAAATTCATACCATGGTCGGTGCTGGTAAAGCTGATGGTGCTATGGATGCCGGCAATATGCTCAAACCCGCGCTTGCGCGTGGTGAGTTGCATTGTATCGGTGCAACGACATTAGATGAATACCGCCAGTATATCGAAAAAGATGCAGCATTGGAGCGTCGCTTCCAAAAAGTACAGGTTGATGAGCCAAGTGTTGAGGATACCATCGCTATTTTACGCGGCTTAAAAGAAAAGTACGAAGTGCATCACGGTGTACAAATTACTGATCCCGCAATTGTTGCTGCCGCGACATTATCTCATCGCTACATTAGTGGTCGCCAATTGCCCGATAAAGCGATTGCTTAATCGACGAAGCAGCGAGTCGTATTCGTATGGAAATCGACTCTAAACCAGAGTCTATGGATACCTTAGAGCGTCGCCTCATTCAGTTAAAGATTGAGCGTGAAGCGCTGAAAAAGGAAAAAGACGATGCTTCCAAAAAGCGTCGTGCCATTTTGGAAGAAGAAATTGGCAAGCTCGAACAGCAATATTCCGATTTAGAGACCATCTGGAAAAAAGAAAAAGCCGCATTAGCTGGTGCAAAGCATATTAAAGAAGCCCTAGAGCAAGCGCGTACGGATTTAGAGGCAGCGCGTCGCACCAGTGATTTAGGTAAGATGTCTGAGTTGCAATACGGCAAGATTCCCGAACTCGAAAAGCAACTGAAAGATGCCGAGGCGGAAGAGGCGCAGGAAGGCGGTGTGCCACATCAGTTGTTGCGTAATAAAGTGACTGATGAAGAAGTATCTGAAGTCGTATCGCGTTGGACAGGTATTCCTGTTGCGCGCATGATGGAAGGTGAGCGAGATCGTTTGCTGCGCATGGAGGATGAGTTGGAACGCTCTGTTATCGGACAGGATGAGGCTGTCAAAGCAGTTGCTAATGCCATTCGTCGAGCACGAGCTGGCTTGTCGGATCCCAATAAACCCAGCGCCTCTTTCTTGTTCTTAGGGCCAACGGGTGTCGGTAAAACGGAGTTAACCAAGGCCTTGGCGCGTTTTATGTTCGATACAGACGAAGCCTTAATTCGCTTGGATATGTCAGAGTTTATGGAAAAACATTCGGTTGCGCGTCTCATCGGTGCCCCACCTGGTTATGTGGGTTACGAAGAAGGTGGTTATTTGACCGAAGCGGTACGTCGTAAACCCTACTCGGTCATTTTGTTGGACGAAGTTGAGAAAGCACACGCGGATGTCTTTAATGTTCTATTGCAAGTGCTTGATGACGGGCGCTTAACGGATGGGCAGGGCAGAACGGTTGACTTTCGTAACACCGTGATTGTTATGACCTCGAATCTTGGTTCCCATATTATTACCGAATTGTCGGGTAAATCTGATTATGAAGGTATGAAAGCTGCTGTGATGGAAGTGGTTGGTGGGCATTTCCGTCCCGAGTTCATTAATCGTATCGACGAAAGCATAGTCTTTCACCCGTTGGGTCGTGAACAGATTCGTCATATTGTGGGGATTCAATTGGCAGGTTTGCAAGCAAGACTTAAAGCGCGTGATTTAACCTTAACAATCAGCGACGCGGCCATGGATTTGCTCGGTGAGCTAGGTTTTGATCCTATTTATGGCGCACGTCCGCTCAAACGTGCCATTTCGCAACATCTCGAAAATAGTCTTGCTATGCAGTTATTGCAGGGTCGATATGTTGCAGGTGCCGAGATTAAAGTAGATGTACAAGGCGAAAATCTGGTTTTTTTATAAGATAGTGCTTGACCCGGTTCTATCAATTGCGTATCATTGTCGGAATTGGTGGGGTATCCAAGTGGCTAAAGGGGACTGATTGTAAATCAGCTGGCAT
>CAZSGH010000050.1:0-17272 GCA_964606405.1 uncultured Francisella sp.
GTTTAGTGATGTTGCTCACTGATGCGCCTTCGATTCGTGATGTTCTTTTATTCCCGCAAATGCGTCACGAAGAACACCAATGATTACTGTAGATTACTATATGTAACCGAAACCCCGCTACAATGCGGGGTTTGTTGTTTTTGTTGTTACTATTTGTAACCAAATACACCAAGCAGCACCAAAAAAAGCGGGTATAATTGTGGGTAGTTTTTAACGGTATTGTTTGTTCGATACCCACACAAAGGGGCCGATACCCACATGCTGACAGATACTCACTGCCGTAATGCGAAGCCATTAGAAAAAGACTACCGACTGTCCGATAGCGGTGGGCTGTCGTTGCTCATTAAAACGAATGGATCAAGGCTATGGATCTACCGATTCAGATTCAACAAAAAAGAGAATATCTACTCTATAGGAAAATACCCTGATGTTTCCTTGGCAATGGCTCGTGCAGAAATGGCATACGCCAAATCATTGGTGCAGCAAGGCATCAATCCAAACATTGAAAAGCGCGTTAAAAAAGTCGAGCGCATTGATGTTGGTTCTGATTTGTTTGAATGCCTATTAACTGATTACATTGCAAGTTTGAAAGGTAAATCTGATCGGACATTACTGAATATCAATTCAATTGCCAAGCACCATATTTTGCCAGTATTAGGCAGTATTCCTGTAAAAAATGTCAAACCAGCGCATGTGCTGGGAGTACTTAAAGAATTGGAAGCGGCAGGGAAAGAGTCTACAGCAATTAAGGCGAGACAGATTATTTCGCAGGCGTTTAGATATGGCGTGGTTAGTTTGCGTTGCGAAACTGATCCAGCCAGTCCTTTAGAGGGATACGTTAAAAAGCCACCAACAGAACATGCAAAGGCATTATCAAAGCAGCAAATAGGCAAGCTACTGTGCGAATTAAATGAGTATAGTGGGAGATGGGTGACGCGTGAGCTGGTCTTATTCCAGTTACTAACGTTTTGCAGGTCGGTAGAAGCGATTAACGCAAGATGGGATGAGATTGATTTAGATGAGAAGCTGTGGCGGGTGCCAGCGGCTAAAATGAAAATGAAGCGGGCGCACATTGTCCCATTGTCAGATGCGGTCATAACACTGCTAGAGTCTATTAAGCCAATCACCTATAAATGGGGCCATGTTTTCCCTGGGGTTGATAAGCGTAAACCGATGGGAAGTAGCACGATTAATGCTGCGCTTCGGTATGCTACTGGGCATGAGTATGGGGAGGTCACTAGCCATGATTTTAGGGCTACTGCGTCGACCTGGTTACATGAGGCTGGTTTTGATCACGATATTATTGAAATGCAATTGGCGCATGCCACTGGTACAAAAACAAGCGCATCTTACAATCACTCGTTAATGATTGGTCAAAGGAGTGAATTAATGGCGTGGTGGTCAAATAGTCTGACCACCTTGTGCCCCGAGGTTTTCAAACCACGATTTGATTTTAATTGAGAATGCCGACAGCTTTCGACATCTCTACCCAGTTAATTTGTTTTGGCATAGCGCCAAACTTCTGCTTGTACTTACGCACGATGATGCCAGTGTGTGGTGCGCCACCCATGACAACTTCTTTAATCATCGCTTCCTTAAACTCATTCATGGCGATTAGGCACTCATATGCCATATCCTTGGTTTTATGTGCCAATGCCATGGCTTCTTCAAATCGGCTGGCTGGCAGGTCTTTTAAGTGCTGGACGTTAAACGTTAAACGAATCGAGTTAACAACCTTTTCGCGGTCGCCATTATCGAAGCACCATGCAAGCATGATTTGACCGATGGTGTTGCTCAGTTCGTGATACTGCTTTGAGTTGATCGTCGGCTCTGCTGTGGTGGTGTGCTCGTACTTGCCTGTTTTGCGAATGCTGGGCAGTACCACGCTTGTGACCCATTTGCGAAAGGGCTTGGCTTCTGGCTTACGGCTTTTGACTAAGGCATGGTATAAACCCGATTCGTTGATGATGTTCATTTCTTGGTCGCCAGAGGGGGTCTCCACAATGTGGCGACCCTGCTCATCCTCATCTAGCATACGAGTAAGTTTATTTGCTTCTTCGTAACTTAATGCCTTGGCAATGTCGCTGGCAACAAACCAAATGTCATCATTGATGAGTACGGTACGAATTTCGGATGCAGTATTGAACTGAAAGGGGATGATTTGAGTTGTCATGATGTCGATTCCTATACTAAGTTAAGAATCTACTCACTAATCTTGCACAATTAGGTGAGCAGACGTATCGGGGTGTGCAAGACTGAGTATAGGAATCAGCAAGCCCGAAGGCTTCCCCAATACGCCCACTCATAGAATGGACGGTGCAAAAACAACAAAACCCCATAAAGGGGTGTTTTCTACACCCTATACAACCAAGACTTGCACATCCTGACGCTGAATTTGCAGCGTGGGGTTAGTATAGCCTAGGGTTGGTGGGGTGTAAAGTGCTAGGCTGCTTGTCTGCGTTGTTCAAAAAGACCGTTAAGCCAGTCTCTAACTTCCGATAGTTTCCAGCGAGAAGCATCGCCTATTTTAACTTGCGCTGGGAATTTTCCTCTTTTGACAAGGCTATAAATGTGCTTAGGGGTGCATTTTAGCATTTCGGCAACCTCTTTAACGGTTACGAGTTCCAGGTCTTCCATGACTATCTCCGTGATTTATTTCAAGTAGCTTATGCAGGCTAATCGGGGCTATTTTTCCGCCATTTACTGTATCGCAATTAAGTTCTGGTTGTAGCAAATGGATGTACAGCGATTCGAGTTGATCGAGCTGCGATTTTTCACAGCGAATAAAGGCATAATGGTCGAAGTCTTTATTGTCGTGCTGTGAAATTCTGGTAAATAGGCTGTTCGACTGGCCAACATAAACAACTTTTTCGTGCTTGATTAAAAAGTACACACCAACGATTCTTGACCAAGGCATCGACTTTGCCACAATTTGCGACTCCCGAAACAACACATCGCCCGTTATTTCAGAAATTGCGCTAATGATGCTATCGTCGTGATTTAGTTTGGCAAGCTTGCTTTCTAGTACCAAAACCTGCGCTTCTAGCTCTGGTATTTTAAGTTTTAACCGTGCAGCATGTTCGGCATTTGATTGCTTTTGTGCTTCGCGCTCACGAATGTTTTGATGCCGTGTTGCCACTGCTTTTGCAGCAATCGCTTTGCGCTCGGCATCTGTTTTTTGGCTTAATTGGTTCATAAATTATCCACAGTTTCTGTTGATTAGGTTGTGAGTTGTTTAATGTCCAGTTGAACCAAACCCACCAGAGCCACGAGCTGTTTCGCTCAAGTCTTCAACAACGGTAAAACTCGCTTGCTGAATAGGAATAATCATCGCCTGCGCGATTCGGTCTAACTCGACCACAGAAAAATGACGATTTGAGTCATTATGCAGGGATACTTTAACCTCACCGCGATAATCAGAGTCGATAACCCCAACGCAATTACTTAAACGAGCTCCATGGTTAAACCCATGTCCAGAACGGCTGAAAATAAGCATGGCGTGACATTCTGGCACTTCAAAACTAAGCCCTGTTCCAATGATTGATTTATTACCACCGACAATAAAGTCGCTTTCTATCGCGTATAAGTCAAAGCAAGCAGATCCATCTGTTGCATATGTTGGAACGATAGCGTCTTGGTGCAGCTTTTTAATTTTAACTTCTTGCATTATTCATCACTCCAGTTGGTTTTTAACTCATACACAACAATCGGGTATAGTCCTTTCTTTTCTGCATTGTCAAAGCAATGCCCAATTTGCACTACGTTACCTTTTACGTCGATAGCGATGCGGTAATCACGATCAACACCGCAGTTCGCGTACCGTTGTCGCCCTTTATTAATCCATTCCTGTTTGCTATTGAATCGGAATAGCTCGCGCTTTACAGCGACGCTAATGTGTTCAGTGTTCTGGGTGGGGTTTGGTTGGGTCATTCTTTAACTCCTACGCCTAGCGCTTTCATGAAACGATTAGATGCGTTTTCCTCAATCGCTCTGATTGCTTCATTTTTTGTCATTAAACGATAGCCATCTTCATGGTCATTAAGATACTTAATTGCTTCTTCTTGCGTTGCGCCAATCGCCCACGTCATTCCATCTGCTAATGATGTGATGGTGTATTGCTTAGTGTTTTCGTCATGATAAAAACCAAGAATATAGGCTATGCTCAAAACGTTAAAACGTGAATCAGGATCATGTCGATTTAAAACCAAATACAAACCGCAACCAGCATTGCTGATGTCTTTTTCTTCAAACTCGTAACGAATTTTCATGCTTTCTCTCCATTACATTTAGGGCATGGTATGCCACGTTTTGCGACCGTCATTGTTACTCCTGACCAGCCATCATCATGCCCGCAGCGTGAGCAAATAAAGTGTGCGCAATCTCTACCGTCTGGGAACGTGCCCGCATCAACAGCGTGCATCAGTTTCTTATTTGTACGCTTCGGCTTTTCAAAGCCAATAAGCGGCTTTTGGCGAGGACCAGTAACATTAGTCTTTGCTGTGTTCATGATTTTTTCATCACGCCACTCTGGGTGTAATGCCTTTAAACGATGATATTCTTGCTCGAGATTAGGTCGACGAACTTGCATTTTTATTGCTCCCTATTGCTCAAAATGTACTCACGTAATCCGATCATTTCGCGGTTGCGGTGCAGGCTATCAGCATAAGTAAAAGGCTTATTCAGTCTGTGACCACAAGCTTTTATGTAGTCGTTTGCACCCTGCTCGGTGAAGCAAGCGGTAACGAATTTGTCAATCGACTGTAGATAAACCTTTTTATAGCGGTCTGGCAGTCGGCAATTATCTTCAAGCAATTGCAAGCGATTGATTTTTGTTTCGTCCGTTACTTCGCTGTCTTCGGCAGCGTCAGTGTCGATAAACGCTTCGCGGGAATATCCATAATCGCCATCAACAACAATTTCACGCTTCTGAAACACAACGAAAATAGGGTCAGCGGTGTAACAGTTGTCCTGTGTTGCAATCTGTTTTGCCAGTGCTTTTATGTCGATGCTCATACTTTTACATCGCTCCGCTCAATAGCGAACAGATTCGCGCACATTGATGGTTGTGGTGTTTTATTGATCACTGCGCTGACGCATAGCGATAGCAATGTACGTCGTGGGCATATCAACGGGTATGGGTATGTGACGTTATGCAGCAGTCCGCGCATAAAATCATTTTTCTTCTTTTCACTTTCTGTCATTGGTCGAAAAAAACGATTATGCTCAATCATTTCGCTTGCTCCGTTAAGTGTTCATGCGCTTCACCGCTCGATAGCCATAAAAATACGAGTGTCCACGTCATCCAATTTTCTCCAGTGCTAACACATAGGCAAGCAATATCTCAGACACGGCTTTTTCTTGCGCTTCGTAGATGTCCTGGTAGGTTGCAGCAACATTGTTTACGCCAATTTCAGCAAAAGCTTTTTGCGTCTGTTCCAGCGTTGGCTCTTGTGTGTCGTCGCCTTTTAAGGCGTTCCAACGCAGTCGCCATTGGAATAGTTCGTTTTTGGTTATATGGCTGTTTGCTGCCTGCTCGTTGACCGATTCAAGCATCAGCACGGCAAGTTCTTTCTTCGCCATAATGCCCGTCAATTCTTCTGCAGCCTTTATCGATGCAGATTGAATTAGTCGCATCTTTTCGGTTAAGCGTTTTATCTCGCGCTCAAGGTCGCGATAACTTTGCTTGCTTGCCATCACGCACCAACCCAATCAACCACTTGGCGGCTCTTAAAATGACCGACAGGTACCAGTGCATACACAGCAAAGTCGTAAGCTGATTCTAGGCACGATTGTTCGCCGATTGTTTTAGCTTTTTCAATCGATCCGATTGCCATAAGTGCATCATTTTCGCTGTATAGCTGTAGCGGTCGCTCTGGGTTTTTACCGATTGAGTCGCCAAGTAGGTAACCGACTGGTTCTTTAAGCTCACGATAGGTGCTTTCGGTCTCTAGCTTGCTTGTGAGTAGCTTAATTTGGCTCTCGAGCGCGCTAATGATTTGGTTTGCCTCGGATAAATTTGCTGCCATTTGCGCGGTTTTGCAGTGAGTAATTGTCGCATCGTTAGATTGTGCGACCATAAAAGCATCGGTATGCTTATCTGGATCGATGTCACCACCAACGCTGGCGGGACATTGTGGTTCTTGATCAGTAGTTGGCTTGGTGCTTTCAACGCCTGCTAATGCCGCATCAGCACCTTTAGCGGTTAGCCACCATACATTCACGCTTCTGTTCATGGCGTTGTTGATTAGTCCGTCGGTACGCATGGATTGCAGCACTTTGACCGTGAACGCTTCTGTCGTGCATGACTGGATCTCTTTGAACGTTAAGCCGTCTTTTTCACTTAGTGCTACGTTATCGAGTAGTGCTTTTAAGATTTGATTGGTAATCATATTGGTTTCCTTTAGGCAATAAAAAAGCCCTCACGAGGAGGGCTTATAGGGGACTATGTTGTAGTTAGTAGTATTACTTTTCTCTGATAAAAAAATACCAGTAAGCTAATGATGGAATGGTAACAATTATAGTTTTGAACCACCAAGACGCATACCAGATAGAATTTTCACCATTTGATCCATAAATATCTTTAAACGGAGAGTCTTTGATCGACCAATAATCTAATACTGGATAAAATGAAAAAGCAAGACCAACAAGTAAAACTATCATGGCAAAATGGAGATTTTTAGTAAGGAACCATACAGCGCCAGATGTAATAATGGTCACCACAGAATATTTCAGTAGTTCCGCAGCCGTTTGCACATCAACCCCAAATACCCCTGAAATCTTATAAATTACAAAAAGAATTATAGCGGCTCCAACAAGAAACAAAACAGCTAAAGGATTTTCTCTGTTATTCATCAAATATGCCTCATAAGTTTTTATTAATAAATGCAATAACATCGTATATTATTTATTAGCGAAAAACAACACGGCTGACTACTGGTGTTGAATAACCCCGTAATGGCTGGTTTCGTAGCATCCATCATAGCTATTGGGTTTCACAGCCTATGTCTCACAATAGTCATGCGTGTTAGTGCTGCCATTGCTGGCAGCTATGCTGTTATGCAGCCGTAACAGTTCCGCTTAGAATTGAGCGCAATAGATACCCTTCAAGCATCCAAATCTTATCTCGAGCATTTTGACGCGCGATTTTACGACCAATTTCTGCATCAAAGTTTTCAGGTGATGCAGCCGCGCTTTCCCCTGTAACGGTGAATCCGTTGCGTAAATGCAAACAGCATACTGTTAGTGTTGTACCTTCAAACACATGGTACTGTTCACCAACAATAACTGAGTCAATCAAGTCTGGCGTTAGTCGAGGTGCATTTAATCCTTTAGCTTGGATTTCTGCTTCAATCTGTTGTTCTGACATTTAATGTCTCCTATATTTGGTTAGGTTGTGTCATTTAACGCATGGCTGCGAGGGGTTGTTAATAAATCGTATTCACAAAGGCAAACCCAGCAAAAGCCAGCGCTGCCACTACCAATACCGCCTTGTTCGCAGCGTCTAACGCTTGGTCATGCTCGCGTTGCTTCACCCAATTAGGCGTGGCACGGTTGACGCATTTTTGGACTTGTTCGCTCATAAAGACCTCAGTGTTTGTTTTAAATAAGAATGGATACCGTGGCGATTTCGCCTGCCGAAGGGCACACAGCAGGGTGCTCAAGTACCCATTCGTATTAAAAAAAGCCCGCAAGGAGCGCGGGCTAAGGCACTGGTTAAGGTGCTGGGGATGGATCACACTGACAGTCTTAACGTGCTCAGTGTGTCGCACGCAAACATAGCGGAGAGGCTGTTGGGCATATCGCTAGTGGTTTGTCCTAGTTGTTAAAGAGTGCCTTGGTTGGCTTAGATGTAGTTTATCCAAAAGATAAATATAAAGTCAACAAAATAATTACAAAAAAGATAAACTATTTTATCGTGATTTATGTAAACTATGTTTTAAAGCGCGTTAAACACAGTTGTTTGACAGTTCAAGATAGCGATTAAGATAGGAAGCAAGTAAAATGAGCGGCATGAAAACACTTAACGATCAAGCCATTCGTCAAGCACTGATTGCCAAGTTTGAGCAGTCTGGGCTAGCGGCATTCGAGATTATGCAAGAGCTGCATGTATGCGGTAGTAGTGCTATTGCCGATGTAGTGACTTTACGCGAAGAGGCACATTGTTACGAGATTAAAGGCGAGACAGATAAGGTTGCGCGGATTTTAGAGCAGGGGATTCATTACAATAAGGCATTTAGACGAATTACGCTTGTAACCACAGAAAACCATTTGGCGAAGGCGATTTCTATTGCTCCGCCTTATTGGGGTATTATGTTGGCAAGGATTTCATCGAATGGTGATGTTGTTTTAAGGCAGGTACGAAAAGATAAAATTAACCCAGAGTTCGAACCATCTATCGCGCTTTATGCGCTATGGAAAGACGAACTATTACAGTTGATAGAGTCTCCAAAACCAAAGGATATGCGCCGAAATCGCGCCGATTTATCGGCCATGATTGCAGAAAATAATAAGAAGTTAGAAATCAGTAAACGAATTGCCGCTATTCTTGGTTGTCGCCACAAGCTGCAAATAGCTAATGATTATAAGTACGTAACATATAGCTAATATGGGCATTAATCAGGAATTTATTAATGGTGTTTATCCAAAACCCATCACGAGCATGCTGTTTATTAAAAAACTCATCATCAGCCCAACTATAGCTTTGTCCGCGATAAATGGTTGGAGACAAAGCAATCATGTCTCGCACATGTTCGTTGTACAGATGCTGCTTAGATGGCGGACCGATAACCTTAGTGCCGCGCCAAATGTACTGTTGTTTGTTGTGAGAGTATACGAACTTACTCGTCGCATTTTTAGAGCTTTGCTCATTGGGCTCAGCGAACTCTGGCGATACTGTCGTATAGTCGCCAAACTGAATACAATAATCTGTAGGAAAGTGCTGCTTTACGGCTTCATAAATGGCAATTTCATAGCGATCTATGCATCCATGGGCATTTGCCTTCACTAAAGAAGCCAAAGAAACAGGAATCATCGACCCCGCAATAATGACCTTGCTGACAGGATAGGCGTGTGTAAATTTAACAATATAATTGGCGATTTGTTTCACCATATCGCCAATCACTTTAGACTTCAAAAAAGCAATAAGCCTACAGTCTATAATTAAATGAATTTCTGTAAACAAGTCATTAATCAGCCCGTCTAAAGAATCGGCAACCTCATCTTTTGTGGCATTAAAACTAATAAAGTCATCTGCGGTTACCCGATAACCGATAGCAATGCTAGGAGAGGTTTTTTGATGAATAAAGGCACGAATAGATTGTAAATGATCGTCTGTTCTATCTGGACCAGTAACGGGTATCACATCAAAGTTGTTAAACTTTTCTAGCAAATAAAGATAGTTGTGTTTTCCCTGGACAATATGGTCTTCTACATCAAAAGCATCTAGGTAAAATCTTGAAATATTAGGAATATGTTTTGTTACATAGCTTGCCATTTCAACAGACTTTTCAGCATAGTCCCACGGCTTCGTGGTATCTTCTTTAGCAGGGAAATCGAAAAATGGCACTAATAATGAATGCCAGTCACTATCGAGCATTTTTAATGCAGTTACTTCTTGTTTTTTTAGCTTTAAAAATGGCGTATAGTCTATCGGCATTAACTTAATATCATCCCGTGAACATCTACAGAGTGAACCAACTCATTAAACAACGTATAGTCATTCGATGCGTGCCTAATAAGACCTGCAATTGTGGCTGGGTGAACTTTATTTCGATCAGCAATTTCAGTAATGCTTTCTATCTTTTCTAGCCTTCTTGGCGTTGTGCGCCATTCAGTAGCAGGTATAAAACTAAACCGAGTCAACCGATCCGCCTCTATTTCCATGTCGTATAATGGCGACTCAGTATCATCATGCCAAACGTCTTCATCGACAATGGGGGTAGAAAGATGCGCAAAGTGCAAGCAAACATGAGACAACTCATGAATGAGCGTAAACCAAAAATTATCCAGACGATTAAATCGGACAGCATGAGCAATAACAGGTATTTTTCCTGCTAATAAAAAGCTTGCACCATCAATTTTGCTCCCTTCTAGGGCAGGAACATAAACCAGAATAATGCCTTTAAGCGCAAGAATCTCGGGAAGTTCGGCAAAAATATCTTCATGCACACTCAGTTGTGCGATTTCTTTTACATCTGCTTTAGAAAGTCCTGCAAAGTCAGGCATGCTACTGTGATCGATATAAAACTGTTTCGCCTGTTCTTGAGACCTTGCCAACCAAAGTGCCAGCTTTGCGTTGCTCGCTGTATCATTTTTTCGATAGAGTGTTTGTGATTGAATATAATTGGCAGAAAGGCTGCTGAGATTCCAGCCCTTAGCCTCTATTGCTCGCTTCGGTATCGCGCTGGCATGCTCGGCGATAAGATTGCGCTGATTAATGGCATCCTCCAGCGAGTAACCGTCATCGTGACTGTTAACGCTAAAATCATCCAATAAGGCTGTTAATTTATTCATGACGGTATCAATGCTCTGGTTGCTTCTGCTGTAATTTCGTAAAACTTTAGCACAGCACCTGTTGATTCGGTTTTGTCGTATTCTGAGATATGCTTCATCCCTATTTTCTCATAAAACCCTTCCGCTTGGCTAATAGCATGCAGGTTAAATCCATATTTTAATTTTAGGGTATTAACGCCATAATTGATCGCACACTGCATCAATGTCGTGCCAATGCCAGTATAGCGTTTTGGCGCAAGAGGGTTAGGCGTGTTCCAAGGTGCAGATGAAAGATACTCTATGTAAAAAACCTCACCAGCCTCTAATTTTGCACCAGAAGGGTGGCTAATCACACAGATTCCCTGCACTTCTTGTCCGACGAGCATAAAAAACCAAACCTTACTTTCGTCTTTTAAATGAAGCGACTTATCAAACCAGTTCCAATAATAGCTTCCAAGTTGTAAGCCTTGTGCTGCCTGTATGCGCTCTTCAGGTGGCATTTGTTTTAACCGATCGATAATGCTATCGAAAAAATATTTCCAATGGGTATCGCACCAGACAGCAAGTTCAGGGTTAACACCCGTTTGAATGCGGTATTCTGCATCACCAAGCACACCTGTTTCAACCACTGTTATTGGTACGTTAATCTTGAGTTTGCCGTTTGCTATTTGCTGTCTGATCGCTTCAATTGACATGCATTAACTCATCTTATTAAGTGTTTTTGCAATTTCCAGCAGCGCTTCTTTTTGCTCTGGTGATTGTTGTTTCATAATGGCTAAGACTTGTTGCTCTAATTCATCCATAGTTGTAACGCTATCAGGCACACTGGCAATAGTCTCTGCCGAGTCATTTTCATGTAGCCTGTCCATCCAACCGTGGGGAAGTGATAGCGCATCTTCGATTCTGCGAGCCATGCCACCACCCATGTTTTTATCTGGGTGCTTATCGCTTCTTATTACACTCAGAACCGTTGGAGAAGAACCGATTAGGTTTGCAATTTTTGCAGCACTACCCTGTTTTTTTATCAGGCTTTCAAGGTTTAAAAGCCTTATTTGATGCATGTCCATAACCAATCCTTTTGTTAAGTCTAAGTTTATTGGTGTTTATGTTTTTAGTAAACGACAAAAAAGATAAACATTTTCTTGTTTTATGTTTACCTTTTAGATAAACTAGGAAGCATGAAAAAACTAATCGACATTCCAACAAACGAACTGGCAGCGCTTTTAGGGTCGCTTAATAGCTACGCAAGCAATATGAAAGCAGGGCGTGTTAAGCCTTCTGCTAAGGTTTCTCAGCAAATCAACTCAGCATTTGGCGTCCCATTATGGGAAATTCGCCCAGACATTTACCCGCGCGAACTGTTTGAAGCCAATGATGCCAGCGAATCAAATCAACAACAACGTCCAATGTCAGAAGGAGTGAACGGATGAGTACCATCATTATTTACGGACCACAAGGATGTGGCAAGACACGCAATGCGCAGGTTATTGCAAAGCATTTCAAGCTATCTAAAATTGTTGAAGGTTGGAATGGAGTGGATGAGCTGGAAGATGGTACGTTGGCATTAACCAACGTACCTAATATAGCTGGCGCTATTAATTTCGAAGAGACAATGAAGCAGATCAGTCTTGCTTGATCTTAAGTTTTGCCAGAGTTTTTAGTTTTTCAAGGTAGTTTTTCATGTCGTTATCGCTGTTATTAGGATTGGATCCATCGTTATACAGGAATATTTCATCTGTATTTTCGCTATTGTTCCATGATAGCTTGGCTGCTGTTGCAGGTTCAATTCCAGACAGTTCTACTAAAACAGGGAAGTCATCATATTTGATGTGCTTTGTGGTGAAAAACCCAACTGGCTTGTATTCTCGATTCAAAACAGCATATTTACCATTGCTTTGTTTTTTTAAGCAGTACGGCATGAATACCGACCGAAAATCTCCTAAAGACATAATGATTAACTCCTTTTTTTGGATTGTTGATTATGCCATGTACATCAATCAACAACAACGTCCGATTGAATCAGAGGTGAACACACATGAACATCAAAGATAGCATGTACGCCACCGTCCACGACTACCCAGGTGGCAGCGAAAGCTTAGGACCACGCATGAGCATCGTGCCAGCGGTATTGCGCAACAAAGTTAATCCAAACAGCACCAGCCATCACCTAACGCTAATCGAAGCCGACAAGATGATGACCATGACTGGCGACCACCGTATCTTGCAGGCGTTAGCACAACATCACGGCTATGTGCTTGTTCCTGTTGCCTTCGATATGCCAGCAAGCGACTCAGCAATCCTTGAGCTGGTCACTCGTGTATGGCGTACCAATGGCGATGTGGGCAAGGCAGTCGATGACGCACTTAGCGACGGTCGTATTACCTCGCGTGAGTTAGAGAACATCAAACAAATGATTAGTGGTGTCGAGCAAGCGATGCACACCATGCTTGCCCGCATCAAAGAGATCGCAGAATAATGAGCGTACAAGCGATTAAAGATACGTTGAATGGCGATGTTCTTGGCTACTGCCAACAATGGCTGCCACAGGGTAAAAAGGAAGGTAACGAATACAAAAGCCTTAACCCAACGCGTGCCGATGGTAAGTCTGGTTCTTTCAGCATCAATTTGCGCACAGGGCAGTGGGCTGACTTTGCTACCAGCGATAAAGGTGGTGATTTAATTAGCTTGTACGCCTATTTGTTTTGCGCTAACGACAATAAAGAAGCCGTGATTAAGTTGGCTGAGTTGCTCAATATTCAGCAAGAACAACCACCAACAAAATCACCACAGGCCGTTAAAGCGCAACAAACCAAAGAAAAGTATGCTGATTGGGTACAAGTCGCCGTGAGCGATCAATCACCAACAGCACCGACAGCACATTACAAACGTGGCATCCCTAGCAATACGTGGGCATACCATACCAAGGATGGCGACATTTTAGGCTATATCTGGCGTTTTACTAAGTCTGACGGCAGCAAAGAGATATTGCCGCTGACGTTATGGCAATCACCAGATAGGTTACACAGTGAGTGGCGTTGGAAGGGGTTCGATGAACCACGCCCATTGTTTGGTTTGCATCATGTTCTTGCGACAAGTAACACTGTTTTATTGGTCGAAGGTGAGAAAGCGGCTGAGGCTGGTAGCATTCGCACCGATGGTGAGGCGTTAACAGTAACGACTTGGATCGGTGGTGCTAAAGCCATTGATAAAACAGACTGGCAACCATTAGCAGGGCGTAAGGTTATCTTGTGGCCAGACAATGATGTTGCAGGCTTAGATGCAATGAAAGCCATCGCTGATAAGTTGTCAGCATTGGGCTGTAAGCTATTTTGGATGCAACCAAAAGAAGACTGGGAAGCTGGCTTTGATGCAGCTGATGTCGATGACAGCATTAACTTACCAACGCTTATCAAGGCACTGGCAAAACCCTATACACTCCAAGCTAACGCTGACGCGGGCAAGCCAATTGCCGTTGCTAACGACTGGGAATCAAGCCTATTCAGAAACCCAAAAACAGGCGCAATCCTACCAGCGCGTGACAACATTTTCACCATATTACAGCATGATGAACACTGGCAAGGCGTTATTGCTTACAACGATTTTACGGGTCGCATAGAAGCCGTCAAAGCAAATCCGCTCAATATCAAGGGAACATGGTCGGATCATAACGACTACCAACTAGGTAACTGGCTATCGAAGCAATATGGTTTGGTTATTGGTAACACAGTCAATATCACCCATGCGGTGACGATGGCAGCAATGGAAAACAGCTATCACCCCATTCGCAACTACTTAAACGCCTTGCCATCTTGGGATGGTACTGATCGGTTGAATAAGTGGCTTGCCGTCTTTATGGCTGCTGAAGATAAGCCGTATACGCGTTTGGTTGGCAAATACTTCATATTGGGCATGGTGGCGCGTGTGATGCGCCCTGGGTGCAAGCTTGATCACATGATTATCTTTGAAGGTAAGCAGGGTAAGGGTAAATCAACTACCTTGCGCATCTTGGGCGGCGATTGGTTCTCTGATACCACGCTCGATCTTGGTAATAAAGACAGTTATCAAAACATTCAGGGCGTATGGCTGCAAGAAATTGCCGAACTCGACAGTTTCAATAAAAAAGATGCGACGCAGATTAAGTCATTTGTTTCCTCGCAAGAAGACAACTACAGAGAGCCATATGGTCGTCGGACTGTACAGCGCCCACGCCAGACGATTTTTGCGGGAACGACCAACCAAAGCGAATACTTTAAGGATGTGACCGGCAACCGTCGTTTCTGGCCAGTTAAAACAGGATTCTATGAAGGCGATTTGCCAACACATGAATTGCCAGCTATGCGTGATCAGTTGTTTGCTGAAGCTTTGCATCGATTCAATGCAGGTGAGAACTGGTGGCCAACGCGAGAAGAGGAAAACGAATACTTTAGACCAGAACAGGAAGCACGCGAAATTGCCGACCCTCGAGAAATTGCCGTTCGCCTATGGCTAAACGATTTAGTACAACTGGCTAAAACAGAATTTACCTCATTAGAAATCATCGGTGGCGCTTTAGATACCGAAGTCAGCAAGATAGACAATATGCGTAGCCTAGCAACGGCTGTGGGCAACATTATGGCGCGTCTTGGCTGGGAGCGTAAGCGTCGTGGTAGTGGCGAAAGAGAATGGGTTTATGTTCGTCCACAGGAGAAAAAATGAGCAAAGCAAATCAACATCCGGTTAATAAGTTAGCTACGACGGTTATTAACAAGCATGTCCAGTCACAAATACCAGCTGTATTTGTACAAATCCGCGATGCACTGCTGGTGAAAATGAGAACAGATCAGCTTGATTTTAGTGATTTGGCAGCAGTGAGTGCTTATTTAGAAAGTGTGACTATTGATCCCATTAAGGTTTCTTCGTTTGTCGAAGAGTTATTTTAATCATCAACAACTTATTACGAAAGATTAACCATCATCATGACAGTGTTTAGACAAAGTCACAGCCAACAGACGCGAACGTGGGGACAACGACGGTTATCCCTGTGGAGAAACTGTGCCTGTGGCGTGGGCAAAGGTAGGATGCGAGCTGGTCGGGTAACGTACCCACGACAGGAGAAACCTATTTGCGCCCAAGTCGCCTTATTTACGGAAAGCGTATCGGTTAATCGTGATAACGATCGGCAAGAGTTGCGCATAGCGCAAGCTCAAGCAAGGGGTATATTGGGGTCTAAACGTCCCGGCACGTCCCAGCAGCCGTCCTGCCTTGTATGGCTTTCAAAGCCCGTCATTACGCCATCCGTCCATCCGTCCAACCGTCCAACCGTCCAACCTCGTCCAACCTCGTCCAACCTTGCGTATTTAACGAATCGTGCACACACACAGGCGTTACGCGTTACGTGTGTGCGCGTACACAATCACATATTTATTCATCACCATTCAAGGTAGGACGGTTAGACGTAAGAACAAAAGGAGAATTTAATGTCCAGATTATCAGATGAAGACTTCGCCATTCAGAAGCGCATTAACCCCGTGCTGACATCGATGGCTTGGGCAGTCAACAAAAAGCTTCAAGAGCAAATGGGCGCAAGCTTTGATCGCCCTAAAGCATGGACGTTGAAAGGCTTGCAAGTCATACCGGCAAGCACCGACAACGACAACACCGCCGTGCTGCAAATTAAAACAGGTAACTACGGCGGTACGCCACCGATTAACGTGTTAGGGCATCACTTTACTGGAGGAAAACGGCCAAATTCAGGGTTAGAGAGAGCGCTACAAAAGGCTGGGATCTTGCCTAGTGGTTGGTATGCCGTTCCTACTATGTTCTGTCCTGTCGATGCCAATGGCAACGTTAAGCCTGGGCACGTTAACAAGATCATGAGTTATCTTGAATTGCATTGGAAAAGCGGATATGACGCCAATTCAACGCGCCAAACAAGAGACAAAACACGCAAGCAAGAGGGAGGCGGCTGGTTTGTTGTCCAGCACTCAGGCGTTGGTAAAGCGCAAACATTAGGCCTTAAGGCTGGTATTTACTTTCGCGACCGTAAAACCAATCATGCGATCCCTGAGTTTCGCTTCTATCGATCGCTTAAACCATATCAAAAGCGTTTTGACATGCAGGACACTTTTGACGAAATAAAAGGGCCATGGATGGAGAAGCTTGCAGATGTCACCGTTGAAGCGGCGAGCGCACAACTCATCCGCATTATTAAATCAGGACTTACCGCCAACAAGGGCACAATAAAAGTAATTTAAAGGATTAATCATGTTAGACATTGAACAACAACTATCCCAGCAACTATCTCAGATTATGGGTATTGATGTACTCAGCTACGTCTCTGATGATGATGCATTCGAGCGCATTACCGACAGCGGAAAAGGATTAGTGATGTACTCATCATCGGTAGTCAAACAAGAAGGATCGAGTGCAAGTTCTCTCTTAAAAACAACTTATCGCCAAATTGCTATTGACGTGATCCTTGTAGCACCAAAAGCGAATGTACTATCTGACCTCATCGAGAGGGTGTACCAATCAATCGATGTCGTGCAACTAACAGGGTATCGCAAGCTTGAAATTGTGGCAGACAGATTGGATGGGGTGTTCCAAGGGTTGCATAACGGCAGCGTTTCACTCACCGCAATAAAAGCCTAGGTATAGAAAGTGATCACCAATGAAGTCAGTCGTTTTATAAATGCAAACATTAAGTTACAGGGACCCTGAGGGGTATGTTTTAGCGGGTAATGCTACTCCCTTTTTTACTCTAGGCATAGCGGTTTACGATTGGTTAACAGGTGTATATAAG
>CAZSGH010000051.1:0-17058 GCA_964606405.1 uncultured Francisella sp.
ATAAACACTGCTCATCATCACAAAAAACATGCTATGATAGTAGCTGCATAAAAAATAGACAAAAACCAACATAAAACAATACGTAACTCATGAAAGGTAGACAACATGGATTTTAGCGTTTTAATGGCGATAATACTGGGTATCACAACCCTCATATTTGGCATACAAATGGTACGCACGCAACAACGCGCGCAACACTTAGAGGCCAGCCTAACAGGAACACGCCTGCAACTTGCCGAGGCAGACCAAAACGTACAAAGCACTCAGGGGCATTATGCACGCCTAGCCGATGCGCTCAATATTATCCCCAAACCAGTCATTATTGGTGATGCCAATGGAAAACTCATACTCATTAACCAAATGGGACGTGAACTGCTGAACAATCGTCAAAGCCAACTCACCAAATTGCTTGGACAGCCGTTAACGAGCGACGTTGGCAGCGACCTAAGCAAGCTTTTGGCAATTAAAGAAGAGCAGGTTTGTCTTGATGAAAACTATTGTTTCAAATTAGAACAGAATAAAAGCAATCATGTTAGCGTCAGCGTATTACAAGACGTCAGTAAAGAAGCGCGCATGGGCAATCGTATTCTTAATGCGATTGATGCCATGAAGCAAGGCTTACTCGGAGGGGCAAGAGTTGAGACTCAAGACCTATTCGGACATCACCTCACGCTTGCCAATCACTTTAATGAAACTGTTGCCACACTGCATCATCTGATCGAAGAAACAGGACGTTATTTAAGTCTCCAAGCCAGTGCGAAACTTGACGCTGCCCCACAACCGACCTTAAAAGGCGCGATGGGTTATTTACAATTTGCACAGAATCTTTCTTTAAGCAACACGGCCTCTTTCGTTACAGAAGTGAACACAAAAGCTGTTCGCATTTCACACAACATGCACGAAGTAAACGCTGGCATTCAAAACGTATCCGATCGTGTGCAAGAGCAAGCTGCTGCCGTTGCACAAATTGCCAGCGCAACACAAAACATCAGCGCACGTAGCCATGAACTTGACGAGCAAATGCTGCGCATGACCAAGGATGCAGATGCTGCGGGTCACCAACTAACCGACGCAGGTGAGGCAGTAGGCAAAGCTGGCAATGCCATGAACGCAATTCAGGAAAAAAGCCGTAAAATTGAAGAAATTGTTGGTCTTATCGACGGCATTGCCTTCCAAACCAACCTGTTGGCGCTCAATGCTGCAGTCGAAGCAGCGCGTGCGGGTGAACATGGTCGTGGCTTTGCTGTCGTGGCTGGCGAAGTTCGCGCACTTGCTGGAAAGTCAGCCGAAGCGGCAAAAAACATCAAAGGGTTAATCGACGAAACCATTACCGATATTCGTCAGGGTGGGCATGTGTTTGCTTCAGCAAGTGCATCTATCGAAAAGATGACGCACTCTGTAGCGGGTCTAACCAGCGCTATCGGTGGCATGCGTATTGGTGTGAGCGAAACCACTAAAGGCGTGAGCGAAATTAACAAAGGCATCGAAATGATGGATGACAGCCTGCAACAAATCGCGGCATTGGTTGAAGAAACCGCATCATCTTCGGAGCAGGCAAACACCACAGCAAACCAACTAGAAGCATCAGCTGGATTGTTTAGCACGGGATTAATGACACAGCTACTCGCACCAGCACGCAATCGTGATGATTTCCGTTTTGCTGCAGGTCGTCGTGCTGTTCGTGTATGGGCGATGAATATGGAAGGTTGGCTACTTAACCTAGAACAGCACAATCCGATTGACCAAGACCCATTGGCACAGTGGCGCAGTAACGTTCCAGAAGCGAACCTAAACGAGATTAACAATACGCAGCAACAACTCACTAACCTTGCCAAGCAACTTATTAGCATGAAAGGTACGGGACCTGCATTTTTCGATGAACTGAGTAAATTGCATGACGTAACAAAAGCAGTAACCACAGCCATTACCGCAGAAGAAACGCGTGTTTTGTCGGGCACAACACAACGCCCAAAGGCAGCATTAGGTGCGCCAAGTAAAGCAACGCCTTCGCGTGCTTTACCTTCGCCTTCGCGCAGCAATAAAGACGAATGGGCAGATTTTTAATTCCCGATTGTGTTCAGAGCAATAAAAAACCGCCAGCAAGTGGCGGTTTTTTATTGCAGAATGAAACTACTGATAGCGTTTCATCAGCTTCACATAATGCGCGGCTGAATACTTAAAAAAGCCAATTTCTTTTTCTGTTAACTGGCGAACAGGCTTGGCAGGAATCCCCATATACATCCAACCCGACGATAACTGCTTACCAGGAGCAACCAGTGAGTTTGCACCAATAATGCAATGTTTGGGAACGTAAGCACCATCCAAAACCGTTGCATTCATGCCAATCAGTACCTCATCGTCGATCGTACAAGCATGCAAGGTGGCATTATGCCCAACTGTCACATCGTTACCGATACTCAAGCCATAGCCTTTGCCAAAATCACTGTCGTGCGACACGTGTAATACAGCCCCATCCTGAATATTGGTTCGATCGCCAATACGGATAAAGTTCACATCCCCTCGCGCTACCGCGCATGGCCAAATACTACTATCTTCACCCATCTCTACGTCACCAATCACCACCGCTTGTGGGTCGATGTAAGCTGTCGCTGCAATGGTTGGCAGAACTTCGTTAAACGCTCGAATGGTCATAAGATGATTCCTTTATGATAAAGATGGGTATGTGCTATTATAACGCCATTATTGAGGAGTTATGATCATGTCATCTATCGCATTTGATACGCTCAAATTTACACAAAAATTACGTGATTCTGGCTTTGATCAAAACCAAGCGGAAGCCGTAGCAACTGCATTCAAAGATGCAACCAGCGAAGAGTTAGTAACGAGAGACTATTTAGAAGCGCGACTTGAGAAACAAACCGCTGACATTTATCGTGCCATTTTATTACAAACCTTTGCCATTGGTGGACTCGTTTTCGCCGCCATTAAACTTGCGAACTAATCACATTGAGAATAGATAAACCCCTGCACCGCCTGCTTGCTTGGTTGCATTTGCATCTGCAAGATCACGGCCTTATCCGATTGTTGTATAACAACTTTTATGAAGTTCTGCCCAACGTTTACCGTTGCAGCCAACCCTCTCCCAGTCAAATCGAACGTTACCAACGTGATTATGGCATTAAAACCATCATTAATTTACGTGGCGAAAACGACGATAGCAGCTTTTGGCTATTCGAAAAAGAAACCTGCGACAAGCTTGGCATTACCATGATTGACCATCGCTTGTTTTCGCGCGATTTACCGAGTAAAGAAGCCTTACATAGTACACAAGCATTATTAAGAGACGCTCAATACCCGATTTTATTTCATTGCAAATCGGGCGCAGACCGTGCAGGGTTAATGGCAACACTGTGCCGCATTTTTATTGCAGGTCATCCTGTATCCGAAGCCATTCACGAACTCGATTGGTACTACGGACACTTTAAGTTTGCCCGCACGGGTATGATCGACTTCTTCTTTGCCGACTTTTTACGCTACCAAGCCAACAGCGAAACCCCCTTGCCGTTTATGCAATGGGTAGACGAGGTTTACGATCAGCAAGCACTCGAAGCCGAATTTGATAGCAGTTGGTTAGGCAGTGTGTTAACCGATAAAATCTTGCGTCGCGAATGAATAGTCGTCAACTTTACCTACGTCTGATCACTTATTTAAAGCCTTACTGGCGTACCGTTGCCCTTGCGTTACTGGCAATGGGCGTGATCGCGGGCCTAGAACCCATGCTGCCTGCACTCATGCAGCCACTCATTGACGACAGTTTAATTGCCAAAGATAAGCAGGCGATGGTTTGGGTTCCACTAGCGTTGTTAGCCGTTTTTGTTGCCAAAGGCATCGCTGAATATGCCGCTACCGTTCTCAGTCAAGGAGTAGCACAACGCACCATGGCAGACTTGCGCAGCGCCATGTTTGCCAAAATGATGACCTTGCCGATTGATCGCCAACAAGCCATTGGCAGCAGCAACCTACTCTCTCGTGTAACCTTTGATGTGACACAAGTAGCGAACGCCCTATCCGAAGTGTGGATTGTGGTCATTCGTGATACTTTCATCATTCTAGGATTACTCGGCTTTCTACTTTACACCAGTTGGCACTTAACGCTGTTTATTATCGCCATTGCGCCTGTTGCCTCGTTTATTATCCGCAAAGCTAGCGGACTGATGCGCACCAGCAGCAGTGAAGTACAAAACAGCATGGGACAGGTCACCGCCATTTTAGACGAAGCCTTAACAGGGCGACGCGAAATCAGCATTTATGCAGGACACACACACGAGCAAGCGCGTTTCGACGCTGCCGTGGAACGATTACGCAACCAAACCATGAGCATTGTTAAGGTTGCCAGTGCCAATGTTCCCTTGGTGCAAGTCATCGCTGCGATTGCGGTGTCTTGCGTTATTTATGTGGCAACGCAACTCTCTGCGCAAGAACTCCTCAGCCCTGGGCAACTGATCGCTTTTATTACAGGCATGAGCATGTTGTTCGAGCCAATCCGTCGCTTAACAGGCATTAACGAACCATTGCAAAAAGGCTTAGCAGCCGCGACCACCATTTTCGCCCTACTCGACGAAGCCAACGAACCCGACACAGGCACACAAGCACTCGAGCGGGCAAGTGGACAATTGACCATTCAAGCGCTCAGCTTTAGCTATCCCGAACAAGAAACGCCCGCCCTATCAAGCATTAACCTTAACATTCCAGCGGGACAGACGTGGGCATTGGTCGGCGCCTCGGGCAGTGGCAAAAGCACACTGGTCAATTTACTGTGTCGTTTTGCCCAGCCGACTCAGGGACATATCTTGTGCGATGGCATCGACATTGCCCAAGCCACACTAAGCGACTGGCGTAATCAGCTCGCCTTGGTTAGCCAACACATCGTTCTCTTCGACGACACCATCGCAGCCAACATTGCCTATGGTGCTTGTGGCGCTGAATGCGACAACCGCAT
This sequence comes from uncultured Francisella sp., assembly GCA_964606405.1. Taxonomy (GTDB): domain Bacteria; phylum Pseudomonadota; class Gammaproteobacteria; order Thiomicrospirales; family Thiomicrospiraceae. The sequence goes on from CAZSGH010000051.1 coordinate 4,961, forward strand.
CGAAGCCGCAGCGCGTGCAGCTCATGCTTGGGAATTCATCGAGCAACTGCCACAAGGCTTACAAACGCGAGTAGGCGAAGGCGGTGCGCGTTTGTCGGGCGGACAGCGTCAGCGCCTTGCCTTAGCACGTGCTTTTTACAAAAACGCACCCATTCTTGTTTTAGACGAAGCCACCTCGGCACTCGATGCCGAATCGGATAAGCTCATTACCCAAGCCCTGCGCGAATTGCACGGACACAAGACCTTGCTCATTATTGCCCATCGTTTAAGCAGCGTGCAGCATAGCGACAACATTGTGGTGCTGTCGCAAGGGCAAGTGGTCGAACAGGGCAACCACGAACACTTATGTCAACAACGCGGGCAATACGCCGATTTGGTCGCCCATAGCGAATTTAAATGACACTTGCACCGCTCACACTCTGGCACCCGCGCTATTGGTTAATATGGCTAGCGATGGGCTTGGCTTGGCTCATTGCCCAACTCCCCTTGCCAACGCTCTGGAAACTCGGACGCGGCTTAGGGCGGATTTTGTTGCGTTACGCGCACAAACGTCGTGACTACGCCCAACGCAATTTGGCGCTATGTTTCCCTGAAAAATCTGATGATGAACGCAATGCGCTCCTACACGAACACTTTGCCCAATTGGGCATGAGTTTGCTCGAAATGCTCGCAGTCTGGTTCGGACGTAGCAGCGACTTTATCAATCGGCTGGATGTGACAGGCTTGGAACATCTACATGCCGCGCAAGCGACAGAAAAAGGCATTATTGTCTGTGTCTTTCACACCGTACACATGGAAGCGATGGGATTATTAGCAGGCAGTATCGCCCCCATTCAGCCTGTTTACCGCCCGCACGAAAACGCACTGCTCGAATGGTTTATGGCGCGTCATCGTAGCCGCCATACTGCTGGTGCAATTTCTAACCGAAAAATTAAAGAGATATTAGCCAAACTACACCAAGGGCAAATGATCTGGCTATCGCCAGACCAGCGCAACCGAGGCGACGGCATTATTGTTCCCTTCTTTGGTCACGACACCTTAACGCACCCATCGATTGCGCGCATTGCACGCCTAACTAACGCGCTTGTTGTACCGCTGTTTTGCCGCTTAAACGATAATGGTCGTTATCAAATTGATATTTTACCCACAGTAGAAAACTTTCTGATCGATGACAATCAAGCAGCACTCACGCGCTTGATGAAATTACTAGAAGTTGATATTGCACAAGCACCAGCACAATACTTGTGGGTTCATAACCGTTTTAACTTATACTAAGAGGCAACTCTAAAAACCTAACGGGTAAGAGGTCTGGAGGAAGGGGCTGCGAAAAATAGCATGCAACCGATTGATTAACCCCCTTCCTTCAGCATAAAAACAAACGTGGAAAGTCTAAAAATGAGCAAAGCGTCATTTTTAGAGATTTCCTAATCAGATAAGCGTTTTCTTCAGGTAACTATTTTATGCATATTCTCGCGGTCGATGACAATCTAACCATTCGTCAACTGATTACGTTGACACTGAAAAGCACAACAGACATTCATGTCACAGCGGCAGAAACAGGAGCCGAAGCACTCGAAATGACCGCAAAAACACCATTTGATCTGATTTTGATTGATTGGTCTATGCATCCTATGGATGGTCAAGACCTATTAAGTGCAATACGTCAACAAGCATTGCACAGCAAAACACCTGTTATTGTTTTATCTGCAGACAGCAATGCGGATCAAAAACAAAAAGCAAAACACCTTGGTGCTAATGGCTGGATGGTAAAACCGTTTCATCCCAACAAATTAATCGAACTTATTCGACAAATGACCACAGCATAAGTTGACGCAAACATCATTGATGAGATTCAAAAGCCGCTAAAAACAAGCATGACGCAATCTTTAGCAGCTTCCATTCTTGCCGAATCGATACGTATACTATAAGATTGTCTTTGTAATAAAAAAACAGATAACTATATGGCAAGCCTATTCAATATCGACAACAACAACAACCACCGTCACAACCTTGCAAAGCTCGGCGTGGTGTTAACACTGCTTTTTATTGTTCTTGCCATTTTTTCTTACTGGCAAGTTCGCCAATACACCATCGACCAACACGCCGAACGTCTCAGCGACTTCTTAGCGCTGCACAAAGCCATGCATCGATATATCGAAGAAGAACAAAAACCGGTATTTTATGAGTTGGCTAACTTGGGAAAAACCGAAACTGGCTTTTTCGACAAGCGTGCAATGTCATTTACCTATATCGCGCGTAAAACACACGAACGCTACATGGAAAACCGAGAAAAACAAGGACTAGGTGTCTTTAGCTACAAGCTTGCTAGCAGCAATCCACGCAACCCATTAAACCAAGCGAATGCATTTGAAGCACAACTCCTCACAGAATTTAATGCAGGCAGAACAGAGCCACACAGGGCAATCATTCAAGATGACAAGGGTCAGGAAGCGCTTTATTATGCAACCCCCGTCCTGCCAAATGCGGCAAGCTGTATGCGTTGCCACAGCGACCCAAAACTTGCTCCAGCCAATTTAATTGCAGAATATGGCGACAAGGCAGGTTTCGGTGAAGCAGTAGGCGACATTCGTGCCATTATTTCGCTCACCTACCCTCTCGAAGCCGCCCTAAATGAATCCTATCGTCAGTGGCTTCTTCTTTCTGTTATTGCTTTTGGTATTTTGGCGACTTTTTATGGCATTGTTGCTTACTTTCTCAACAGACTAAACAAACAACACATTATTATCGACCATCAAGCAAACACCGATAGCTTAACAGGACTGTTTAATCGTCGACAATTAACCAGCCGTATTGATGAAGCGATGCATCATCATATACCGTGTAGCATCATTTTAATGGACATCGATCACTTTAAGCATATCAATGATACCTATGGACATCATGTTGGTGATGATGTGCTCAGTCAGTTAGCAAAAATACTACGAGAGCAACCAGAGCCAGTTAGCGCCTACCGTTTCGGTGGCGAAGAGTTCCTAATGCTATTGCCACAGCACGACGCTATACAAGCAGCCAATGTTGCCGAGCATCTTCGTCTAGCGATTGAACAAACACAATTCGCCCTTATCGACAGACTAACAATCAGCTTAGGCGTAGCAACACAAACCGATAGCGATCACAGCCAAACGCTGTTAAAGCGAGCCGACGACATGCTTTACCTCGCAAAGCAACACGGTCGAAATCGTGTTGAGACTGACCAACTTGCTACCTTTTCCACTCCAACCACTTGACACACCACGACAAGGGCGCATATAATGCCGCCTTTGTCATTTGACGATAAAGGAATTCATTATGGCACGTATCTGTCAAGTTACTGGTAAGCGTACCGTAACAGGAAACAAAGTGTCTCACTCTAACATTAAAACTAAGCGTCGCTTTCTGCCTAACCTGCATAGCAAGCGCCTATGGTTAGAATCTGAGCAACGTTTTGTTCGTCTTCGCGTTTCTGCTAACGGCTTGCGTACTATCGACAAGCTAGGCGTTGAAGCAATTGTTGGTGCCTTGCGCGCTAACGGCTCAAACATCTAAGGAGCTTAGATCATGGCTAAATCGATCCGCGAAAAGATTAAATTAGTATCTACTGCTGATACAGGTTTTTTCTACACAACAACCAAAAACAAGCGTACTACGCCTGAAAAGTTAGAATTCATGAAATTCGACCCTAAGGTTCGTAAGCACGTTCTGTTTAAGGAAGCTAAAATCAAGTAAGCAATTACTGATTTTAACGCCAAGGCCCGCAATTTGCGGGCTTTTGTGTTTCTGCATTAAAATATAAAGCTTCTGGTAAAATAGTCACTAACAGCAAAATATAAGCGACATCATCATGCCAGAACTACCAGAAGTCGAAACCACGCGACGTGGCATCACGCCATATATCAGCAATAAAACGCTCCGACAGGTTAAGGTAACACAACCTAAACTGCGCTACCCCATCCCCGTAGACCAGCTCGCCAGTTTAGTTGGTCACCCCTTACTTGCCATCAATCGCCGCGCAAAATACCTGCTACTGCATTTCGAACAAATAACCCTCATTGCTCATTTGGGCATGTCAGGTAGCTTACGCATCACCACAACAGAGAGCGAGTGGCGAAAGCACGACCACTGGCAACTTGTTTTTGACGATGTGGCATTGCGCTATCACGACCCTAGACGCTTTGGCTTTTTGATTGCCAGCGATCAACCAGAAACACATCCGCTATTAAGCAAACTTGGCGTTGAACCACTCGGTACGGGATTCAACCTTGAAGAGTTTAAACAAACACTCGCTAAACGCAAAACAGCCATTAAAATCGTCATGATGGATCATGCTATTGTTGTTGGTATTGGCAACATTTATGCCTGCGAAAGTTTATTTTTAGCCAATATTCATCCCGAACAAGCTGCCAACAGCTTAAGCAACGATGCCGTCACACGCTTATATCATGTCATTATTGCTATTTTACAAAAAGCCATTACGCAAGGCGGCAGCACGCTGAAAGACTTTGTTAATCCGGATGGAAACCCGGGCTACTTCGCCCAAACACTCGCTGTTTATGGCAGGACAGGACAACCCTGCCCAAGCTGTAAAACACCCATAGAAGTCATTAAGCAGGCTGGACGTTCGAGCTTTTTTTGTCCGCGCTGCCAAAGAAAACACTGAGTATTTTTTGAGACGAGTAGACAAATAAATCAATATCTTCTAACATCAAAAAAACACCACAACGGAAATGCTAATCGACCATGCCGCTCACCAATAACGACCTTACCTTTCAACTCCTATCGGCATTGGGCGAAGGCGTTTATGGGGTAGATATCAAGGGTAATTGCACCTTTATCAATCCTAGCGCACTGAGTATGCTCGGTTACGAGCGAGATGAAGTGATCGGAAAAGATCAACACGCATTATTCCACCATCAAAAACCAGATGGCGAAGACTATCATCACCAAGACTGTCCTATTTTCAAAACCCTACAGACAGGGATCCGTCATCAAGTCAATGAAACATTTATTCACAAAGGCGGGCGTTATATCCCGATTCGTTTAACCGTTACCCCAATACAAAGCATAGAAGGCATTACGGGAGCCGTTGTTGCCTTCTCTGATATCAGTGAGTTAGTGAATGCTCAACGTGAAATTCAGGCAGAACGAGACCTTTTTGCCGAAGGTCCTGTGTCCGTTATCGTATGGGAACTGAATAACGATTGGCCAATTCATTACGCCTCTGCTAATGTGGCACAACTTTTCGGCTACACCGCTAGCGACATGATGCATACTAGCTTTCGTTATCGCGACAGTATTCATCCTGAAGACCGCGCTCGGGTATCGCAAGAAGTTAATCACTTTCTGCTAGATAATCGCAATAAATGGCAACAAAACTACCGCATCTTACATTCTGATGGTAGTGTCCGCTATTTACACGACTACACCATTACTGAACGCGACGCTACAGGAAAAGTGATTAAACTCCATGGTTACTTAATCGATGAAACACCGCAAAAAAAGTTAGAACAACAACTCACGAGAATGGCGACCACCGACGAGCTAACAGACCTATACAACCGTCGCCACTTAATGACGCTGTTAGATGTTGAATGCAATCGTTTTAAACGCATGGGCAATCATATTAGCCTATTAATGCTGGATTTAGATCATTTTAAGCATATCAACGATACATGGGGACATGCTGCGGGAGATATGGTACTGATCCAGTTCTCGAAAATACTCAAGACGATTGCACGAAAAAGCGACCATATTGGACGGTTAGGTGGGGAAGAGTTCGTCATTGTTTTACCCGAAACAAATGAAGAAGGCGCAAAAATATTGGCCGAAAAAATTCGTTTTCTTGCGTCAGCATCACCTGTTAGCTTCAAAGACAAGCCTATCTCTTATACCGTCAGTATTGGTATTGCAAGTTGCTGTGATCGAACAAGAGAAAATGAAGACAACATGCTACAAAAGGCAGACCAAGCCTTATACCAAGCTAAATCAGAAGGACGAAATCGAGTGGTTACGCTAAATGTATGCAGTCATAAAATGGCGTTAGACACAATATGAATATCAAATGGGCACTTGCACTGCCAGCCTTAGCGTTACTCGCTGCCTTTTTTTTATGGTGGACACAGCATGACACCAATCACCAACGCATCCTCACACTGGAACTAGACCCCAATTGTCACCTCCATCTGCAATCCTGTACCAGCAACTACCAACAGATGTCATTCACCCTTGATATCACCCCAAAACCTATTCCAATCGCCAAGCAACTCAACGTGAACGCACAGATTCAAGGCGTTGCTCCGACACAAGTTCAACTGGATATTAATGGTAGCAACATGTATATGGGTTATAACCGTATTACGCTCAGACAACAACAAGACGGGAGCTGGACGGGAAAAAGCCTACTCGCCTTTTGCACCACAGATGCCATGCAGTGGCAGCTCACACTGTTGGTAGACCTTCCCGATGGCGCTCAACTACAAATCCCCTTTCCACTAACAACCCCCTTTAGTCAGCAATAAAAACAATTGATGATGATTCATTAAGTTATGTGCTATATTGCTACGCAATGAACGATACGATATGCGCAATATGCCAAGACACCTTAAGTGTTGTCAAAACACTGGTTGATCTACACGACCAAAGCCAGCACTTAATGGAAAAAGATTTTTTGACCTATGGACTAGACGTACTCTGTACGTTTACCCGTAGTGAAATTGCTTATCTGCACTTTATCAATCACGATCAAGAAAGCATCGAATTGGTTACTTGGTCATCTAGCACACATGCATTGTGTACAGCGGCATTCGATCAGCACTACCCCATTAGCCAAGCTGGCATTTGGGCGGACAGCTTTCGACAACGCAGAGCCGTCGTTCACAATGATTATGCGAATGAAACCAAAAGTCATGGCTTGCCAGAAGGTCATTTCCCATTAGTGCGTCATGCCAGCGTTCCTGTTATGCACGACACCAAAATTGTTGCACTCGTTGGCATTGGCAACAAGGCAACAAACTACGATGACCACGATATTGCCTTATTACAACTCTTTGCCAACGAGCTATGGAAAACAGCCCATCATCGACGGGTAGAAACGCATATAGCCGAGCACTTAAACCATACGGAGTCTTTGCTCAATGCAAGCGGTGAAGGGATTTATGGTCTTGACCTGAATGGCAACATCACGTTTGCTAATCCTGCGGCTTTACGCATTTTGGGCTGCACTGATGAAGAAAACATTATTGGCAAACATGCACATACACTGTTTCACCATCATTATCCCGACGGTCGTCATTATCCAGCAACCGAGTGTCCCAACTATCGCACCTTGCATAACTGCACAACACAAGAAGTACACGAAGACACCTTTTGGCGCAAAGACGGCTCTGCCATTCAAGTAACGAATAATAGCTACCCAATTCTAGACAAGAATGGCGTCTGCACGGGAGCCGTGGTCTTCTTTCGAGATATTACGTTAGAAAAACAACAAAGTGAATATATCCGTTTGGCGGCGGCCGTTTTTGCCCATGCCAACGAGGGCATTGTTATTACCGACATCAACGGACATATTCAGCATATCAATGCTGCCGTCTCACAGATTACAGGGTATGAACCAATCGAAGTCGTCGGTAAAACCCCTGCACTTTTTTCATCGGGGCGTCATAGTAAAGACTTTTACGCCAATATGTGGCAATGCATTAAACATAAAAATGAATGGCAAGGCGAAGTTTGGAACAGACGTAAAAATGGCGACATCTATCCCGAATGGCTCAGTGTCAGCGCGCTACGTGACGACTACGGACAGGTTAGTCACTACATCGGTGTATTTAGCGACATTACCGAAAGAAAAGCACAAGAAGAACGTATCCGTCACATGGCAGGACACGACGCTCTAACAGGACTAGCAAACCGCTCGGCACTAGAAGACAACTTTTGCCAACTCTCCTCGCTGTCAGAACGAAATGGTCATCAACTTGCACTGCTATTTTTAGATTTAGATCGTTTTAAATGGATTAACGATAGCCTAGGACATCATGTTGGCGACCAACTGCTCATTGCCGTTAGTCAACGCATCAAAGAAACACTACGCGAAAGTGACTTTTTATGTCGCTTGGGCGGTGACGAGTTTGTGATTTTATTACCAGACCTCACCTCTGCTCGTGAAGCCAGTCATGTTGCCAACAAGGTATTAACGACATTAAGCACACCTTTTACGATTGATGCGCACGAACTCAACACCAGCTTTAGTATTGGCATTGCGGTTTATCCAAACGATGGACGAGACTTCAACATTCTGCTTAAACATGCTGACAATGCGATGTACCATGCAAAAGGAAAGGGACGCAACACCTATCAGTTTTTCAATAAAAGTATGCACCAAGCTGCGGAGCAACGCCAAGTTTTTGAAAGCGCGCTACGTCAGGCGATTCAAAACAACCAGTTAGCACTACACTACCAACCACAAACGGATATTCATGGGAAGGTTATTGCCGCAGAAGCCCTACTACGCTGGACACATCCCGAATTTGGTAACGTGCCGCCCGACCAGTTTATTCCTGTTGCAGAAGAAACGGGACTGATTCGAAGCATTGGAGAGTGGGTACTTGAACAAGCTTGTATACAGCTGAACCAATGGAACGAGAAGGGTCTACAAATTGACAGCCTATCGGTAAATGTGGCACTCAATCAGCTACACGACAGACACTTTATCGACCGATTAATCGCTCGCCTTAAACAATATCATATTAAACCAAACCAACTCATGCTCGAATTTACAGAGTCGCAGTTAGCAAAAGAAATCAGTCAACTACAGACACAACTCCAACACATTCAATCTGTGGGCATTCCACTGTCTATCGATGACTTTGGTACAGGTTATTCCAACTTAGGGCAACTCAAACACCTTAAAGTGAATCAACTGAAAATTGACCGCAGCTTTATTAAAGACAGCACCACCAATGCAGAAGACAGAGCAATCGTTAATGCCATTGTACAAATGGCGCACAGCCTGAACATTAGCACCATTGCCGAAGGTGTCGAGACTGCCGAACAGTGGCATTTACTAGAAGACTTAAAGTGTGACCAGCTACAAGGCTTTCACTTCCATCGCCCCATGCCAGCTATCGAAATGACTGCTCTATTACAAGGCTTAATCTGCCCGATTCCGCATTGATGCATCGCTAAAAACCTGCTTTTCGTCATCCCCGCGCAGGCGGGGATCCATGAAATCAAGAAGATAGATTCCCGCCTTCGCGGGAATGACGGGTAATTAGAAGTGCTCTCAGCTAATCTCTTCGTCCACCATCTAATGTCAACACGCTACCCGTGGTGTAGTTGCTGGCAAGTAAATAGCGTAACGCCTTAACCGCTTCATCAAACCCAGGCTCAATACCCAACAAAGAGCGTGATAAGCGCTGTTGTTTGTAATCATCATCATCGCGCTCGTGAAAAGCCATTAACCCTGGCGCTAAGACGTTCACTTTAACACTCGGTGCTAAACGCTGAGCATGACACCGCATGACGGCTTCTGCTCCCGCCTTAGAGGCTAAATAAAGTGCTCTGTCGGCCTTACCAAAAGACACATTAGCATCAGAGATATGTACAATATCACTCGTATCTTTATGAGCTTGTAATAAATCACTCAGTGATTCGTTGAGATAATGTGGACTATGCACGTGTAAGGCAAAGCTGGCATCGCGCAAAGCGATATCTGCAGCCATTTCCGTGTCGGTGTGCCACAGTGATGCATTATGAATCAACGCACGTAAACTCGAAAAATGCGATCTAACCTGCCGTGAAAACTCAGCTACGCCTGCATCACTCGCCAAATCTGCCTCAATCATCACCACGCCAGCATGACGCAAAGCATCTACCTCGGCAGTCTGTTTACGATAGCTTCCTAATACAGCATAGCCATCCGCATGTAGTGCCCTCGCAAAAGCAGCACCCATACGTCGACTTGCCCCAGTAATCACGATTCCAGCAGCTTGTTGCATTTTAATCCCTTAACATTATTAACGAAAATAACCGCTTCCATTTTACGCAAAGATGGCGTATAAATAGCACATTAGTTTATTGTAAAGACCATTATGCATCCTTATCAACACGACTTTATCGACTTTATTTTATCCACTGATGCCTTACGTTTCGGTGAGTTTACCCTAAAATCAGGTCGCACCAGCCCTTATTTCTTTAATGCTGGCTTGTTCAATACAGGCGCGCGTTTAGCCAAATTAGGGCAGTTTTATGCTCATGCTATTGCCACTTGTGGCGTTGAATATGACGTATTATTTGGTCCAGCCTATAAGGGTATCCCCTTGGTATCGGCAGCTAGCGTTGCCTTATACGAACATCATCAGCAAGATCGTCCTTATAGCTTTAATCGTAAAGAAGCCAAAACACATGGCGAAGGTGGTAGTATTGTTGGCAGCCCACTACAAGGGCGCGTGCTGATTATCGACGATGTGATTACTGCGGGAACGGCCATTCGAGAGTCAATCGAAATCATCAAAGCACAAGGCGCAACGCCAGCGGGTGTTGTTATTGCGCTCGATCGGATGGAAAAAGGCACAGGTGAAAAATCAAGCGTACAGGAAGTTCAAGACAGCTTTGGCATTCCTGTTATCCCTATCGTTACCATGGCACACCTCATCGAACACATCAAAGAGCATGAGTTGCTATCAACGCATCTCGAAGCAATGCAAACCTATCGTCAGACCTACGGCATTTAATGCAATGGACACAGCCACTCCTGCCTTACGAGAACTGCTGATTTTACGTCATGCCAAGTCGGATCATAGCGATCCGACCTTAGCAGACTTTGATCGTCCCTTGAGCGAGCGTGGACGCGAAGATGCACACACCATAGGACGATGGTTACAGTCTCAACGCCTTCTACCCGACTATATAATGACTTCGCCAGCCAAACGAACACTACAAACCATACGACGTGCTAAAAGTCATTTTGACATCGACAATCGCATCCAGTGTCATCACGAACCAAGCCTCTACGAAGCTACCCTAACCGACCTACTAACAGCCTTAGCCGCAACACCAGCACAACACGAGCGTCTGCTCATTGTCGGACACAATCCCAGTTTAGAACAACTCTTAACCTACTTAGCCCCTGAAACCAACAGTCTGGAAGAAGTAAAGCTCTTCCCTACGGGCGCGCTGGCACAACTGATTTTACCCAGTAATTGGCAAACACTTCAGGCTGGCTGCGGCAAGTTGATTAATTTATGGCGCGTCAAAGCATTACCCACGACTGCCTCTCTTAACGAGTCGTACTAAGAAAGGCACCCATAAAAAAACCGCCCAAAAGGCGGTTAACATATTCCAACTGAGGATTGGTGTGTTCATGACGAGAGGACTGCCATTCACTGGATACTATATTATCCGAATTGACACGCCATGAACATGTGGCAAATTGTCGCACCCAACCATCACTGTGTTGCCAACTCAATTAATGTTTTCCATTGAGCTTGTGTTAACACGCCATGCAGACCCCGCGCACAGTTAACAGATAACTGCAGACGCGCTTTTTCTTGTGCTAATAACTCATCCTGTAAACGATTAATCAACGGTTGATTCATCGTTAACTTCAGCAACTCCTCACGCAACTCGGCACGCAAATCTAAAATGCTCTGATCGAGCGCCTCACGCGCACCACCACTTTCTTGTCCGATGCGAGCAATCTGCTTTTTTTGTGTTGCGCTCAATTCAAAAAAGTCAGGGTTATCTGCTAGATAAGGAAATAAAACGACAACGGGCGTCGCAGATAGCGTTGTTGGCTGTTTAGCTAGGACGGTGAGACTAAACGAGCAACAAAAGAATGCGATAACAGTGTATTGAAATACAATTTTCATCTGACGTCTCCATATCTTATTCATCATTTAGCATCTTACCACAAAACAAAAAAGCGCCCCTTTCGGAGCGCCTTTTAGTCACATTTCAAACTGAACACCGTGTTGCCACGGCAAACACATCAGTATTCGCAAGAATGGCTGACACACTAGCGTAAGACAACATAAATAACACCACTATCAACGAATGACATAGGAATAATATATTTAGGAAAAACAGCAGATTACGACTAATTAAGC
>CAZSGH010000052.1:0-16691 GCA_964606405.1 uncultured Francisella sp.
GTTTTCGATGGGGTACAGGTTAAAAATGTGAATCCCTTCCCCCAAACCCCCAACCCGCTATATTTTTCAGATATTCCTTAGTTTGCTAGAATGTCAGGGTTGTTTTAATTGAATTGAGGTTGTCGTGCATCATCAGGAAACCACTGGGCGTTTTTTCGCGCCCTTCGAAATGGCGTTTGATCGTCTCAGAACGCCATTTGAAGAGTTTGTTCATCGCACCACCACGGCAGGGTTATTGTTGATGATGACGGCAGTATTGGCGTTGGTATTAGCCAATACGCTGTTGTCGTCTTTTTATTTTCATGCCCTGCATGTTCCTGTTGGGTTTCATATTGGTGATTGGTTGCTCGAAAAGAGTTTGCATCATTGGATTAATGATGGCTTGATGACCTTATTCTTTTTTATGGTGGGCTTAGAGTTAAAGCGCGAATTACTGGTTGGCGAGTTATCCGATCCGCGTCAGGCGTTACTGCCGATTATTGCGGCATTGGGCGGGATGCTATTTCCAGCCTTGTTTTATTCAGCATTCAATATCGGGGGCGAGGGCGAAGCAGGGTGGGGTATTCCTATGGCAACGGATATCGCCTTTGCATTGGGTGTGATTGCCTTGTTGGCAGGGCGTGTGCCGAAATCACTGATTGCGTTTTTAGTGGCGTTGGCGATTGTCGATGACTTAGGCGCAGTGCTGATTATTGCCGTGTTTTACACTGAAAGCCTTTCTGTCCCGCTGTTGTTGGCAGCAGCGGGCATTACGTTGTTGTTAATTTTGCTCAATCGATTAGGGGTGCGTTCTTATACGCCTTATTTTATCTTGGCTACCTTGTTGTGGTTGGCGTTATTAGAGTCGGGTGTTCATGCGACCTTAGCAGGCGTGATTACCGCCTTTACCATTCCTGCATTGCCGCGTTACGACAGTCGTGATTTTGGACAGCGTGTCGAGCAATGGTTAACCGACTTTAAAAGTGAACAGCCTGCTTCGGGTAATGTGTTGCATAGTCAGCAACAATTTGGTTTGTTACAGCAACTTAATCAGCAAATCACGGGGGTTTCTACGCCCTTGCAACAGTTAGAGCACGCACTTCATCTGCCTGTGGCTTTTTTAGTGTTACCCCTTTTTGCCTTGGCCAATGCGGGCATTATCTTAAATCTGGACAGTGTATTGCACAGCTTAACGCAACCTGTCACACAAGGCGTGATGGTCGGATTGATTGTCGGAAAACTGGTTGGGATCGCTGTTAGTGCATGGCTGGCGGTGAAGGCTGGATTAGCACGTTTGCCAGAAGGGGTAACGATGATGCAAATCGTTGGCGTGTCTTTGTTAGGGGGAATTGGCTTTACCATGTCGATTTTTATTGCCGAAATTGGTTTTGAGGGGCAGGCACAACTGATTGACGATGCCAAGCTGGGTATTTTATTGGCTTCGTTGCTGTCGGGTGTATTGGGATATTTCTTTTTACGTGCGATTACGAAACCTGTATCCGTTCCAGATCAGTTGGAGCAAACAGCATGAATCACGCTTGGTTAAGCCATAAAACGAATATTCTCGCGGGCATTACCGTAGCGATGGCATTGGTGCCAGAAGCCCTTGCGTTTGCCATTGTGGCAGGTGTTCATCCGATGGCGGGATTATTTGCTGTGGTGATTGTGGCGTTTATCACGTCGGCTTTTGGGGGTCGCCCTGGCATGGTGTCAGCGGCGGCGGGTTCGTTGGCCGTCGTCATGACTGCCTTAGTGGTACAGCATGGTGTTGAGTATTTGTTTGCAGCAGTCATTGGGATGGGGATCATTCAGCTCATCATTGGTTGGCAAAAGTGGGGGCGATTTATTCGCATGGTGCCTGCGCCCGTGATGCTGGGCTTCGTCAATGGCTTGGCGTTGATTATTCTGATGGCGCAATTTTCGGTATTCAAAGATGGCAATGGTGCATGGTTACAAGGCGCGGCTTTGTGGCAAGTGCTGGCGGTTATTGCGGTTACCATGATGATTATTTATCTATTGCCCAAACTGACCAAGGCGATTCCTTCGGCTTTAGCCGCTATTGTTTTAGTATCGCTTGCTGTTGCTACAATGGGCATGGACATTCGCATCGTGGGCGATATTGCGAGCATTGAAGGTAGCTTGTCGGGGTTATTAGCAGGTTTCCATATTCCGATGGTGCCGTTGACACTGGAAACGATATGGATTGTTGCCCCTTACGCCCTGATTCTTGCCATTATTGGCACAGTCGAATCTTTACTGACCATGACCTTAATTGATGACATGACCCAAACGCGTGGGCAGGGCAACCGTGAGTGCTTGGCATTGGGGTCTGCAAATGTGCTGTCGGGGATGTTTGGCACAATGGGCGGTTGTGCGCTGATTGGTCAATCGATGATCAACACGCGTTCGGGCGGAACGGGTCGGCTATCGGGGATCACAGCAGCGGTGATGGTGTTATCGTTCATCTTGGTTTTGTCGAGCCTGATCGAGCAAATCCCCATTGCCGCCTTGGTTGGCTTGATGTTTGTGGTGGTGATTGCCACTTTTGAGTGGTCGTCCATGGCTATTTTACGTGGCATGCCCAAATCGGATGCGCTGATTGTGGTACTGGTTACTTTCCTGACAGTAATGTTCGATTTAGCCATTGGTGTGATTGCAGGTGTGATCGTGGCGGCGTTGGTCTTTGCGTGGCAACATGCACAAAAAATCATGCTTGAGCGTCGTGCACAACCCGACGGTAAGGTGATTTATCACGTACATGGTCCTTTATTCTTTGCCTCAGCACAAAACTTTGTTGAACAATTCGATATCGCCAGCGACCCTGAATGCGTCAGCATCGATTTTCAATATTCTCGCGTTTATGACCATACAGGTGTCGAAGCGATTGATAAACTGACTGAGCGCTATTTAGCGCAAGGTAAAAAACTGGTTCTTCGTCATCTCAGCCCCGAGTGTCAGGCATTACTGACACAAGCGAAAGATTTGGTCGAAGTGAATGTGTCGGAAGATCCGCATTATCACGTATCGTTAGGGCGTTAGGAGAAAGATCATGTTAGCGATTGTGGTGTTTATTCTGACGCTGGTGTTTGTGATTTGGCAACCCAAAGGCTTAAAGATTGGCACCAGTGCTGTGGCGGGCGCAATGGTCGCGCTAGCATTGGGCGTTGTATCGATTGACGATGTGTTTAGTGTCACGAACATTGTTTGGGATGCAACACTGGCGTTTATCGGTATTATTTTACTGTCGATGGTGCTGGATGAAATTGGCTTTTTTGAATGGGCGGCATTACACATCATTCGGTTGAGTGGTGGCAGTGGTGTGCGCTTGTTTGTGCTGATATTACTGTTGGGGGCAGGGGTGTCTGCCTTATTTGCTAACGATGGTGCGGCACTGATTTTAACGCCGATTTTATTAGCCAAAATGCGGTTGCTCAATCTAGACCCCAAAGCGGTGTTAGCGTTTTTGCTGGCGGGTGGCTTTATTGCCGATTCAGCGTCGAATCCTTTGGTGATTTCTAACCTGACCAATATTGTGACCGCAGGCTATTTCAGTATCGGCTTTTGGGAATATGCCCGTGCGATGTTCTTGCCTAACTTGCTATCCATTGTCGCATCCATTGTGGTCTTGTATGTGTTTTTCCGCAAAGCCATTCCTGCTCAGGTATCGCTGACGGGCTTGCCAGAGCCGATGTCGGTAGTCAAACATATGCCACTGTTCAAGTTGAGTTGGGGCTTTTTGGCGCTGCTGATGGTCGGTTACTGGTTGGGCGATATCTATGCTTTACCTGTGTCGGTGTTTGCGTTAGGTGGTGGTGTGTTGTTTTTGCTGTTGGCAGGCTATTTGAAAGCGGCAAGGGTTGGTTTGACGCTCAAAACCGCGCCGTGGCAAGTGGTATGGTTTAGTGTCGGCTTGTATGTGGTGGTCTTTGGGCTAAAAAATGCAGGACTTGCCGATGAAATTGCCTTGGTTCTCAACTGGGCGATTGCACAAGGTCAATTCACTGCCGTGATGGTGACAGGCTTTATGGCGGCAGGTATTAGCTCTTTCATGAATAATATGCCGACGGTGATGCTCATGGATATTGCCATCGCGCAAACGGGTAACGACATGCTCGCTTACGCCAATTTGTTGGGCTGTAACCTAGGACCAAAAATGACGCCTATTGGCTCATTAGCAACCTTGCTGTGGCTTCATGTACTCGATAAAAAAGGTGTGCATATTGGCTGGTGGGATTATATGAAAGTAGGCTTAGTGATTACGCCGCCTGTGTTGTTTGTGGCGTTGTTGCCCTTGGTATTTTAAATTCAACCTACGTGCATAATAATACCCAATTATATTATTTTGTTGGTTTTTTGTTGTAACGGCTTGCATTGTGATTTGATTTTGAGGCAATATTAACTAATACGGGTATAAAAATATGTAATAGGTGGTTAGTGTGTTTAAAAGCGTAGCAGGAAAATTAATTTTTCGGATGGTTATTGGTGCCATTGTTGCATTGATAATTGGTTTGCTTGCTGTTTTGCAGTTTAAGCAACAAATGCTTAATGAAAATGCGATTACGCTATTAAAAGCTAAAGATTCTTTGTTGCAGCAATCATTTCATGAAAAGATGAATACGGGTTCTGCATCCCTTTTTTCTGCTTTGGCAATTATGCCCGAGTTGTCCGAACTATTTGTTAACAAGGATCATGCTGCATTGCGTGTTTACCTTGGTAACTTGCCTAAAGTGTTTAAACAAGAAACCGAATTTAAAAATATTCGTCTCAATGCCTTTGATGCCGATGGCAATATTTTAATGCGCACAGCGGCGACTGAGCCTGATAGTGAACGTGGCAAGTCAGCACTACATCGATCTGGCTTTAAAAAAGTATTATCTGGCGAAGTCTCCCATTTTGAGGGGTTGGATTTTTCGCGTGCTGGCGTTAGCTTAGTGTCAGTGGTTAGCGTTAAAAACAAAGCGGGTAAAGTGGTTGGTCTGCTTGAGTTTCAATCGGGTTTCGGTTCTGTTGTGGACACGATGGTAAATCAGCATGCGATTTATATGGTTCAGTTGCTGAACCAAGAGGTATTGGAGCTTTACACTAAGGGCAAAGAAAATCCTCAGCTGGGTGGTTATTATTTAGCACATCCTATGCAATATGAAACTTCTCGGACATGGTATCAGTCGCTTGATATTGAACAGGTGATGCGTCAGGGTTTTTCCATTCAAAATGATAAAGCGGTGACGCTTTCACCGATGATTAGTAGTGATGGTAAGCAGATCGGCTATCGTTTGGTTGGTATGGACTTGGCACATCCAGAGCTACAATTGATTGCTCATAATATTGATGTTGTTATTGAGAGCATGATGCTGTTGTTGGTCGTGATGCTAGCGATATTAATGGTCTTGTTGACAGGATTGGTCAATCGAATCGTGACTAAACCATTACAGCACGTCGGTGAGGGCTTGTCGAAAGTCAGTCAAACAGGAAAACTTAATCTCACCATTGATTATCATGCTGATGATGAGGTTGGTAGCATGGTTTCTGATTTGGAACGTGTATTCAATCAGGTGGCGAGTGCCTTATTAGAAGCGAATCAAGTCGTTTCTGCCGTAGCTCACGGCGATTTCAGTCGACGAGTCGAGACGGCTTTGATTGGCGATCTCGCTGAATTAAAGTCGGGCGTTAATGCGAGCGCTGAAAAAGTTTCTTTTATGATGGATGAGTTGTCAAAGGTCATGCAAGGTTTAGCACAGGGTAACTTTGCCGTCACGATGGATGAGCGCGTTGCGCCAGCTTTCCGTGAGCAGGTCGATGCGGCAATGAAATCTGTTTCTGTTGTGATTGCTGACGTCAATCATGTGATGGGTCGGATGCAGCATGGTTATCTTGATAGTCGTGTGTCTGTTTCTTGTCAGGGGGGGTTGTTGCAATTAAAAGAGCGCATGAATCGTACACTGGATGCTTTAGGTGGCTCAATGGTCGATATTCAAGGCGTAATGGTTGCACAGACGGTTGGCGATATTGAGCGGATGCCTAAGGTCGATCAAAAGGGCGACTTGGGCATGATGCAAAATGCGATGGTGTTATCGATGACCAATATCGCGTCGATCATTACCGAGGTAAGAACGAATTTAGACTTGGCTGTTCATGGTGTGAATATGATGAATCATGCGATTACAGATATTTCAGGTCAAATGCAGGAGCAAGCGGCAGCTCTGGAGCAAAGTTCTGCAACAGCGGTTCAAATGCAAGAACAAACACAAACGACACAGATGCAAGCAAATGAAGTCGCGTCGGTGATGGATCAAATGTTGCAGCATGTCTTAACAACGCGACAAGTGATGTCGGGTACGATTCATGCCATGCAAACCATTCAAGCAAAAAGTCAGCAAATTGAAAGTATTGTTGGGCTCATTGATGGCATTGCTTTCCAAACGAATCTACTGGCACTTAATGCTGCCGTGGAAGCGGCGAGAGCAGGCGAACATGGAAGAGGATTTGCTGTCGTTGCGGGTGAAGTGCGCTCATTGGCACAAAAGACAGCCGATGCTGCCAAAGATATTAAAGTATTAATCGGTAGCACGGTAGAAGATGTGATGCGCGGTAACGAACAAGTGAAGCAAACAGAATCTGCTGTTGCCTTGGTTGAAAGTGGTGCGCATGATGTTCAGCAAAAAATTTCTGTGATGAAGCAGTCAACGCAACATACTGCCACAGGCGTGGGTGAGTTAAGTCGCGCCATTAAGGTGCTCGATGACGCGATTCAGCAGAATACAGCAGGAATCGAGGAAATTAGCCATACAGCAGACAATATTAGTGAGCAATCAACAGCTGTATTAGATAGCTTGTCTTTCTTTAAAACGTCTAATTTAGGTGGTTTGCTTGATGTAGCCGTAGCGGCAAATGATTTCCGTTATGCAAGAGGTCGACGGATGATGCGAACATGGGGATTAAGAACCGAAGTGGCACTCTTGTCGGCATTAGGCAAACCTCCAGAAAGCACAGGGTTGACGGAGCACTTTTCGACGATTCCTGACCTAGGCTCCCATTACAGCGCAATTTCGCAGAAGAAAGAGACTGCGGTCGCCATCGCGGAGCGATTATTCAAGCGCAAGCAGCAGGGCGAAGCGATTAGCGATGAAGACTTTGGTGAGTTAAGAGCGGCGATCAAAGAAGCCGTTGAAGCGATTACTCTAGCAGAAAAGTTGATGCTATCTGGCAGTGGACAGGGGCAGCGTCGACAATTAGCACTAACCAATGGTAACTTCTAAAAACTGCATTTTGAGGATGTGTAAAAACGAATTCGAACCATTTATAGGCTGTTAAAATCTACTTAAATACACTTACTCCTCCGTAAGCTTACATTTTTTCATGGATTTTTGTCTAGTCTAATCGGTTCCCATTACATTTTTACTTGTTTTCTTTGCTTTGTTTTTGGATGGTTGGCGACGACTCGATGCAGAATGGTCTGAAATCGCGAATAAATTCGGTGATTTCGTTGATGGGCAAGGGACGGCTAATATAATAACCTTGCGCCATATCGCATTCGAGCGCTGCAAGGCGCTCGGCTTGTTCGAGGTATTCGACACCTTCGGCAATAACTTCTAAATCAAGATTGTGTCCTAATGCAATGACTGCACGAACGATCGCCTCGTTGCTGTGGTTGCGCGTCATGTCCCGTACGAATGACATATCAATTTTGAGTTTGTCGACTGCTAATTGTTGTAAATAACTGAGTGAAGAATAGCCAGTACCAAAATCGTCAATCGATAAATGAACACCTAAGGCTTTAAGCGCGTTGAGCATTTCTTTCGCAGCCTCTTTGTCTTGCATGACAAAGCTTTCAGTGATTTCTAGCTCTAAAAGATGCGGAGCGATTTTCGTTTCGCTTAGGGCATCTGTAACACACTGTAGCAAACTACCACTACCCAGTTGCACGGCCGAAACATTAACGGCTGTTTGGTATAGTGGCAGTCCTTGTTCTTGCCAACGCTGTACTTGTTGGCAAGCAGATTTTAGTACCCAACTCCCAAGGGGGACAATCAGACCACTTTCTTCGGCCAGAGGTATAAACTCACTTGGTGGGAGTAAGCCGTGCTCTGGATGTTGCCAACGTACTAATGCTTCAAGTCCTGCAATTTTGCCTGTTGTTAAACTGATTTGCGGCTGAAAGAAAAGACGTAGTTCATCGTGATTGAGTGCGTGACGGAGTTGGTTTTCAAGGCGTAGTCGTTGACGGGCGCGCTGCGTGAGTTCTGGCGAGAAGAAGCGTAGCGTTCCTTTGCCTTGCTCTTTTGCTTGGTGGAGTGCGGCTTCGGCGCTGCTTTGTAAGGTTTCGGCATCCTCACCATCGGCAGGATACATGGCCACACCAATCGTAAGACTGATGTAGATGGTGTGTTCACCAATTTGGAAAGGTTCGCGGATCCGTTCAATAAGGCGTTGTGCCATCAAGTCGATTTGCATACCTTTTTCGGGCTTTAGAATCAGGTTGAATTCATCGCCACCAATGCGTGCGAGTGCATCTTTTTCAGGAATCGTGTCGAGTAATCGTTGACTTACTTCGATTAAAAGCTGGTCGCCAACGCTATGTCCGATGCTTTCGTTAATCGTTGCAAAATGATCAAGGTCGAGACTGAGTAGTGCAAACTCGTTGTGCGTGTGATGGGTGTGTGTAATGGCGTGATCAAGCAGTTCTCGGAATAACATACGATTCGCTAATCCAGTGAGCAGGTCTCGGTGTGCAAGCATCCGATAGCGCTCTTCGCTCAGTTCAAGCATGTTGGTTCGTTCTTGTACGAGTTTTTCGAGCGACTTTTGTAGTTGCGATAGTTCCAAATGGGTGTGGATACGTGCACGAACTTCGTCTACTTCAAATGGTTTAGTAATAAAGTCAGCAGCACCAAGGGCAAAGCCTTTAACTTTTTGTGTCGTTTCACCGATAACCGTTACAAAAATAACGGGTAACAGCCGACCTTGCGGATGGTTTTTGATGCGTCGACAGACTTCGTAACCATCCATTTCTGGCATCAAAATATCAAGTAGCACTAAGTCGGGTGGCGCATCACTAAAAATGAGGTCGAGTGCCTTCACGCCATCATTCGCAACTAAAATATGGTAATCATTTTTTAACACTTCAATCAGCTCGTGAATGTTTTCGGGCATATCATCGACAATAAGAACCGTTGGTTTGCTGCGATGTGCTTCACGAGCGACGAGTTGAAACGAGGTAGGGTATTTGCGCAATTGTGCCAAATCCAACTGGTTGCGAATCCTGCTTTTAATAAGATTAGGGTTGACTGGCTTGGTAACATAGTCAGAAACGCCTAGCGCTAGTCCGCGTGCTTCGTCGGCAGCTTCGGCAAGTGCCGTAACAAAAATCACGGGAATATGACTGGTTCGAGGGTCTTCTTTCAGCAGTGTTAAGACGGTATAACCATCCATTTCCGGCATTTTAATGTCCAGCAAAATTAAATCAGGTTGTGGTGCCTGCCGTGCTAATTCGAGTGCTAGTGCGCCGCTGGTAGCCGCATTGATGGCATAGTCGTTGCGTAGAATGTGCATCAGCGCATGAATGTTCTCGGGGACATCATCAACGATGAGTAGACGATTTTGTTTGATGCTAGGCGATGTCATGCGTCTCTTCCGATAAAAGCGTTTGTAAGTGAACAATGTGTTGGCGAGCCGTATTCAAATCAAAAATTTCCAGTGCTTGCCCAAGCTGATTAATCGTGCTATGCCAAGGACTATTGCTGCTGCCTTGTTTGAGCTGACTGATCAGTGGTTCAATCAAGCCCAAGTCGTATTGTAGTGCCGAATCGAGTTGTTGCAAGCTGGCAATGATTTCTGCTGGACTAAGTTGCGCGGTGGGTGCAAGTGTCGGCAAGGCTTGTGCTAGTAGCGCAATGTCTTGTAAAAGGGTTTGCAGTTGCTGGCTGGCATCATCTAGTTGCGCAGTGCTGGGTGCGCGTTGTTGTTTGAGTTGCGTGTCAATGTTATTCAGCGTGCTGAATAGAACGTCAGCACTGAGTGTACCTACAACCCCTTTTAGCGCATGGCAATAGGCTTCGGCATCGGGGTAGTTTTTCTGATCGATTTTGTCTTTTAGCACCTTGATGGCATCGTGATAATGGGCGGAAAAGCGCTGTAGTTGTTTGGTGTAGGCTTCGATGTTGCCGCCAATACGACGCACGCCTTCGCATGCATTTAAACTACTCAATTGTGCGAGTGCTGCGGGTAGGTTTGCTGTGACTTGCGCTGCTGTTAGCGTAATATCTGTTTTTGCTTCATCGTGTATGGTTGTTGCGTGTGTCCAGTGTGCTAATGCAGACATTAGACGCTCTGGATCAATGGGTTTGGTGATATGGTCATTCATGCCAGCCGCTTCTGTTTTTGCCGCATCTTGGCTCATGGCAAGTGCCGTCATTGCAATAATCGGCAGTGTTGCTAGGTGCGCATATCCAGGTTGTTGCCCAAGTTGGCGAATGACACGCGTTGCTTCAAGACCATCCATAATCGGCATTTGAATATCCATGAGTATTGCATCGTATCGTTGGTGTTGTACTTGGTCAACTGCCTCCTGTCCGTTACAGGCTTCTTCTACCAGAATACCCTCGCTATGCAAGAGTTCGGTAGCAAACTCGCGATTAATGTCGTTATCTTCGACCAGTAGCACTTTAATGCCTTTCAGTTTATTGGTGTGGTCAATGCGATTGCGTGTGTTGCGATTTGGATCGTCGCTAAATAGACGACCGCGACCTAATACCGTGAGTGTGGTATCGAGTAATGTTGAAGGGGAGACTGGTTTAATGAGAAAGCTATCAACGCCAGCTTGCTCCGCCAGATGCATGACATCTTCACGCCCATAGGCTGTGACCATGATCACTTTGGGCTGACGAATTAAATAGGGATCGCTGTGAATGCGTCGAGTGACTTCGTCTCCGTTCATGTTTGGCATGCGCCAGTCCATTACAATTAAATCGAAGGGGTTAGTGCTTGCGGCATGTAGCGCACTGAGTGCATCTTGACCATTGGCAGCAGTGCTGACATCACACTGAAGAAAACGGAGCATATCAGCTAGTATTTCACGAGAGGCTTGGTTATCGTCTACAACTAAAACGCGAATCCCTTTGAGCATGTCGCCTGTTTTTTCGACCAGAGATTGTTGGTGTGCAATACTGTCAACGGGGATTTTTAGCGGAAAACTAATACAGAATGTTGAGCCAATATTCGGTTGAGAGTCCTCAACCCAGATACGACCTCCCATCATTTCGATAAGCTGTTTGCTAATGGCTAATCCCAGTCCTGTGCCGCCAAAACGACGCGTCGTACTTTGATCGCCTTGCGAGAATTTTTGAAATAAAGCAGTTTGTACCGCTTGGCTCATGCCGATACCTGTATCACGCACACAAATTTGCAGTTGTACCTGTTGTGTGTCTTGTGCAAGGCAACGCAATGAAAGCTCAATTTCACCTTTTTCGGTGAACTTAACGGCATTGCCACATAAATTAAGCAGGATTTGTCCGAGACGCAAGGGATCGCCAATTAGTTTGGTCGGAATCTGTGGGTCGTAGCGAATCAGAAACTCCAATCCTTTGCGTGCGGAAAGAAAGTTAACAGAATCGGTTAATTGTTCTAAAACGCCGTCTAGCCCAAACTCAACCTCTTCTAGCACGAGTTTTCCTGCTTCAATTTTAGAGAAGTCGAGGATGTCATTAATAATGCTCAGCAAGGATTGTGCTGCAGATTGTGCTTTGCTGATGTGATTGAGTAGCGTAGGGGTGAGTTCTTCTTTACGCGCAAGATAAAGCATGCCCAAAATCGCATTCATTGGCGTACGAATTTCATGGCTCATATTGGCAAGAAATTCACTTTTAACTTCAGTGAGCCGCTCCGCCTCTTCCTTTGCCATCTTTAGCTCGTTGGTGCGCTGGGTCACTTGCCGTTCGAGATTGTCTCGTTCATGGGCAAGGTCTTGTGTTACTTGTTGTAAGGCGCGGGTACGCTGAGTGACTTGGTAGCGCAATAGCAAACTGAGTGCCGTTAACATGAGCAATACACTGATCGATGCCAATAAACTCCAACCGACCCAGCGAGGGAAGAGTAGTTCGGGTGGCGCCGCCGCCATGGCGCGATGTAATGCGTCGAAATAGGGTGACTCGGCATCTTGTCGCCATTCGATTAAGTGATGGTCGATCGTGTTGAGTAAGTCTTGATGTCGCCCTTTTGGCGCTGCAAAATACAAGGTGCTGGGTAGAAATACAATTGGGGTTTCCAGTAGCTGGTAGCGCGCATTATTACGCGCGGCATAAAAACTATTGGTCACGACGGCATCTGCTTCACCGTTAATGACGGCCTGATAGGCATCGTCGAGCGAGTTAGCCGCAATAGGCGTGTAGGCGTAGTTTCCTGTTTCCATGAGTTGCGCAAAAAAGCGTTGTTGAATACCGCCTGCGAGTATTGCGACGCGCTTATTGGACAAATCGGCGAGTGAGTAAGTTCGAAGATCGGGGTGTACATAAATTTGTGACCAGCTATTCGCAACAGACACGGCATGAAAATCAAATAGTTTGGCGCGCTCTTGTGAAAAAGCAACGTCGGGCATAATGTCGATTTCGCCTTTTTCTAACATCGTTAAGCACTGAGACCATTCGCAGGCAACATAGCGTAGGTGCCAATTTTCGTATTTGGCGATGTCTGCTAAAATATCGGCAAACAATCCCGATGCTTTGCCTTGTTTATCGGTATAAATTTTGGGTGCATTTTCGTAGAGCCCCACGCGAACTTCTTGCACGGACTGACTGTGCCAACTCGCATACAATTGCCAAGTAACAAGGGCGAGTAAGCCTGCTGCAATATTCAATATTAAACGGGCTTTAATAGCTGACATGGGGGGACCTTGGTCGAGATTATTGAGGCAAGCGCCATTCGTAGTTCATGATGAGATGATACTCCATTGTATTGTTGTGTGCATCTGCTAACTGTTGTTCAAGTCGCCCGATACGGGCGCGTAGATGGAGAGGGTTTAACCAACTAGGCCAATAAGCTTGTTGGAATCGGTAGTCAACAGTCATATCGTATTCTTGTTGGTCGGGAAGTGGTAATCTTGAGTTTGCCTGTATCGCTTCTGTTCCTATCGTTGCAGAACTATGTAAGGTTAGTCCCTCGATACCGTAGGTGGTGAAGTCGATCCCTAAATCGAGTCCCGATACAGATTCACCAGCGCGATTAAAATTGGTGATGATGCGACTCGCATAGCCTGCCCATGAGCCAAAAGGGGTACGATAAGCTGCTGCTGCGTCGGTTTGCATGCGGTGCGCGGACAAGGTGTAAGCACCGACCGTTAGTGCTGCGCGGATACCAACGGATTGTGTTTGGAAGTCATCGCCTGTTAGGCGGTGTGCGCCATCGCTTTGTTGGTGCATCCATTGTCCACCGAAAGTAAAGCGAGAAACTTTGCTGAGTCGCTGTTGCCAAAGCGCTTCGGTGTAGGTGGATTGGAGTAAGTCTTTCAACCGATAGTAACTCGCAGCCAGATTTAGGCTTGGTATGGGGCTCGTTCGTAAGCTAACAAGTAATAGCGGTTCGTTGATGCCATCGGGAGCGCCCGCAACTTGTGCGACTTGTTCAAAGGTGTCCCAATTGCGTGCCTTCATTTTATCGATGGCTGCGGTGAAGTATTGAATGTTTTTGCTACTTCCAGCGAGTGAGACCCCTTCGAAGGTACGTGGTGTCATGCGTGTATCTTGGGGATTCACTTCAAAATCTTGAATGATAAAACGACCTGCTGTGAGCAAGTGGGTATCAAGTTTCACTTTTGCGTAAGCTTCACCCAGAACTGAGTAAGACTTTTGTTCTGTTAATAGTAAGGCCGTACCATCTTTGTCGCTAGGCGCATAGAGTGGCTGTGCGCTGTAAGCTGTTGCCCCAATCATCCAGCGCCGATTTCGCCAGCCAGATTGATAACCAATCCAGCCACCACCGGCCCAAGCCTCGCTATCGGCTTGCTGATCGGATTTGTCGCGCGTTAAGGCATGTGAGCGCAAATGAATCGTCCAGTTATGATCGGGTTGTGTTTCTGTTGACGCTGCGCCCGCAATACTAACCATCCACAGCATCATCAGGATTAACAAAGGGGCTTTAACGATTGTTGTGTGCTTGTTCATTGTCTATTCTTTAAAGCATTTTATGATTGATTGTATATCAAAGCGTTAAAAAATGAGAATCGGCATGCAGTATCAGAATATAAACGGGGTTTTACTCGCTTCGTTTCTATTTGGCGTATTGGGTTATTTATTTTTTAAGGACATGACGCCAGTCAGATTCTAAAGGATTTGACGTATCAAAGATGTAGTCGATAAGAAGCACTGGTTATGCGTCTATTGGTTTGTTGGTAGGACTGGTTGGGCTTGAACCAACGACCAATCGATTATGAGTCGACTGCTCTGACCAACTGAGCTACAGTCCCAAAGATTGTGATGTTCGACAGCAGAACATTATGCTAATAACGAGCCTACTTGTCAATTTATAGATAATAGGAGCCTCTAAAAGTTTTAGAGGCCCCTGTCATTTAAATCTGATTCCAGCCCTTACGACGTGGACCGCGGGCAAAACGACCCACTAACCAACCAATAAAGAGCACGCCTGCGCCGATCATAAACCATGCGCGTTGGTTCTTACCTTCAACATCGCCTGCTTCTTGTTCTAAAATGGCATTGCGCTGACGCAGAGCTTCGACTTCTGACTTGAGACGACGATTGTCTTCGTTAACCATTAAGGTTTGTGTCGAAACGGTTTTGACGTAGTCTAACTCTTGCTTGAGTTCGTAGTTGTCTTTTCTGAGACTTCCTACTTCTGTTTCTGCTGACTGTGCGCGGCTCTTAAGCGTATCCATCTCGGTCTTGAGTGATTGCTGTGCCTGCACCGCTTCAAGCGATTGGCGTTGTGCGCCTTCGAGTTGCTGACTGGCAACAGGGGTATCTTGTAGATAACGCTTAGGTAAGTAGCCCTTGACTTCTCCCGCACTGACTAATGCCCAGCCATCGGCTGTGTAGCCAATTTGATTCATTTCGTTGCCTGGGCGTACGACTTTAACCACGCGGCACTTGTCGCCTGGGCAAGAGCGCAAGGGAACTTCTAATCGATCAGAGACCCACAGGCGTTTAGCTGGCATGTCCTTAACTTCCCACGCAGGCTTTGGTGCTTCCGCAGGAGCGACAGAATGTGCTGCCTCTTCCGCTATTACGCTTAGGCTGACTGTAGCCAAGGTTAAGGCTAATCCAATTTTGACTGAATTATTGTAAGGCAGCATATTGCTTCTCCAAGTTGGCTTTGGCTGTTTTGTTGTCTTGTAGACGTGCTTTTTCTTTTTCGACCAATGCAGCAGGGGCTTTATCGACAAAAGCGGGGTTGCTGAGTTTTACGTCTAGTTTTTCAATTTCGATGCTGTGTTTGTCGATTTCTTTTTGTAAACGCGCACGTTCAGCATCAAAGTCGATTAAACCCGCCATCGGTAAGAATAGTTTCAGATTGCCAACCAAGGCAACCGCTGCTTGTGTTGGGTCAGTGTCGCTCAGATCAATCGCTTCGACTTTGGTTAAGAAGCGCAAATAAGCAGCGAAGTCTTTTAACCGTGCTTTGTCGTTGTCACTAGCATCGCTCGCGATGAGGCTAATGGGTTTGCTGGGCGCAACGTTTAGGTCGTTACGTAAACGACGTACCGCTAAAATCGCTTCTTGTAACCATGCAATATTGCCTAAGGCAATTGGGCAGATACCATCGGCGCGTGGCGCAGGGAAAGCTTGTGTACTGATGGTATCGCCAGACTTGCCTGCTAGTGGGGCAACGCGTTGCCAGATTTCTTCGGTAACAAATGGCATAATCGGGTGCATGAGGCGCAGGGTGGCCTCCAACACGCGCACCAGTGTTTTACGAGCAGCACGTTTTTGTGCATCAGAGCTGTCTGGATTATTGAGTACAGGTTTCGTTAACTCTAAGTACCAGTCACAGTAGTCCGACCAGAAGAAGTCGTAAATTTCTTGTGATAATAAATCTAAACGATATTGCTCGAAATGGCGAATCACTTCACCTTCGACCTGTTGCAAACGCGAGATAATCCATTTGTCTGCTTGGCTGTAATCACACGCGGCGCTGTTATCCAGTCCTGTGTCTTTGTCTTCGGTGTTCATTAATACGAAGCGCGTAGCGTTCCATAACTTGTTACAGAAGTTACGATAGCCTTCGCAGCGCTTTTGATCGAAACGAATATCACGTCCATTGCTTGCTAAAGAAGCAAAGGTAAAGCGTAGCGCATCTGTGCCATAGGCAGGGATACCATCGGCAAATTCTTTGCGTGTCTTGGCTTCAATTTTCTTTGCCATGTCGGGTTGCATCAAGCCTGTGGTGCGCTTGGCAACCAAGTCGTCCAGCGTAATGCCGTCAATCAGATCAATCGGGTCGAGGACATTACCCTTCGATTTCGACATTTTCTGACCTTCGCCATCGCGTACCAAGCCATGCACATAGACGGTTTTAAATGGCACATCGTCGGCGAAATACAAGCCGAACATCACCATACGTGCAACCCAGAAGAAGATGATGTCGAACCCCGTTACCAGCGTGCTGGTAGGGTAGAAGTCTTTCAGTTCTGCGCTTTGATTCGGCCAGCCGAGTGTGCTGAATGGCCACAAGGCAGATGAGAACCACGTATCAAGGACATCGGTATCTTG
>CAZSGH010000053.1:0-16476 GCA_964606405.1 uncultured Francisella sp.
ACGGCAGTATCGCCCAGCATGGTTTCGGGGCGTGTTGTCGCCACTACCAAACTACCCGAACCGTCGGTCAGGGGATAGCGGAAGTGCCACATGCTGCCTTGTTCTTCTTCGCTAATCACTTCAAGGTCAGAAACGGCGGTTTGTAACACAGGATCCCAGTTGACCAAACGCTTACCACGATAGATTAAGCCATCATCAAACAGGCGCACAAAAACTTCTTTGACCGCATCGTTTAAGCCATCGTCCATGGTAAAGCGTTCGCGTGACCAATCGCAACTTGCACCCAAGCGACGCATTTGGCGTGTGATCGTGCCGCCTGACTCGCCTTTCCATTGCCAGACTTTTTCTAAAAACGCTTCGCGTCCTAAGTCGTGACGGCTCGACCCTGCTGCCGCCAGTTGACGCTCAACCACCATTTGTGTCGCGATACCCGCATGGTCTGTACCTGGTTGCCATAAGGTTTTCTTGCCCGTCATACGGTGGTAACGAACCAGTGCATCCATAATGGTGTCTTGGAAAGCGTGACCCATATGCAAGCTGCCCGTGACATTGGGGGGCGGCAGCATGACGCAGTAGCTGCTATCGCCTGTTGCTTGTGGTTTGAAATAGCCGTTTTTTTCCCAAAGTGGGTACCATTTGCTTTCGATCGCGGTTGGGTCGTAATGCTTGTCCATGCGTGTCAATTTTCGATTATGTAAATTGCGATATTATAGCATGGACAAGGCGTGCAGTAGCTGCGTTAAATGTGCTTAAAGGTCGTGGATTTGATTGCGTTGATTGCGATTTTTATGCATGCGTAGTGACTTGCGTGCCGTAGACAACATATCGATAAGGTCCTGAGAGCCGACATAAAAGATAATACCAGTTACACTAAAATTACCAATAACAGCGCCAGTGTCTTTTCGTTTGAGTTGTGCCGCTGCAATCGCTTTACGTGATTTTTCGGCTATATCTAGTAGTTGATGTTCGCTCTGACCCGTAAAAATAACAAATTCATTGTCACCAGTGCGATAGCAATGCTGCTTCCCTGCCAATTTGCTAATGGTGCGAGCAATAAAACGAATCAGATTTTCGCCAACCAGTGCGCCATGATTTTGTTGTATTAACGCGAAGTTATCCATATCAATAATGAGTAATGGCGGCAAACTACCTAATGGTCTGAGCTTTTCGACATCCTGTTCCAGTTTTCGCTGGTTGTACAGTTTGGTAATAGGGTCTTTAAAGTTAAAACTAACCGTTTTTTCTGCTTTTTTGCCGATTGACTCGAGCAGCATTTGTGTATTTTGATGTACTTGATTTAATCGAGCGGTATTGTGTTGTAGTGCTGCAACCTGTTCGGGTGTTGCACCTTGTGCAATGAGTGCCGCATGATTATTAAGGTTTTCTCCCAGTCCGTTTAACGCGACAGACAGGCTAGAGTGGGCGCTGGCAAGGTCGTCCTCAAAGTCTTGCATGTCGGTACATTGTTGTTTAATCAATCCGTGATACAAGCGGAATCCGAGGATATCATGCCATTTCCCGCCACTGGCTAGGGCTTTATTAATCTCTTCAATGAGTGCTTTGTTTTCATTTAAGTAATATTCATACCACACCAAGTAATTGATGGGCGTGGGGGTGATGTTATTACGCGCAAAAGCACTTTGAATTTGATTGAAAATGTCTTTAGCTTTGGGGCTAGTGGCTAGGTAGTGATCCATAGTGTTTCATATTTCCCTTATTTAGCCAAGTTAGCGGCAATAGGTTGGAAAAGTTGAATTCAATTAAGAAACCTCTAAATGTAACGGGTTGGGGCGTTGGGGGAAGGGATGCAGGTTTTTAGCCTGTAACCTATTGATAACGATCCTTCCTTAAATCGGTTTTAACTCAGGACTAAGCCCCAGTTGTTGATAATGTCGCCAGCGCGCTCGGCTCGCTTCGCGGCTGTCTGGGTTGACGATTTCAACAATACGCTGATAACCCGTCACGGTCAGCAGTTGATTGGTTAGGTTAAGCAAAATATCGCCTTCTGTAGGCATATTAGCCGTTAATAGCTGAATGGGGGCAGGACATTGATTGTCGATGCTGTGCGCAATAAAGCTTTCGGGGCGACTGTCTTGCCAGATGGCAAGGTCGAGGCGCTCCGCTTCGCTTAAGTCGTTGCACAGTAGCACCGCCCGTCTGGATCGACGGGTGGCGGCATCGCAAAATTTAATAATAAACTGCGCACGCGTTGTTTCCAACGCGTCGGGCAGTAGATAAAACCAGACCTCACTCTGTGGCATCGGTGCTTTCTTCCGTTGTCGCTACCGTTTTTTCTGCCTGATTAACAAGGTATTGCATAATCAGCGGCACAGGGCGACCACTTGCCCCTTTTTTAGCGCCCGACACCCAAGCTGTGCCAGCAATATCTAAATGTGTCCAAGGCGTGTCATTTTCGATAAAACGCTGTAGGAAACAACCCGCCGTAATGGTGCCTGCTTCGCGTCCACCAATATTGCCCATGTCGGCAAAGTTAGACTTGAGCTGTTCGTCGTATTCATCCCATAATGGTAAACGCCATACGCGGTCGTAACTCATGTCGCCTGCTTTTTTGAGCGAGCGTTGGAAACTGTCGTCATTGCCCATCATGCCACTGGTGTGGTTGCCCAAAGCGATAATACACGCGCCTGTTAGTGTTGCCATATCGATGATTCTTGCTGGCTTAAATTCGCGCTGTGCCCACGTTAGTGCATCACACAGAATGAGGCGACCTTCGGCATCGGTGTTCAAAATTTCGATGGTCTGACCGCTCATGCTGGTAACCACATCGCCTGGGCGGGCTGCATTGCCTGCAGGCATGTTTTCGACAGCAGGAACCACGCCCACCAAATGAATCGGCAGTTTGAGTTCGGCAACGGCTTGCATGACGCCTAATACCGTAGCAGCACCACACATATCAAACTTCATTTCGTCCATGCCCGCACCTGGCTTTAAACTGATGCCGCCCGAATCGAACGTCACGCCTTTACCAACGAGGGCAATGGGTGCGCCTTTAGCGCCTTTGTATTCCAAGGCAATTAAGCGAGGCGAAGCGGTAGCACCTTGTGCCACAGCTAACAAACTGCCCATACCCAGTTTTTCCATGTCGGCACGTTTGAGAATGGTGCATTTCAGCTTGTGGCTTTTTGCTAAGGCTTTGGCTTGTTCTGCCAAGCTTTCAGGATTCATGATATTGGGCGGTAAATTACCAAGGGTACGGGTGAGTGCCATTCCCATTGCGGTTGCTTGCCCTTGATTCACCGCTGCTTGCGCTTGATCTCCTAAACCAAGACTGGGCAGGTTTAAGTTAGCGAGTTGTGGTGCGGCTTCTGTTGCTGCTTTACCTCGGCTGGCATCGTCGTAACGATACAGGCTGTTTTGGAAAATGAGTGCAGCATGAATCAGCTTTTGCGTTTCGCTTACATCAGTTACCTCAAGCGTTGGTAAGGTGCAGTCAACACTGCGGTGTTGTGTACCTTGGCTTGCACTGGCAGCAGCTTCACATAGCTCACGATAGTGACGCAGGCTCAATGGCTTATCGCCAATACCAACAAGTAGCAAGTTAGGGCTGCGGCTATTGGCGCGAGGCAACATGCTTGTGTTGCCTTTTTTGCCGCTGATTAAGCCTTCTTTTAATAATTGCGATAACTGACCTTTGCGCAGTTTGTCTTGGTCGTTAAATGCGGATAATTGTGTTTCATTACTGCTGACGGCAATGACGCATAAATCGGTAGCACTGCCTTTATTGTCGAGGCTGATGGTGAGTTTATTCATGTTTTTACGTTATCCTAGTCTGTTTTTACTTACAATACTCATTTTAGTGCTGATTAACAAGAGATGCTGTGAAAAGATGCGCCTATTAACCGCTTATATTGGTCGAGAATTGCTGTTGTCGTTTGTGGCGGTATTGGGCGTTCTGTTACTCGTTATCCTTGGTGGCGAAGTGGCGCGCTTGCTGACCGAAGCACTAGAAGGACGGCTTAGTCCTGACTTGGTAACCAAACTGGTGTTACTCAAAATCCCCATGGCAATGGAAATATTGCTGCCCTTATCCGTGCTTTTGTCGGCAATGCTAACCTTTGGTCGTTTGTATCATGATCGTGAAATGGAGGTTTTGGCTGCCAGCGGTGTGGGTAGTCGTTACTTTTTGCGCTTGGTGCTGAGTTTAGGCATGGTGGTGGGTTTATTGGCAGGGTGGTCTGCTTTGGTTGCTTCACCTTGGGCAATGCAACAAGAGCGTCAGATGTTAGCCGAAGGGCAGATGCGTGTGCAGATTAAAGCCTTGACGGGGGGGCGTTTTACGCCTTTATCCTCGTCTAACGGGGTTTTTTATGCCGAAAAAGTGACGCCAGACGGTCGTTTATCTGACGTGTTTATTCAACTTCGTCCTGCTGATCGTCCCGATATGTTACTCACCGCGCCGAGCGGGCATTTTGCGCTTGATGGTGAGCGTACTGTGTTGATATTAGACAAGGGACAGGTGACAGAAGGGGCGTTGGGTTCTGAGCGCTTGGTGGTCGAGTCGTTTGAGCAGATGTCGGTTTGGCTGCCCGATTGGCAAGTTAAGTTGTCGGCACTGGAAGTTGAAGCAATGGATACGCTGACGCTTTGGCAAGGTCGAGATAATCCGCGCATGATGGCGCATTTACAGTGGCGCTTTTTTGTTGGTTTTAGTGTGTTGATGATGGCATTCATGGGCTGGCGCTTGTCCAAAGTGGGTCCGAGACAAGGGCGCTATTCGCGCATGGCGTGGGGGTTAGGGTTTTATCTGGTATTTACGCAATTGGCGATTACGGCTAGGGCGCAACTACAATCTGGGCATTTGCCGCCATTTCCTGGCTTGTTGTTGATGCTGGCTTTTCCTGTGTTGTTTTGGTTGCCGCTTAAAGATTGGTGGTCTCGCCTAACCCGTAAGGTGGCATCATGATTTTCGGACGAATCGAAGCCTATTTGGCGCGCTCGGTGATCTGGGCGGTATTGGCTGCCATGATGTTGTTGACCGCATTATTGGGGTTTTCGGAGTTGTTGTCGCAATTAGGGCGCATTTCTGAGCATTATCCGTTATCGAAGGCATTGGTTTTTGCGCTGCTTAAAATGCCTGCTTATGCTTACGATGTCTTCCCGATGGCATTGCTGATTGGCGTTTTGGCTGGTTTGGGTCAGTTGGCGACGCAGGGTGAATTAACCATTATTCGTGCCAGCGGTTGGTCACCTTCTCGTTTATTGTTGGCTTTGGCTAAGGGGCTGCTCTTGCTGTGGCTGATGATGTTATTTGTCGGTGAAGGGGTTGCACCTTGGGCAGAAAAAACCGCGATGCAATTGCGCTTGAGTAGTGGTGCGCATAATCTGTCTTTGGCTGGCGAAGCGGGTTTTTGGATGAAAGAGGGGCAGCGTTATATCACTGCAAAATCGGTTGTTCGCTCGGACTTGTTGGTGGGTGTCGATATCTTTCAACTTGATGCACAGGGCAGCGTGGTCAAAATATGGCAAGCAGAACAGGCTGTATATCGGGAAGGGTTGGGCTGGACGCTGCATCGTGTTCGTGAACAGTGGCTTTCAACTGCATTGATCGATGGTGCTTTCCCCTTCGTCGGGCTGCATTGGCAAGAGCAAACATGGGCAGAACAGGCTGTACATTTGCCCTTTGAGCCTCAGGCCTTGTCGCTGATGGCGCAAGACAAGAAAAACTGGTCTTGGTCTGAGCTGCGCTCACAGATTGATGCGATGTCGGCAAATGGTATGCAAACTCAAACCTTAGAGCTGGCGCTGTGGCGGAAATTGGCGCATCCCGTATCATTGTTTGCCATGTTGGCGCTTGCCATTCCGCTGCTGCTACGTGCGGGGCGAAGTGCGAGTATGGGTGGGCGCGTGCTTGTTGGTATTTTGATTGGACTGGTGTTCTTCTTGGTTAACCGTGTGGTGGGGGATATGGCATCCTTGGCGGATTTTCCGCCGATGGTCAGCGCTTTTGCTTTGCCGATGTTCGTTTTAGTAGCGAGCTTGATTTGGCTTAAAAG
The DNA here is from genome assembly GCA_964606405.1 of uncultured Francisella sp. GTDB lineage: Bacteria > Pseudomonadota > Gammaproteobacteria > Thiomicrospirales > Thiomicrospiraceae. The sequence continues at coordinate 6,015 of CAZSGH010000053.1, forward strand.
GATTCGATAATGGAAATCTCTAAAAACATCGCTACGCTTGTTTTTAGAGTTTCCAAGTTTATTTGTTAGCTGGTGGAAGGGGATGCTTTTAACTTATTAAGGTCGGTTTTTGTAACCCCTTCCCCCAAACCTCCAGCCCGTTGACTTTTTTGAGGTGGCTTAATGTTAACTTTTTCTGATTTGTGGCAATCGATTAAACGCCATCCACGACGTTTGACGTTAGGACAAACCTTAGCGGTGATTGGCGCATTGATGTCGGTTCCTGTGCCGCTATTAATGCCTTTGTTGGTGGATGAGGTGTTGTTACATCAACCCGCGACCTTAACCAGTCTTGTCGGTTTTGTCTTGCCCGATGCGTGGATGGGGGCAATCGCTGTTGTTGTCTTAGTAACCATCGTTACCGTGTTATTGCGTCTAAGCAGCTTATTGATGGGGGTAGCAACGACGCGCATTTTTGTCGGGCTGTCTAAAGCAGTGACGTTAACGGTGCGTGAGCGTCTGCTCGATAAGCTGGGGCGCATCAGTATGCAGGTTTACGAGTCGCTTGGGCCTGGACAAGTCACAGCACGCTTGTTAACCGACGTGGAAACCGTCGATAAGTTTTTAGGCGAAACCGTTGCCAAAGTACTCATCGCGATTTTGAGTGTGGTGGGTGTCGCGGGTGTATTGTTGTGGATGCACTGGCAGTTGGCGTTAATCATTTTGTTACTCAATCCTTTTGTGATCGGGGTGACGATGGTGCTCGGTAAAAAAGTTAAGGCGTGGAAACAGCGCGAAAATGGTGCTTTTGAAGCATTGTCGCAGTCGGTATCCGAAACTTTAGAAGTGATGCAGCAATTGCGTGCCACCAATGCCGACAAGCGCTTTTTAGCCAAAGCGAAAATGGCAGCAGAAGAAGTGCGTGCTGCTGCCACTGCGTCTGGCTGGAAGTCGGATGCTTTGTCGCGTTTTTCCTTTGGTGTGTTTTTATTTGGCTTCGAGATTTTCCGTGCGGTTGCTATGATGATGGTGCTTTTCTCCGATTTGAGTATCGGTGAAATGATCGCTGTTTTTGGTTACTTGTGGTTCATGATGGGACCCGTGCAAGAATTGTTGTCGGTGCAAGTGTCTTACTATGGCGCAAAAGCAGCATTAGGACGAATCAATCAGTTGCTGGCGAGTGACGAAGAGCCACAGTATGTTGCCAAAGCCTTTCCGTTCGCACAAGCGCAAACCCTTGCCATTGAATTAGATCAGGTTAGCTTTGCTTATGGCGAAGGCGACCCCATTTTAGATAAGGTGTCGGTTAAGATTGGCGCAGGCGAGCAGGTTGCCTTGGTGGGGGTGTCGGGTGCGGGGAAATCGACTTTGGTTCAGCTATTGCTGGGCTTGTACGCGCCCACACAAGGCGACATTCGTTTCGGAGGGGTGTCGGTTGCTGACATCGGTTTTGAACAAGTGCGAGAGCATATTGGTGTGGTGTTGCAAAACCCCATGCTGTTTAATGAATCGGTGCGCCATAACCTGACCTTGGGTGCTGCCTTCGATGATGCGGCTTTGTGGCAAGTGCTGAGCATTGCACAGCTTGCCGACTTCGTGCGCGAGATGCCGAACGGTTTGGATTCGATGCTTGGACGTAATGGCGTTCGCTTGTCGGGAGGTCAGCGTCAGCGTCTTGCCATTGCTCGCATGATGTTGGCACAACCAAAAGTCGTCATCTTAGATGAAGCGACGTCGATGCTCGATACGCATACCGAATCCTTGTTGCACGAAGCCATGCGCGACTTCTTAAAGAACAGAACCACCTTGATTATTGCTCATCGTTTGTCGGCAGTTAAAGAAGCCGATAAGGTGCTGGTGTTTGATGCGGGTCAGATTATCGAGCAAGGTAGTCATGCCGAATTGTTGGGTATTGATGGTGGTGTTTATCGGCGGCTTTATGGCGGACAATGAGTCTGTTTTTGAAACTAATAACGAGTTAGCGCGTTTATGAATCTATTCGGTAAAATCCTATTCGGCAATCCAGCCTTCAAAGAAAGCATGGAACATCACGAGTTTCAGTATAAGTTGCTCGTGCTTCTGTTGGTGACAGGGGCAGTATTTACCAGTTTGTTTTTGATCGGTGCTTGGTCGGAACTGAATGTGTTGTCGGGACCACATATTTACTCGATGACATTTTTTACGATCAGTGCGTTACTCTTATGGCTCAGACTGCGTGGGCATCCCAATCGTTTGCATCAGGTAGCGTGGGCGTATGAATTTATTTGTATTTTAGAGTATGTTTCAGCGTTAGCATTCGTGCCGCAAGACGAGTTGCGTATTCTGTGGTTCTACATTAACGTCCCTGGGGTGTATATCATGCTCGGTCAGCGAGCCGGTTTCGCCATTACCTTGTTAACCATTGCTATCTTCATTGTTGCCAATGGCATGTTACCAGAGCAAGCAGCCTATTCGTCCAATGCATTAGCGACAGCGATTGTTAGCTTGATTTATTTAGCACTCTTTTTTCATTTTTATGTTGATCGCTCAATGTCGTATTACACGCGCATGCGTGAGTCGATGCATAAAATTCATCACATGGCGATGCACGATGCCCTAACAGGGGTGTTTAATGCGCGTGCTTATTATGATGTTTGCGACAAACATATTGCCGATGCCAAAATAAGTCATCAGCCTTTTTCTGTGTTGTTTGTCGATTTAGATCACTTTAAATCGGTGAATGATACTTATGGACATGATGCTGGTGATATTGTGCTTAAGTCTGTTGCGCGATGTTTGCTCGAAAACATTAAAAAAGTGGATGCTTTGGGTCGTATTGGTGGCGAAGAGTTCTCAATTTTTCTACCCAATTGCCAACCAGAGCAAGCGTTGCGCTTAGCGGAAGCGATTCGAGTCAACGTAGAGACGTTGATGCCGAATATCGGCACGCAATCGCTGCGCGTGACAGCGAGTATTGGTGTGGCGCATAATCGCGGTCATGAGCAATCGATGGCAGAGATTCAAAAGGAAGCCGATCAGGCGATGTATCAAGCCAAAACAATGGGACGCAACCGCGTTTCTGTTTTATAAAGGAAGTATTTAGGATGATTACCTTTCGCAAGATTTGTTTTTATACCGCCGTTGCGGCGCTCGTAACAGGGTTAACCGTTGGCTTACTCGATATCTGGGAAGTGATTGATGTCGAGGATTTAACCTACAAAGTATTCATGTCTTCGACCTTATTGTTGGTTGCTGCCTTATTGGGTTTAATGGTCGATCGCATGTTCGGTGATAAGTCAGAGCCAAAAGCATAAGGGAACACTAAAAACTGTACTTCGTACATTTTTAGAGTCCCAGCTTTGTTTTTTTGCTGGAGGAAGGGAATTGATTAACAAATTAAATTTTGTTCTTTTAATCCCTTCCCCCAGACCCCCAACCCATATATTGTTAGGAATGTCCATAACGCTATGCCAACAGGATTGATTTTAGCCATTACCTTTTTAACCCGTTTGCCAATGCCTAAAGTTGTTAACTTTGAACCAGCGGATATGCGCAAATCGGTGGTGTGGTTTCCCGTAGCGGGTGTTGTTGTTGGTTGCTTTGTTGCACTGGCATGGTGGCTTGGTGGCTTGGTTCATCCTGCCTTAGCGGGGTTGTTCGGTGTGCTGATGTGGGTATGGATCACAGGTGCGCTGCATTTAGATGGTTTGTCCGACTTAACCGATGCCTTAGGGGCATCGCACCGCCAGCCAGAACGCTTCTTCTCGGTGTTGTCCGATCCGCATGTCGGAAGTTTTGGTGTGGTGGCGTTAGTCATACAGCTATTAAGCAAGTTTGTTTTGTTGTCACTCGCTGCCGAATATCACATGTCGCTGTTATTGATTGTGCTTGTGCCAGCGTGGGCAAGGTTAGGGGCTGCTTGGTGGTCGCTGAGTTTGCCGACCTTAAAATCAGGGTTAGCGCAAACCTTTGCATGGCAAGGTAAGGCATCGCAATTGTGGTTGAGCGTTTCTGCTTTGTTGGTTGTGAGCTTGTGGCAACCCGTTATACTCTGTGCCATCTTGCCCATTGCGCTATGGCGCATCTGGCTTAAGCAGCGATTAGGGGGTCAAACAGGTGATGCACTTGGCGCTGGTATTGAGTTAGTTGAAAGTGGTGCATTGTTATTGTTGGTGGTATTACTCGCGGTATTATCGGATAATGCCGCAACAGAATGGTTAGGAAAGTTTGCGTTATGATGACTTATCAGAGTATTAGCCCCATCGCTTTAGACTTAGGCGTGTTACAAGTGCGTTGGTATGGGTTGATGTATCTTGTTGGCTTTTTAGGTGGTTGGTACTATGGCGTAAAACGCAGTGCCGACTTATGGCGTGGTTGGCAGGCAGAGCAGGTCGGCGACATGCTGTTTTATATTGCCGTCGGTGTCATTTTAGGTGGGCGCTTAGGGTATATTTTCTTTTACGACTTTGCACACTACATTGCTTATCCGTTGGATATGCTCAAAATTTGGCAAGGAGGGATGTCGTTTCATGGTGGCTTAATTGGCGTGATTACGGCGGTTTGGTTGTATGGTCAGAAGGTCAATAAAAGCCTATTAGAAGTGACCGACTTCATCGCGCCGTTTGTTCCGATTGGGCTATTCTCGGGGCGCATTGGCAATTACATTAACAGCGAATTGTGGGGTAAAACAGCCCCTGACGATAGTCCTTGGGCAATGTTGGTTTATGATCCGAGCGTGCAAGGTTTGGTCGCAAAATATCCAACTCAGTTACTCGAAGCCTTGTTAGAAGGTTTAGCGCTCGGCTTAATTTTGTGGTGGTATTCGCGCAAAGCGCGTCCGTTGGGTGCGGTGTCGGGTTTATTCTTGTTGGGCTATGGCAGTTTCCGCTTTATCGTTGAGTTTTGGCGCATGCCCGATGTTCAGCTAGGATACCTTGCGTGGGATTGGTTAACCATGGGTCAGATTTTGTGTTTGCCGATGATTGCAGGCGGCTTGTTCTTAATGTTGGTATGGGGAAAGCGTTATGCGTCAGTATCTTGAGTTATTAGATTTAATTTTAGCGCAGGGCGCAGCAAAAGAAGACCGCACAGGCACAGGTACGGTCGGTGTCTTTGGACACCAGATGCGCTTTAATTTGCAAGAAGGCTTTCCGATGCTGACCACCAAAAAGTTACATTGGAAGTCGATTGCCATTGAGCTGCTGTGGTTTTTACGAGGGGATACCAACCTCGCTTACCTTAAAGAACATGGCGTGCGCATTTGGGATGACTGGGCAACCGAAGAGGGTGAATTAGGGCCGCTATATGGCAAGCAGTGGACAAAGTGGGCGACGCCTGATGGTCGTGAAATAAACCAAATCGCACAAGTGATCGAACAGATTAAAGCGCGTCCGAATAGTCGCCGTTTAATTGTGTCGGCATGGAACCCTGCTGACTTGCCCGACGAAAGCATTTCTCCTCAAGCCAACGTGCAACAAGGACGCATGGCATTGGCAGCATGTCATGCACTGTTTCAGTTTCAGGTGATGGACGGTAAATTGAGTTGCCAGTTGTATCAGCGCAGCGCCGATGTATTCTTAGGCGTGCCTTTTAATATCGCCAGTTATGCCTTGCTCACCCACATGATTGCCCAGCAGTGTGATTTGGAAGTAGGCGATTTTGTCTGGACAGGTGGCGATGTGCATTTGTATCGCAACACGCTTGAACAAGCTAAGTTGCAGCGCGAACGCGAGCCTTATGCCTTGCCAACATTGAAGATATTACGTAAACCAGACAGCATTTTCGATTACACCTTCGATGATTTCGTGATTGAGGGCTATCAAGCGCACCCACATATTTCGGCAAAGGTGGCGGTTTAGTTACCGCCAATTACCCTAAACACATCTATTGCCACCACGCCAAAATATAGCGTGCCTGCCACCAGCATCAGCTCACCCAAGACAAACCCTAGACGACTGACAAGCACTTGATCCTTTTTCGGTGCATCAAAATACAGTTGTTTAATGATCCACGCATAATAGCCGACCGATAAGGCAGAATTGAGCAGTGCGATCAGCACAAACGGCCACAAGCCCGCATCTACCCCTGCATAAAACGCGACCGCTTTACTCATAAACCCAGCCAACAACGGAATGCCCGCTAACGACAACAACTGCACGCTAAACAGCAAGGCATAGAGCGGATTACGCTGCGCCAAGCCTTTCACGTCTGCTAAGGTTTCGATGCCATCATCTTGATAGAGTCGTGCCAGAATGAGGAAGACTGCTGTCTGCATAAACAGATAAGCCACCGCCAAATAAAGCAAGCCTGTGTGCGCGAACTGACTGGCAATCGCAGCAAACGGAATGAGCATATAGCCAGCGTGAGCAATCGATGAATACGCGAGCATACGGGCAATGTTACGTTGATAGAGTGCCAGCATATTACCGAGCGTCATGGTAATGACGGCTAAGGTCGCTAACCCATAAATAGATGGCATGCTGAGTTGCGCCAATACGGGGCTGAATAGGTGAAAAGTGGCGACTGCCACCACCGTTTTCATCAGTGCCGACAAAATAGCAGCGTTAGTATGGCTGACTTGCGCATAGCTGTCGGCTGCCCATGCATGCATCGGGAAAATGGTCAGTTTGTATAAGATCCCAATGAAGATAACGCTCAGTGCAATCAAGGAAAAAGCATCATAATCATTGCCTAATGCCGTATCGATGCTATGTCCTGACAAGGTAAATAATGCCAAACCAAACAAGATGATGCCTGTCGCTGTTGCGCCTGTAAAAAAGAGTTTAATCGCGCCTTCGGCTTGCTTGCTATCTTTGATGTTGCTGACTAATACAAAGGAAATAATGCTCATCGCTTCAAAGGTGATGACAAAATTCAGCAGTGTACTACTTTCGAGCAGCGCCATACTGGCAGCCACAATCAATAGCAATTGCGTCAGTGTGCCATGATCGTCATGATCAAAATGCAGCACAATAGCCGCGGCAACGATGAGTATTATGCCTTCAAAGAAACGAATGGCATCGGTTTGAACAAAGTAGGCCAGACCAACGCCTTCACCGAGCGATAGGTTAAAACCTGCAATCGCCAAAATGAGCAGAGACAAGCCTTTGAGCCATCGTGTGTGCGTGATCAATGGCGACAGTAACGCTGTACCAAACACTAAAGCAAAGGGACTCATGAACGGCCTCCCAAATAAGCAAAGCTATGATTGGCGGCATCAAAAATCGGTTGCGGGTAGACGCCAAACAACACGATCAGTAGTCCGAATACAACCAAGACAGCAAACTCGATGCGGTGAATGACAAATTGACTGTTACGCATCAAAGGCGACAATTCACCATAAATGACGCGCCGCATGCTCCAAATCAGATAACCTGCACTGAGCATCGACAACAAGGCAATGATCGCAACCCATGCACCGTAATGGGCAATGGCACTCAAGTACACCGTCAATTCACCGACAAAGCCCATCGTCGCAGGCATACCCAATGCCGCCATGCCTGCTAACACAAATATCGCCGACAAATAGGGTGCTTTTTGCATCATGCCGCCCATGTCGCGCATTTGGTAACTGCCCGTTTGGTGGTAAATCATGCCTGCGATTAAAAACAGCGGCGAGATGATAAACGCATGACCAATCATTTCAAATAATGCAGCGCTTAACCCTTCGACCGTCACCGTTGATAGGGCGACCATGACCAGACCCATGTGCGAAATCGAGCTATACGCCACCATTTTTTTTATGTGTTGTTCGTAAATGGCTAACAAGCCCGCAAAGAATGCGGTCAATAAGCCTAAGGTCAGCATATAGAGTGCGTGTTCGCGCGAGGCTTCGGGCATCAGTTCAATAACAAAACGAATCAGCCCATAAGCGCCCATTTTCAGCAGCACGCCCGCCAATAACACCGACACAGGCGCAGGCGCTTGTACGTGCGCATCGGGCAACCATGTATGAAAAGGGAAAAGCGGCATTTTGACGGCAAAACCAATGAACAATAACCACCACACCAGTGCAGGCGTCACAATAGCAGCTTCTTTGATCAGTGTGACATCCCAAACACCTGTTTGTGTGTAAATCAGAAAGAAAGCCAACAATAACAACATCGAAGCGGCATGGGTATACAGGAAAAACTTAATGGCTGCATAGACCCGCTGCTCACCACCCCAAATACCGACTAGGAAAAACATCGGTAACAGGGTCAACTCCCAGAAAATAAAGAACCACAGCAGATTGGTGGTCATAAACACACCCATAATCGCGCCTGAAAAGCCGATTAGCAAGGAAAAGTAAGCCGCAGATTTTTCCATCGTCCAGCTTGATAAGGTCACTAAGATCAGTAACACCGTACTGAGCAATAACATCACCACACTGAGCATGTCGACGCGCAATGTCAGTGTAAAGTGAAAGGCATCAACCGATAAAAACGCGCCAAGTTCGAGATAGCCTGTGGCGGGTAATTGGTTATATAAGCCAATTGCCACGATAAATTGCAGACCAAAAGTCGTTAACGCAATCCCTCTGACCACATTGCCACGTTGAGAAAACAATGCATAAACCACAAAAGCTAATGTGATGGGCGCGAAAATTAACGTTGCATAGGTCATATTAAATCCCCACCATCATCACGATCAGCAACACCGCCAAGCCTGCTACCATCAGCGCAATATAGTCACCGATCCGTCCTGTTTGTGTCGTTTTTAAGCCATTAAATGCTGTCTGAGTGGCGGGCACAAAGCCGTTGACACTGGCATCAATAGCACGTTTGTCGAACCATGCCGAGGCTTTAGCTGCGCCATTGACCACGGCATGTTGCGAGAACCAAGTAATCATCGCCTCGACATAGTAACCATGAAACAGCAGTTGATGCAGCATGCTTAAGAAGGGATGTTGCGCCATTTTCTTCACCAGCGTTAAGTCTTTGGCATAGAGACCAAAAACGATAAGCGCCAGTATCGACAAGCCAATGATTAAGCCAGTCAGCAGACCATCAATATGCGGTGACGCTTCGGTTGTACCTGTAATAAAGGTGGCAATATCGCTTTGATAAAAGCCGAGAATCAAGGTGAGCACGGACATGATCAGCAAGGGTAAAGCAATCCAGAAAAAGGAGGGGCGTTGAATCGATTGATGAACCGACATATCACGTGCTTCGCCACTAAACAGCAGTAACCATACGCGCCCGATGTAGGCAATCGATAGCAAGGCAGCAATGGTGGTCAACGTGGCAATCAGCCCTTGTGTTTCTGGGTTGCGTAACGCGGCGGTTAATACTGCATCTTTCGAGAAGAAACCACTGAAAGGCGGAATGCCCGATAACGATAAGGCTCCGATTGCCATAAAGGCGGCGATAAACGGCAATTTACCGCGCAAACCACCGAATTGCCATAGGTCTTTATGATGATGGGCTGCCAGAATGACTGCTCCAGCAGAGAGGAAGAGCAACGCCTTGAACACGGCATGATTAACCAAATGCATCATCCCCGCCGCCAAAGAACCCACACCCAAGCCGACAAATGCTAATGCCAAATGTGACATGGTGGAATACGCTAGCACTTTTTTAATTTCGGTTTGCACTAAGGCACTGGTGGCACCAATAAAGGCGCTGATGGCGGCAATGTTGGCAACGACCAATAAGGCTTCGGTCGATAGGTAAAAATCGAACAAACGCGCGACGATATAAATCCCTGCATTGACCATGGTTGCCCCATGAATCAGCGCAGAAACGGTGGTAGGCCCTTCCATGGCGTTCATCAGCCACGGAAACAACGGAAACTGTCCCGACTTGCCAATCGCACCGATAAAGATAAACAGTGCAATGATGAAGGCAACGCTATGATCAATACCGCCAGCTTGTGCAAGGGTGTTAATCTCGACCAAATTCAGCGTGCCGACAAAATACAGCAACAAACCAATGGCAGCAAAGATAAACATATCGCCAAAACGCGTGTATAAAAAGGCTTGCATCCCCGCGTCGCTTGGTGCTTTTTGAGTGTGCCAAAAGCTAATGAGAAGATAGCTCGCTAAACCCATAAATTCCCAACCGACAAACAGCCCAATCATATCTTTTGCCATAACCAGTAAGATCATGCCACCGATAAAGAACAACACCTTGGCATAATAACGCGCTTGGTCTTTATCTTCCGCCATATAATCGTGCGCAAAGTGAATGTCTAAAAAGCCTAATCCTGTGGCGATTAACAGCATGACAATCGACAAGCCATCGACATAAAAACCAAACGGCAGAGACGTTGTACCAAAGGTCAACCAAGTATGATCAATGCTGATGGGCGTGCTGTACTGATAGGCAAGCCATAACGTAGCAAGGAACAACAACGCGCTGACTCCTTCCGCCGTCCAGAACGCTAATTTGGCTTGTTGTTTCCCTAATACAAATGCTAGCAATGCACCAATGAATGGGAATAAGGCAAGAAAGGTTATGGTGTTATTCATGCTTGACTCCTTGATGCGCTTCATTAAACGCATCAGGGCTAACCTTATCGCTGA
>CAZSGH010000054.1:0-16261 GCA_964606405.1 uncultured Francisella sp.
GGATAAGGCTTCGCCTGATACATCCACGCCTTCCCAAAAACTGGCGGTTGCGATTAAAACGGCATTACCTTTGCTGCGAAAACTGGCAATTAATTGGTGCGCATCTTGTTCGCCCTGCACTAAGAGTGGAAAAGGCAAATGCGGACGCAGGGTTTCTGCTGCTAACTTCATCGCTTTATAACTGGTAAAGAGTAAAAATGCCCGTCCGCCATTGGCAATGAGTAATGGCCAGACGCGTCGCATCAGTGTTAGCGTGTAATCTTCGCTATTGGGTTCAGGTAAATGACTCGGCAAGTACAATAAGGCATTGTTGGCATAGTTATAAGGACTATCCCAACGATGCTCCTGCGCTTCCCAAAGCCCTAGCTGACGCTTGAGGTAATCGAAATCCTCGCCTGCTGCCAAGGTCGCCGAGGTCAGAATTAAGCTCCCATAGAGTCGCTTCATGGCGGCAGAGAAGTCGTCACTAATATCCATCGGTGTGGCATACAAAAACCAATGCCCCACTTGCGCTTCAATCCAAGGAACTTGTTCCTTACTGACATGCTGCCAATTCACCGTGACTTCCGACAAGCGCCCCAACAAGGCTGCTTGTGCTTTAATGGTCGGGCTGCGATCGCTTGCAATGGCAAGTAAAGGAATGAGAAGTTTCCACTGGGCAATAAAATGGCTTAATGCCTGTTGGTGTTCGTTGTTTTCCAGCCAAACTTGTGCCGATTGCTTGAGTTTGACATCTTGTGCTAAGGCTTGCCACTGTTCGAGTGCAGCTTGTGTTTCTTGAATTGCCTGATTTAAATTGGGCATATCTTTTATTTCGGTTTGCACCAACACGGCCAAATCACGCAAACTATGATGCCAGCTTAGGGTGCTCGCTGACTGCCCTAAGGCTTGAAACAACACTGGCGCAAGCTGATGTGCCTCGTCGATAATTAACGCTTCTCGATCAGGCAGTATCGCTGGCATTCCCGCAGCACGCAATGCTAAATCAGCGCCTAATAAATGATGATTAATGACCAGAATATCAGCATTTTCGGCATCGGCACGCAATGCGGGATAGCTGCAACGCTCGCTATCGCAGGTGACCAGTGCGCAAAATTCGCTACGCGCACAGACTTTATCCCAAATCGGGTTACTTCGATTACCCAAAATATCAGCTAACTCACCTGAGTTACTTTGCCCTGCCCAAGTTTTTACCTCGGCGACAGCTGCTTGTAATCCGCGCTGATTCGTAAGTGCATAGTGCTGTGCCGCTTGTGCTAAGCGTTGCTCACAAACATAGTTCTCGCGCCCTTTCAGTACCTGTATGCGCGCTGGCATGGATAACGCTTGACACAAGGCGGGCAAATCACGCTTAGAGAGTTGATCTTGTAAGCTTTTGGTTGCGGTGCTGATAATCACTTTTCGCCCAGACAAAAGCGCCGCCACACCGTAAGCGAAGGTTTTACCGATACCAGTCCCTGCTTGCGCAATCAGTGTACCGCCTTGGCGAATGGTCAACAAACTCGCATCTGCCATCTCGGTTTGCCCTTGGCGTGGCTGAAAGTTGGCAAAATAATGCGCTAAGTCGCCATCGGCAGCAAAGGTTTTTTCGATTTCTTTATTCATGGTGTCATTTTACCCCTTAATGACGGGCAAATCAGAAGAAAAACGCATATACTTTAACAATGAAAACAGACACCATCGATATTCTATACGCCGATGAGGATTGCCTTGTCGTTAGTAAACCCTCTGGACTGCTCAGCGTACCAGGTCGCGGCGAACACAAACAAGACTGCCTTGTTGCTCGCTTACAAGCCGACTTTGCAGGCGCTCGTATTGTCCATCGTCTTGATTGCGACACTTCGGGCATTATGGTTCTCGCCATGCATGCCGAATCGCATCGACGCTTATCGAAGCAATTTGAATTGCGCGCTGTCGAAAAGTCTTACATCGCGCGCGTACAGGGACATTTACCCAGTCTTCAAGGTGGCATAGACTTACCATTAGCGCTCGATTGGCATAATCGCCCAGTGCATAAAGTTGATTTTATTTATGGCAAACACGCACAAACCGCGTGGCAAGTCATTGCTCAAGATGAGCAGACAAGCTTAGTGCGCTTGCACCCTCATACAGGACGCTCGCACCAGCTGCGTGTGCACATGCTCACGATGGGCTGCCCGATGGTTGGTGATATGCTCTATCATCCCCGTCATCACGAATATCATCGCATGTGCTTGCATGCCGAAATGCTTGCCTTTACTCATCCTCACCAAGGACGTTGGATGCAATTTAACAATACCGCTGACTTTGCAGAAGGTTACCCACAATGACACTGAATCGTTTATCTCTCGTCATAACGCTCGTATTTGGTTTGACGAGCCTAGAGTCTGCTCATGCTCTTAGCGATAACAACACGCTCAAAGCCAAAAAACAACCCCATTCGGCACATAAAACAGTCAAAAAGAAAGCAACAAAATCGACACAACAAGCTGTGCCCTTAGCGGCTTTTTTTACAGGTAGTGCTGCGGCAAGCAGCATCGTAAAAGATAAGCTAGAACGCATTCAATCTCTCGCCGATAAACAACCGAACGAAGCACAAAAACTAACCGAAACGTTTGCAGGCAATCCCTTAGAAGGTTATGCCCAGTATTTATGGCTACGTCCGAATATCGCTAACAAGCAATTTAACCCTGCCATCAGTCAATACTTAACACAGTTTGCCGATACGGGCTGGGCAGAGACGCTGCGTCAGGAATGGAGCGATGCCCTTGCTAAACAACAAGACTGGCAAAGCTTACTACAAGCTCAGACTCAGTTGCCGACAGGAAACGCCCGTTGTTGGGTACTCGAAGCCATGCAACAGCAAAACTTTGTTGCTGACACTTGGACAACAGAAGTAACAAGCCTATGGCAAGCGGATACCAATCCTAGCAATGGTTGCAAAGTCGTTTATGACCGCCTTGAGGCCAGTCAACAGCTGAACACAGCGCAATGGCAAGCCAAACTCGAACAGTTATACAGCCAACAAAAAACGGATGTTATCTCGACAAAGCTGTCTGTATTGCCGCAAGACTTGCAAACCGAGACACGGTCAACGCTTGCACTGATTGCTAACCCATCACTCGCCCCAATTAGCGATTTACTACAGCAAACCAATCGTTCCGATGCCCAAACACAAGGATTCGTGCGTAGCTTAGCGTCCAAAATTAAAAGCAATGCCGAGGCGGTATTACCCATTTGGCAAGAAGGAAAATCTGTTTTCGCTTTAAACCCAATGGTTGTTTTGCCCTTCGAAAAACAACTTTATCGTCAGTTGGCGAAAAAACAACCCGAACGCGCCAAAGAATGGCTGAGTAAGATAGACCCTTCACAACAAGAGGAAGCAACACTGCTACCTTTGATTCAACAAGCATGGCGCGAATCTGACTGGACGAGCTTGCGCACCTATTTGGATTGGTTACCTGCCAGCGAACAACAAGCCGATATTTGGCAATACTGGCGTGGACGCACCTTTGAAGCATTAGGATTCGAAAAAGAAGCGAACGACACCTATCGTCAATTAGCAACACATCGCAGTTTCTATGCCTTTATGGCCGCCGACAAACTTGGCTTAGATTACCAACTTAACGCCCAACAAGTGACAGGCGAACAACTCGACAAAGCACGCCAGTCAGAACTTGGCAAACGCTTACAAGCCCTATACGAAGCAGGCTTAAAAGATGTCGCTTGGAAAGAGTGGCATTATGCTCGCAATAGCGGTAAGTTGGCTTTGACGGATATGCCAGGTTACGCACAAGCGGCCTTAGGCTGGGGCTGGAATACCTTTTCTGCCCTATCGCTGAGCAACCCTGCTCATTGGAATTATGTCGACTTGCGTTTTACCACCCCCTTTCAATCGCTGGTGAAAGATAAAACAGAGCGTCATGCCGTGCCCATTCATTGGGCTTACGGCATTATGCGCCGCGAAAGTGTCTATTCAACCGATGCCAAGTCTAAATCGGGTGCGATGGGTTTAATGCAATTAATGCCTAAAACAGCTAAAGCCTTAGAACCGATTAAAAACATCAACGATGTTTATCAGCCCGAATTGAATGTCCATTTGGGTACTAAGTTGCTCGGTCAGCTTAAGCGTGAATTTAGTGACAATTTGGTACTCGCCAGTGCCGCCTACAATGCGGGGGGCTTTAGAGTGCGTCAGTGGCTCAAGCAAACACCAGACCTGCCTAGCGACCAATGGATTGAGCTGATTCCCTATAAAGAAACGCGCGATTATGTTAAAGCTGTCATGGAATACATGCTGGTATTTGAACGCTTGTCGCCTAACACACAACCAACACGCTTAAGCGCCTATTTGGGTAAAGAACCTGCTAAGGTTGCTGTTGTAGAAAACAAATGTAATCCAGATTACGATTGGTGTTTATGAATAATATGAGTATCCCTAAAACCTCGTTGCGTTTGTTTTTAGACTTTCCAAATTAGTTTCTTTGCTGAAGGAAGATGGTCAATTAATGGGTTATATACGCTGTTAGCCCCCTTTCCTTCAGACCTCCGACTAGAGGTACCCTATGTAATATCTGGTTTTTAGACTCGTCTAAAAATAGCCGCCACAAACCCTTGCGTGGTAAGTAATATTTTTTAAATATGTAGACATCAAAAAAGCAGTCAGCACTAAAAGAATAAAAACACAAAAAACAAATAAATATCAATTACATATCAATAAAAAGCGAGAAAGAAACAATATTGTTTCTTTTTATTGCCAAACTTTCATAAAAACCTGATAAAATCACAATAAGAATAAGCTTATTATTGTGATATAGAGCAAAAAAACATGATTCCATCCTTATCAGCTAAAAACTTCTTGAACTTGATTTCTAAACATCTCCCCGACATGTTGTGGGCAAAAGATCTTCGAGGGCGTTATTTATTTGCTAATCAAGCCATTTGTGATCATTTACTGATGGCCACAACTGAAGAAGTGATCGGGCAATCCGATGTGTATTTTGCCATGCGTGAGCGTAACAAACATCCTGAAAACCCTCACTGGCATACGTTTGGTGAACTATGTTACAACAGTGATGAAGTGGTCATTGAACAGCAAAAATCAATGTGTTTTGAAGAATATGGGAATATTCGTGGCAAGCTTGTTTATCTTGAAGTTCATAAAGCACCGTTATTCGATGAGAAGGGAAACCTCATTGGTACAATTGGCAGCGGTCGTGATATCACCAAACAAAAAAAATTAGAAAATGAACTTCGCGCCATGCAAAGCTTGGTTGATAGAGGACCTGTTGTTTTATTTGAGTGGCGCGGTGAACCTGGTTGGCCTATTCAACGTGTTTCTGCTAACGTTGAAGCTAATTTGGGAATTGACCATGACAGTTTGTTAAATCAACATGTACATTTTTCGGACTTTATTCATCCAGAAGACCTTGCTCGTGTTTCTCGTGAGGTAAGTGATTATCTGTCTGCTCAAACAGTGAACTATACGCAAGACTATCGGTTATATGTCCAAGGCAAGACAATATGGGTAAAGGATGTTACGGTTGTTGACTATAACGACCAAGGACAGGCAAAAACCATACGAGGTTATCTTTACGATAATAGCCTTGAGATTGAAGCCCATGCACAAGTTGATAGACTCATCTTTACAGATCAACTAACCGCATTGCCAAATCGTCAAAAGCTTAAAGCGGATATGGATGCCAGTAATCCTTACGGATGTATTGTGTTTAACATTGATCGTTTCAGAGAAATCAATGACTTTTTCGGTATTACAATTGGCGACTCTATTCTCATTCAGGTTGCTAATTGGTTTACAACCATGCAATTGAAGCCATACCGAACAGGTGGAGATGAGTTTGCGATTCTATTGTACGACCCCATTACATGGTACGACCTAGAACAAAAAGTGCAGAACTGGTTAATCCTATTATCAGAAACCCATTTTAAGATCGGTGATGAGTTTATTCCCATTCGCATGAATATCGGAATCGCATTAGGTGGCGAAAAACTACTCACTCAAGCGGATATTGCACTTCACAATGCAAAAGAAGCAAAACAAGCCTACTCCTGCTATCAAAAAGACGAAAATATCGAAGCACGTTATCGCATGAACATTGCCATGACAAGCACCATTCATAAAGCGTTATTAGATGGGCGTATTGTCTGTCACTATCAACCTATTGTTAATGTTTCCGACACGAACAAAATCAAGTATGAAACATTGGTTCGGCTCATTGACGAAACAGGTTCGATTATTTCGCCCATGATGTTTCTACCAATCGCGAAAAAAACAAAACTCTACTCACAAATTACCCGCCGCGTCATCCATAAGGCATGTCATTGCTTTGAGCATAGAAACGAGGAATTTTCAATTAATCTATCCATTGATGATATTGAAGACCCCATTACCGTTCAAGAAATTATTACAACATTGCTGAAAACGAAAACCGCATCTCGCGTTGTATTTGAAATACTAGAATCAGAGGGCATCGAAAACTATCACTCTGTTGAGCGATTCATTACGCAAGTTAAAGCTCTTGGCGCTAAAATTGCGATTGATGACTTTGGAACAGGCTACTCCAACTTTGAACATGTCTTAAAACTGAACGTAGACTACATTAAAATAGACGGTTCTCTTGTACAAGGCATTGTTAGCAATGAGCGTCATCGCATTATCATTGAAACCATTGTCGACTTTGCACAAAAAATCGGCGCAAAAACAATTGCTGAGTTTGTTTCGGATGAAGCGATATTTAATCGCCTAGAAGCATTAAATATCAACTACTCACAGGGTTACTATACAGGTAAACCTGAACCTTTTGGTTGCTGATTCATAAAACACAGCCATGCGCCAATAACAGTGCTAAGCGCAAGTCATTAAATTGCTGCGCTGTGCTAACCAGCCATACCAATTGTTCGGACGCTTGCACGTCAGGACAAAATGGCTGAGTGGTAAGATGCTGACGTGCGAATAACCAAGTTGCCCAATCACTCGCATTAGTACTCTGTGTTTGGGCGCGAGCCAATAGCAATAATTGCTGCAGACGAGATACCTGAAGCCCACACCCTGCTAATGGACTCGCTAGATAGCCAACACTGCCATCCTTCCATGCGCGTTGGCACAACTGGCGATTAAGCGCTTGAGCCGACTCGCTGTTTTGTTTAACGTCATGTTCGTCTTGTGCTGGATGGATATAACCGAGTGCTGTCAGGCTGATTAACAATGACTTAAAAGCCGCAAAGTCGACATGGATGCCCTGCTCTGCTAACAGTTTCCACAATTCAGCCACTGTTTTGGGACGGTAGTCATTCTCTGCTAAGTGGTTGAGCATCAGCAATAAAGGCGCTTCGGGCAACTCAAATACACCTAAATCACCCGTTAATGTCAGTGCTAAGGCACCAACAGGATGTAATAACACCAGTGCAGTTTGTAATAACTGCGTTTGCTGCTCATCAGAAGACAATCTGCAAGATGATTTGTGCCACAAATCGCGGCGAAAGCCAACATTGCGTAATGTATCACTGTAACTTTCGCGCAAGTTGATATCATCAATTGCTGACAACCAACTTTGTTGCGCCTCGCTTAGGTGTAGATCGGGTAATAACGCCAACGCATCTGCCGAACACATAAAAGATAGCCCTGCTTGCGCTAATAATGCTGCTGTATCGCTAAATAGCATCGGTGACCAAGCATGACCCAAGTATTCGTGCGCTAAATAAGTCGGATGCTCTTGTGCTAAGGATTGCCACCACTCGATCAATTCTGGCGATTGTTGCACATAATGGCTCAGTGGCATCATGCTATTGATGACCGCTAGGGCCGCCATCAAACCTTGATCATCATGATGTGAAAATTGCGCGGCAGTTTGCACAATTAAACGCTGCATTGGAATCAGTGGCGCTCGCCCAGGCAAGGTGTTGTGAGAAATGTAGACGACACCATCATCGGCCAAAAATCGCTTAACAATATCAATAAGCTGTGCTCGAATTTCTGGTGCAACCCAACTCCACACCCCATGCAGGGTAATGCTCTGAAAGCACTGTGTATTGCTTGCTAAAAAGCCAGCGAAATCGGTGGCATACAGTTGAGCATCGGTGATACCCGAACCTGTCAATAAGTCAGATAATTGCTCGACCTGCTCAGGCATAAAATCGACACCCACCTGAGCATCAGTACAGCTCGCTGCCGTTATTGCCAATCCCAAGCCTTGTCCAAAGCCTAATTCACAATGCGCTAGTTGTTGCGTCGCCTCAGATGGCGCAGCAAAACCCGCTAACAAGGCCGTCCAGCGCATTAATAATGGATGTTGTTGACGAAAATAAGCAACAATATAAGGGCTGTGCGCTTGATAAGCACTGGCGGGATTGGCTATATTCATAATTAAGCTTCTGCGTTCGGTGCTGATGTTTTGCCCGCTTGCAGTTTTGCTTCTAGCAACTTTTCAACCGCATCGATGCGATCTTTACAAAACTGATAGGATGCCAGTGCTTCATCAACCATCGGTAAAAGTTGGTCTATATCAACCGCTTCTTGTCGGCTCAGTTGATTGGCGATGTGTTCTAGGCGAGCATAGTGCTCGCTGTAGTTGTTGTTATCGGTAGTTATGCTCATTAAAACAACGTCTCTTGTGGGTGATTATCGGGAACGACTTGCATTGTTCCATCTTTAAATTGCAGGGTCAATCGTGATTGTTGCAGTGCTTGCTCGCGTGTGCTGATAACCTTACCTTGTGCGTCTCGCGCCATCATATAGCCCAAGGATAATAACCGCTGAGGATGCTGACTGATAACAAGCCCATGATAACTCATCAATTGACGATGCGCGGCACTGATGACGTTTTGTGCGTTGGGCACAATGCCCTCATGCAGGCGAGTCAGGTTGTTTCGCGCCTGACGCAGTTTATCTGTGGCGATGTAGTTAACTTGCGCCCGATATTGATTGAGCTGAGCGGCTTGAGACAGACATACTCGTTGTGCCGCTTGTGTCATTCTAACCTGTTGCTGCTGTATTGCTTGTCGCTGACCCCAAATTTGCTGCTGTGCCTGCGCTCGTATCTGCTGTTGATTGGCTTCAATGACTTCTTTTTGCTGACTCAAGCGCAAACGGCTCACCTGCGAAATCGCTCGCCAACTCGCTTGTGCTTGTAATGCACCTTGTACAATCTGCTCACGAATAAACGCAATGACCTTGCTAGGCGTGTCGAAACGACGGTGTGCGACCTCATCTAAAATCGTATCATCGCGCTCGTGCCCAATGCCCGTTGCCACCGCAATCGGAAAGTGACAGATACGTGTTGCTAACGCAATGTCGTTTAAGAACATCAAATCTTGCTTCGCTCCGCCACCACGGATAATCACCAACAAATCAAAGGGATTATTTTGATTCGCCTGCTCAATCGCGTGTAAGGCTGCCAACATCTCGCTTTGTGTTTGAACCCCCTGAAAACTGGCATAAAAATAGTCGAACTGACACAGTTGATGCGCTGTCAACAACTTAGCATCTGCCTGAAAATCACCTAATCCAGCAGCCTGCGCGGGCGACAGCACCGCAATACGACGTAAGTCATTAGGAAATTGCAGTTGTTTATTGCGCCCATAAAGCCCGCTGGCTTGTAACTGCGCCCGTATTGCCTGTAACTTTGCTTGCTGATCGCCCAAGGTAAAGCTCAGGTCAATATCGACAATTGTCAGCGACAAGCCGAAGCGAGCATGAATACCGACCTCTACTGCCAATAATACCGCCGTTCCAACTTGTAAGCCTTGCCCCGTTACCGTCTCGAACTGAGCCAGTAACCGCACGGCTTGATTTGCCCATAGTGTCGCCCTTGCCTGCGCCACTTGCTGACCGCCAACCGATTCGGCCAAAGTCAGATACAAATGCCCGTTGCGATTATTTAACTCAGTAATTTCGGCTTTAACCCAAACAGACTGTGGCAAGGCAGCGCTAACTGCGGCATTCGCTTTGTTCATGAGGGCAGATAAGCTAATGCCTTTTTCTTGTTCAGTTTTTCCCGCCTCCAAAGGAAGAGAAAAAATATCTTCCTCGCTTTGTAAAAGAGCGGTTTGGGGAAATTTCTGAGTAGGCAACCAACGTGCAAACTTATCACCCTCTAGTCCATCAGGAATATACCAAGCACGCGCAGCCCCATCCCAACGCGCACCCAATTGTTTGGCGGCATCTTTTTCGGGGAATGGAACGCTGAGATAGGTTCTGTTAGTCATGGAACATCTCGAAATGCACCCAGCCTACTTTTGCCAACCGCTTCATGGTATTTAACCAGTTCGGCGTTGTGTGTAATGCGCTCAAGCCCGAATAGTGCTGCTTAGGCTTGCCATGCAAACGAATCAGGCGGCTTTCTTGTACGGGATCAGCGTCATAATGTTTTAGTCCCGATAGTGCCTGCTCAATCTGAGCGCGATTGTTACACAAGAGCACCAAATCGCACCCCGCTTGTCTAAATCGCTCGCTCAAGATGGCACCATCGCCAAGTTGTGACACGGCAGCCATACCTAAATCGTCGCTGATGATGGCACCTGCAAAACCACAGCGTTCGCGCAACAACTGTTGTAACCACACGCGAGATAAGCCCGCAGGTTGATCGTCAACCTGCGGATAAATGACGTGTGCGGCCATAATTGCAGCAAGATGATGTTGAATGAGCATTTTGAACGGCTGCATATCTGCACCAATTAAAGCGGCAAGGGGGCGATCATCGACCGCAATGGCAATATGCGTATCGGGAACAACATGCCCATGTCCTGGGAAGTGTTTGCCCACCGATGCCATTCCTGCCAGCGTCATCCCCTTCACCAAATGCTCAGCCAATTCGCCCACGACATGCGGATTATGATGCAAAGCTCGATCGCCAATCACGCTGCTATTGCCGTAATCCAAATCGAGTACAGGCGCAAAAGAAAAGTCGACCCCACAAGCCAGTAACTCGCTGGCTAATAACCAACCCACATCTTGCGCCAAAGCTAAGGCTTGCTGCGGATGTTCGTCGAACAAAGCGCCCACAGCCGACATCGCAGCTATCCTAGTAAAACCTTGC
This sequence comes from uncultured Francisella sp., assembly GCA_964606405.1. Lineage (GTDB taxonomy): Bacteria > Pseudomonadota > Gammaproteobacteria > Thiomicrospirales > Thiomicrospiraceae. Next base: position 11,034 of record CAZSGH010000054.1, read on the forward strand.
GTCTTAAAGCGTTGTACGCGTCCGCCCTCATGATCGACCGCAACCAACAAGCGTGGATGACGCAAGGCGTGAATGGACTCTGTTAACGCACGCAATTGTTCTGGCGATTCGAAGTTACGGCTAAACAACACCACGCCAGCGACAGCAGGATGCAGGAGTTGTGCTCGTTCAGTATCAGCTAAGGCTGTGCCAGCAAGTCCAATCATTAAATAGCCCAAAGAAAGGGCTTTACCTTGTGGTTTAGTGGCGTACATTATGGCTCTTAAATGGCTACACGATTTCGTACATTACTAAGACTTAACAACGGGCAGAACATCATAATGTTATTCTCCATCATTAAATCCTCCGCCACGTCGTACCTTGCGGCGTATCTAAAATCTCGACACCAGCTGCTTTCAGTTCATTACGGATGGCATCAGCGGCAGCAAAGTCTTTATTCTTTTTAGCAGCAACACGGGCTTCGATTTTAGCCAAAATATCAGCTTCGCTCAAACCATCGGCAGGCGCGCCACCTTGTAAGAATGCGTTTGGTTCGCTGGTCAGCACGCCCAACTGATTTGCCAAAGATACTAAGACTTGCGCCAACATGCCTGCTTGTGTTGCGTCTTTCGCAGCTTTCGCCTTGTTCACTTCCGTTGCCAAGTCGAATAACACGGCAAAGGCTTGTGGCGTATTAAAGTCATCGTCCATCACCGCATTATAGGCATCTGTCCATTGCGCAAGCAGGCTTGTATTAGGCGTCAGCAAACTAACCCCTTCTAACGCACCATATAAACGACGCAAGGCAGCACGGGCATTATCTAAATTCTCGGTGGTGTAATTGAGCGGATTACGGTAATGGCTCGATAACAAGAAGAAACGAATGACTTCTGCTGGGTAAACTTTGAGCACATCACGAATGGTAAAAAAATTACCTAATGACTTAGACATCTTTTCATTATCGACATTCACAAACCCGACATGCATCCACGTATTCACATAGGTATGACCATGCGCACACTCACTTTGCGCGATTTCATTTTCGTGATGCGGAAACTGTAAATCGTGACCGCCGCCATGAATATCTAAATGCTCACCAATGGTATGTTTCGACATCGCGGAACATTCAATATGCCAACCTGGGCGACCTTCACCCCAAGGCGAATGCCAATGCGGTTCACTCGGCTTAGAGGCTTTCCAGAGCACAAAGTCTAACGGGCTTTCTTTTTGCTCGTTGATATCAACACGCGCACCCGACTGTAGGTCTTCGATCTTTTTACCCGATAGCTTGCCATATTCAGCAAATTTTTCGACACGGAAATAAACATCACCATTGTCTGCAGCATAAGCAAAACCTTTATCGACCAAGGTTTTTACCATATCAGTAATTTGCGTGATGTATTCCGTCGCTTTAGGCTCGACATCTGGACGCAGTACATTTAATGCCGTTTCGTCTTCATGCATCGCCGTGATGAAGCGCTCAGTCAAGGCTTGTGTGCTTTCGCCATTTTCAATCGCTCGGGCAATGATTTTGTCGTCAATATCGGTAATATTGCGGACATACTTCACCTCATAACCACGACTGCGCAGATGACGCACAATCATATCAAAGCCCACCATCACCCGTGCATGACCAATATGGCAGAAATCGTAAACCGTAATGCCACAGACATACATACCCACTTTAGGGGCATGGATCGGTTTGAAAAGCTCTTTTTGTTTGGTTTGGGAGTTGTAAATGTACATTGCCATACTGAATTACCCCGCTTTCACTGTCATGACTTGTCCTAAGCGTGCCAAGATACGCTCACGACCTAAGAGTTGCCACATCTTCGCCAATTCAGGACCATCATGGCGACCGCTCATGAGTAAGCGTAAGGGCATAAACAAGCCCTTACCTTTTGCACCACTGGCGGCTTTGACCGCTTCGACCATGTCGGCATAAGACAAATCAACACTGGCTTCGACGGCGGTTAAGAACGCATCGCCTGTTGCCGCTACCGCCTCTTCTGCTTCAGTCGGTAGCGTCAAATCCGCTAATAAAATATCCGCCCATACTTTGGCATCTTGGGGGAACACTGTATTCGGGCGAATCGCCTCGATGAATAAGGCTTTTTTCTCGCTCGGCACACACGCTTGCGTGTCGCTACCAATCCATTGCCACCAAGCGTCGTCATCCATACGCATGACCGCTTCTTTTTGCCAATGGTGTAATTGTGCTTCATCAAAACGTGCGGGCGCAGAACCGCAGTTAGCAATGTTAAAGTTTTCCCCCAACTCGGCTGCGCTCATATAGGCAGGGTTTTCGTAGTAATGACCCAAACGCGCCATATAATTTAACACCGCATCAGGACGAAAGCCCTCAGCCTGCATCTGACGGATATTACGACTGCCATTGCGCTTCGATAAGGGTGAACCATCTGTCCCCAGAATGAGGTTGATGTGACCATAACTGGGAATCGGCAATCCCAATGCTTTAAGCATCAAAATCTGACGAGGCGTATTACTTAAATGATCTTCGCCACGCAAAACGTGGGTAATGCCCATCAGCGCATCGTCAATGGCGTTACAGAAGAAAAAGGCAGGCGACCCATCGCCACGGGCAATGATAAAATCACCGATATCGTCGGTTTTGTAACGCTGCTTACCTTTAACGGTATCGTCAAAAATAACCTCTTCGCCTTTAGGCACGCGGAAGCGCAAAGTAAACGGCTGACCAGCAGCTTTACGTTCGCTAACTTGTTCTGGTGTTAAGTTGGCATGACGACCATCGTAACGCGGTGGTAAGCCCGCTTGCGCTTGCATCTTGCGCATGACTTCTAATTCGACAGGCGTACAGAAACACGGATAAACCATGCCCATATCTTGTAGTTTTTGGTAATATTCGGCATAAATCGCATCACGTTGTGACTGCCAGTAAGGACCATTGCCACCATCTTGATCTGGACCCTCTTGCCAAGGTAAACCTAACCAAAGTAAATCATCTTTTAGCGCATCGACATATTCTTCACGCGAACGCTCGGCATCGGTATCCTCAATACGTAGCACAAACTTACCACCAGCCGCTTGTGCTGCTAAATAGCTAAATAACGCCGTGCGGGCATTACCCATATGAATATAACCAGTTGGAGAAGGAGCAAAACGTGTTTTCATGTCAAATTTCTTGCAAGATTAAGCTAAAACGTCTATTTTATCCTACTTTGACGCTTAACATTAAGTGACTTTTACTTAGGAGCACACACTATGCGCCGTTTCCTTGCCCTTATTGGAGTTTTATTTGCAATGTCTACAACCGAAGTTTTAGCCGACAATCCAAAAGTTTTATTCAAAACCAATCACGGTGAATTTACCGTAGAGCTTTATGCCGACAAAGCGCCAAAAACCGTAGCCAACTTCTTAACCTATGTTAAGGAAGGTCACTATAAGGGCACTATTTTCCATCGTGTTATCAGTGACTTTATGATTCAAGGTGGTGGTTTTACTGCCGACATGGAACAGAAAAAAGTGCATGATCCTATCGAGAACGAAGCTGACAACGGCTTAAAAAATGTCATTGGCACACTCGCAATGGCGCGTACCAACGACCCGCATTCAGCGACAGCGCAGTTTTTTATTAATACTGCTAACAATGACTTTTTAGATTTCCGCGAAAAAACAGCACGTGCTTGGGGTTATGCTGTATTTGGTCGCGTCATTGAAGGCATGAAAACAGTTAATGATATTCGTGCCGTAAAAACGGGTCGTCATGGTATGCATAATGACGTACCGAAAGAAGCGGTTATTATCGAAAGTGCAACGCAACTTTAAGAATATGATTTTATTCATCGCCGACATCCACCTGCACCCGCAGGTGGAACATCCCATCAGCCAAGCCTTTATTGCTTTTATGCAAGGCAAGGCATTGGAAGCTGAACATTTATATATCCTTGGGGATTTATTTGATGGTTGGCTAGGCGATGATATCGGATTGATGATGTATGCGCCAATTATCGAACAATTGGCGCACTACACGCAGTCGGGACGCAGACTATCCATCTGTACAGGCAATCGTGATTTTTTACTCAAAGCTGATTTTGCTGCTGCGACAGGTGCAAGCTTACTGGCAGATGAAACAGAGATTCAACTCGGAACAGAAGCCGCTGTATTATGTCACGGTGACACGCTGTGTACCGATGACACTGAATATCTCGCTTTGCGTCAAAGATTACACAACCCAGAGTGGCAAAAGCAAATACTACAAAAAACAGGGGCAGAACGCCTTGCCTTTGCTCAACAACTTAAAGAAAATAGCCGTAATGAGAAGCATCAAAAAGATGATACCATTATGGACGTTACCGATGCTGGCATAAACGACTTGCTCAGTCGCCATACTCAGGCTTGCCATATTATTCATGGTCATACGCACAAACCTTGTCATCACTTATTGCCAAATAATAAACATCGCTGGGTCGTTAGCGATTGGCATACTAACCCCATTCAAGTCATCTCTTGGCAAGCAACATTTGGGATTAAACTGATTGAAATAGCATTAACGACATACGATAATAAAGATTGTTGAGTATCCGCTATCAAAGCTAACAATTCTAGAGAAAGCGCTAACTTCACAAGCTAGCCAACCTAGGCTACAATGCAAAGATTAAAGCAAAGATTGTGCGTTATGAACCAAATGTCTGACCAAGAAAAAATAGCCTTTTTAGAGTTTATTACCAATGCAAACACAGATATTGTTGTTGTTAAAAATTGGTATGGTAAGTTTGTTTACGCCAATCAAGCTTGCGCAACACTATACAAGACAACACCAGAAGAAATGCTTGGTCACGACGATGGCTATTTCACCGACAACCAAGAGCAATCTGAGTTTTTTCTCAAAAATGTACAAGCCATTATGCAATCCTTTAAACCCGAAGTCGTTTATGAGGATTCAACCGATGTTAATACGGGCGAGCTAAGACATTTTCTTTCTTATAAAATCCCTTTTAAAAATGCACAGGGCGAATTAAATATTTTGGTGATCGCTAAAGATATCACTGATATTAAACGCCTTAAAATTCAAGCAGAATTTAACGAAAAGCGTCTTAATTATGTACTTGAAACGACGCAAGAAGGTGTTTGGGATTGGGACATTCATTCTGGGAAGGTTTTTCACAATAAATATTGGTACACCTTAACAGGTTTAACTGAAAGTCAGTCCAACTTGAGTCTGTAAATTAAACTGTGTAAACGCTCATAGATTAAAATCTCATCAAAAG
>CAZSGH010000055.1:0-16245 GCA_964606405.1 uncultured Francisella sp.
GACACCATTGCTGCCTTAGCAACGCCTCCAGGTCGTGGTGGTGTTGGTATTATTCGTGTATCTGGAACGGCTGCGCCGATGATTGCTCAAGCCATATTGGGTTTTCACCCTAAACCACGTTATGCGCATCATGCCCCTTTTTTAGCTGCCGATGGTTCCGCTTTGGACGAGGGTATCGCGCTCTATTTTCCGAATCCCCATTCATTTACGGGTGAAGATGTGCTGGAGCTGCAAGGACACGGCGGCCCTGTAGTGATGGCTTGGCTGCTCAAGCGTGTGTGCGAGTTGGGCGCTCGCTTAGCGCGTCCTGGTGAGTTTTCTGAGCGCGCTTTCTTAAATGACAAACTCGACTTGGCGCAAGCAGAAGCGGTTGCCGATTTAATCGCTGCCAGCTCCGATGCGGCGGCGCGTAGCGCTTTATCGTCTTTACAGGGAGCGTTTTCGAGCGAAGTGAATGCGTTGGTTGAAAGCTTGACCTTGCTCCGTTTGTATGTCGAAGCCGCCATTGATTTTCCCGAAGAAGAAATCGACTTTTTAGGCGATGGTGTGGTGCTGGCGAAGTTGTTGGTCATTGTGGATGCGGTAAATGAACTGTGCACGCGTGCCAAACAGGGCGCGCGCTTGCGCGATGGCATTCGCCTCGTCATTGCTGGGCAGCCGAATGCAGGTAAATCTAGCTTGCTGAACGCCTTAACGCGTCAAGACACCGCGATTGTGACCGATATTGCCGGTACAACACGAGATGTGTTGCGTGAGGAAATTGACCTCGATGGTCTGCCCGTGCAAGTGCTTGATACGGCAGGATTACGAGAAACTGATGACCCTGTTGAACGCATTGGTGTGCAACGTGCGTGGGATGCTATCAGTAAAGCGGATCACGCTCTGTTTTTACTGGACAGTCGTAAAGGTTGGACTGCGGAGGATTCTCGCTTACGTGCTTTGCTACCACCGAGCTTGTCTGTTACCTTGGTGTGGAATAAGCAGGATGCTGTTGATGGGGTGGCGGATATCCGTCAAGATGAAGATGGCGAAACGTCGGTTTATTTATCTGCTAAAACGGGCTTGGGTTTAGAGGGGTTGCGTCGTCATCTCGCGTTGGTATTAGGGGTGCAGCAGTTAGGTGAGGGCGCAATCTTGGCGCGTGCACGTCATATCGACGCCTTAACGCGAGCACAAGAAGCGCTCGCCCGTGGTCAATATCAGTTGCAGACATTCAATGCGGGTGATTTGCTGGCGGAAGAGCTGCGCATTGCACAGGAGTCGCTGAGCGAGATTACAGGCGCTTTCCGTGCCGATGATTTATTGGGGCGAATTTTTAGCGAGTTTTGTATCGGGAAATAGTCTTTTATTGAGCGCAGTCAAGCGCATGTAACATTATGCAAGTTTTATGTCTTGCCGTTAGGGTTACACTCCTGTTAATAGCGTTTTTTGCGATAGGATGGTTATGAGTCTTAGATCGAAGTTGATTGTTTTATTACTGCTGCTATTCTCTATTTTTTTGGTCATTAGCTGGTTTTATGCCGATATGCTCAACCAACAAATTAATGAGCAATGGGCGCAACGCTTTGTGCGCAAACAAATCGATTTTGATAAGTATCGTACGTTGGCACCTATTCGTCATGAAATAACCCTTGTTGAAAAGTTGGCTCAAGAGCCAAGCATCGTTGACATGGCATTACATGAAGACGATCCCGTGATTCGTGCAGAGGGGTTAAAAACCTTAGAGCGTTATCGTACGCAATTTACGGATAGAAGTTATTTCGCGGCCTTTGCTAAAACAGGAAGCTATTACTTTAATGACCGTGATAATCAGTTTTTAGGTAAAGAGTGGCAGTATGCTTTATCACCTACAGAGTCGAAAGATCGTTGGTTTTATGATATTGCGCGTCTTAGTGATCGTTATCAGATCAATGTTAACAAAGACAATACGCTCAACACGACTAAGGTATGGGTTGACTACATCGTACGGGTAGAGGGTAAGGTTGTTGCGATTATTGGCACGGGGTTTGATTTTGATCGTTTTTTGAAAGAATCTGTTGGTATTGAGCAGGAAGGCATTAGTAATCTCTTTATCAATAACGAGCTGGCGATCCAGTTGGCCAAGGATACGGATATTATCGATTATGCGAGTATCACCAAAACGGATGGTAGCCATAAAACGATTAGTATGATCTTTTCTCATGACGATGTGACTAAGATTAAACAGGCTGTAGACGCCTTGAGCGAGTCTCTAAACCCTAACGACATGCGAACGATGTGGGTGACTGTCGATGGTGAAAAGAAACTATTGGGAATTGCCTATCAGCGCGATGTCGGTTGGTTTAGTTTAACGCTTTTTGGTGCACAGCAACTGAGCTTAGTGAATCGCTCGATTATTTTACTTGTCGTCAATGGTTTGTTAGCGATTATGTTGGTGATGGCTGGTTTATTGGTTCATGCTTTCTTACTCAAACCGATTGCCGCCTTAAAGCATTTGATGCAACAGCTTGAGCGAGGACAGTATCAGGGAGATTTGCCCATTATTGGTACTGGTGAAGTGGCGGAGTTGTCATCTCAATTTAAGGTGTTGGTGACAATGGTGCGAGAGCATACTCAAGCATTGGAAAATACGGTTCAGCAAAGAACGCTCGAGATAAAACAAAGCGAACATAAACTCAATTTAATTTTAGATAATGTTGATGCTTATATCTATCTTAAAGATATGAATTACAACTATCTTTATGTTAATAAAACCGTGCAAGATTTGTTTAATCAGTCATTACTTGATATTGTGGGTAAGAATGATTCAGCATTTTTTGATGCACAAACCGCGCAAAAATTAAAAGAAAATGATGAACAGGTGCTGTTGCTGGGCAAAAAGATTGTTGCAGAAGAAGTTAATACTGATGTTGATGGCAATGTTACCAAAGCATTTTTATCCGTTAAGCTGCCGTTACGTCGTGAGGATGGCAGTATTTACGCACTCTGCGGTATTTCAACGGATATTACCGCGCGTAAGCAAATTGAAGACGAGGTTCGCGCGCTAGCCTTCTATGACAGCCTCACGAGCCTACCCAACCGACGGTTATTCGCTGAGCGTTTAATGCAGGTCATGACGCTCGGTCAGCGTAAGGGACATTATGGCGCATTGTTTGTATTGGATTTAGATAATTTTAAGCCACTGAATGATGAGCATGGTCATAGTTCTGGCGATTTGCTCTTAATTGACGTTGCCAGAAGACTTGAATCTTGTGTTCGAGAAAGCGATACGGTTGCACGTTTTGGTGGTGATGAATTTATTGTTGTGCTGAGTGAGTTAAGTTGCGAAAAAAGTACTGCTCTCGAAGCGGCCTTGGTGATTGCTGAAAAAGTTCGTGGCGCACTTGAGCAACCTTATCGTTTAACTATGCCGAGCGATGATGGTGATCGATGTGTCCTGCATCATTCGGCCGCCAGCATTGGTGTCGTCCTGTTTTTGGGACATGAGTTGTCGCCAGAAGCGCTTTTTAAGCTTGCTGATAATGCTATGTATGTAGCTAAGTCCTTAGGACGTAATCGTATTCACTACAGTGATAGTGACATCATTTCATGACAAGGCTACCCGATAGTGTCCCGCGCCAACAGGCGCTCGATATTCACACCTCGTTTGTGGTGCAGGCGCCTGCTGGGTCGGGTAAAACTGAGTTGCTGATTTCTCGCCTATTGGCGTTGTTTAGCGACGACGCAACCCAGTCGCCTGAGCAGGTATTGGCGATTACCTTTACCCGTAAAGCGGCGGCCGAGATGGTCACACGCTTATTGGGGGCGTTGCGTGCAGCCGATAGTGCATCCGACTTTGATGACTGGCTGCTGATTACCCATCATGGTGATGTAAAAAAGGCGGAAGATCTTAAACAAAAGCCTGACGCGCTCAGTTTAAAACAACAGCAATATCACTGGGCAAAGCGCGTGCTACAAAAAGATTGGTCGTTGCTCACCAATCCGCATCGCTTGCGCATTACCACCATCGACGGCTTTTGTAATGCCTTGGCACGACAAACCCCTTTGCTGGGTCAGCTTGCGCCTGGGTTGGATGTCGCCGATGACGTGCTGTATTTGTACGACATGGCCGCGCGTCAAACTTTAGCACAGTTAGAAACGGCAGATGAGTCGACGTTGTCCGATGCCATTGCCTTGCTCTTGCCAGCGTTTGGTAACAACCTCGATAAATTGCGCGATTTGCTTAGCGAACAGTTGGCGAATCGAGACCAGTGGTTAACCGATTTGGATGAGTTGGATACCGACAGAATGCAGTCGGTATTGGCACGCTTGTTTGAGCCGCAGATTTCTGCGGTGTTTGCGTCGCTTAACGCCCACCTTTCTACCCTGAGCTTATTGGCAGGTACTTGCTTGCAGGGTTTGCTTGTTTACAATCAGGAAAAAGGTAAGTCGCTCGATTCTGACTTACAAGCCATGTTGCAAGCGGTTAACGATGATCTGTCTTTCTGGCAAGAATGCTCGATGGTGGATCAGCTTGTTTTAATTAAAGGCATTAAATGGCTGTTGCTAACGGGTAGCGACGAGTGGCGTAAAGCGAAAGGACTGAGTGTTAATCATGTCGGACTGACGACCAAGCAAGAGGCCGAAAAAGGTCAGTGGCTTGCTATGATTGAGCAATGTCAAGCCGTGACAGGGTTTGACGAACAGCTTAAGCAAGCGGCTGTTTTACCCAACCCCACTTATTCCGACGACGACCACCAACGTATTGCCGCGTTAAAAACCCTGTTTGCAGCTGCGGCACGACAATTATTGCTGGTGTTTGCCGAGCATCGTCAGACCGATCATGCCCAGTTTACTCAAGCGGCATTGGTTGCGCTCGACCCCGTGCGTAATGGCAATGTCAGCGATGTGTTGCTCAAGCTTGATGCGCAATTGCGCCATATTCTCATCGACGAGTTTCAAGATACTTCAGTCAGTCAGTGGGCATTGTTGCGCTATTTGATGGCGGGATGGGAGTCGGTTGGGCAGGGACAAGAAAAGCAGGGGCGTAGCCTGTTTTTGGTTGGCGACCCGATGCAGAGTATTTATCGCTTTCGCAAAGCAGAACCCGCTTTATTCACTACGGCAAAGACGCAAGGTATACCGCTTGATAATGGTCAGCACTTTAAACTGTTGCCATTGCAGTTGAGCAGTAATTTCCGTAGTTTGCCAGCGATGATTGGTTTTGCTAATGCTGGGTTTAGCGATATTTTCCCCAATGAAGCACAGGCGCAAGCCGATGTTAGTTTAGGGGCGTGCGGCTATTCGCCAGCACAAGCGGTTAAAGACGATAAAACGAAAGAAGCCAGTATTCAGCTTTGGCTACAAACCGACGCCAAAAAATGCGGCACAGCAACTTGGTACGATGCCGATTTAACCCAAGCTTCGCCCAGCTTAACACGGGCAGAGAATACCGACGAGCAAGATGCCGCACAACGGATTCGTGTTTGGCTAGAAAGCGAAAAACCACAAGCGCCGTCGAGTGTGGCGATTTTAGTGCGCAGTAAGGCGCATCTTATTCCCATTCTTGCGGAGCTGACGACACACGGCATTGCTGTCCACGCCGAAGAAATCAGCACCTTAACCGACCGCTGGTACATTCAAGACTGCCTTGCTTTAACACGCTTTTTGGTTGATCCGAGTGATCGCGTTGCCTTTTTAGCGGTATTGCGTGCGCCTTGGTGCGGCTTGAGTTTGACGGCGTTACACACGCTTGCGCAACAACCCGATCCGATTTGGGATGCGATCATTCCCGATGATCCTCATCTTTCTCCCGATGACCAACAACGTCTAACCCAGTTTATTGCTGCCTTAGCGCCACTGATGCATCAGCGTGGACATCAACCCTTAGCGACGCAAGTACGCTCGGCTTGTTTGGCGCTGGGGCTGTTCTCGCTGTTGCCTGATGAGAGCGCAGCGGATGATGTGGCGGTTTATTGGGATTTGTTGCGTCAACTGCAACAACTCACCCCGCATTTCGATTTGCCGACGTTGAATAAAAAGCTCGATAAACTCTTTGCTAAACCCAGTCACCCCAATGCGTCTGTGGTTGCAATGACCATTCACAAATCGAAAGGGCTGGAGTTCGATACGGTGATTTTGCCTAGCCTAGACAAACGCGGCGCAACGGATAGCGCAGGCTTGATTACTTGGCAAAAACTGGCAGAAGGCGATGGACTGCATGACATCATTGCGCCTTTAGGTAAAGACAAAAGCCCGTTGTTTGTTTGGCTGCAGTCGCTCGAAAAGAAAAAGGCAGAATACGAGTTAGATCGTCTGCTTTATGTTGCCGTCACTCGCGCCGTCAAACGGCTTATTTTAATTGCCACGCTTGCACCCAGCAAAGACAAAGGCAGTTTTAAGCTGCCCACAGCTAGCAACACATTGATGGGTTGTTTATGGAAAAGCCAAGCGATACAAAGTGCGACTACGAATTTATTGCAGTCACTAAAGCCTCCGGAAACAGATGAATCCGACGATGAAGAAACGTCTGCGATGCGTGCACAACCACGTTTGTTGCGTTTTGATGCCCAGCAATTAGCGACGGCGCAAGCCAGTCTGAACCAAAGTAAACACTATCTGGTTGCTGCTGCACCCGTAGTGTTTCTCTCGTCGCCAGAAAGGCAGAACGATGTTCCTGCCAATGAAGATAAAGACGGCACGGCTGCTGCCATTGGTACGGTAACCCATGCATTATTGGAACGCATCGCCAACGAAGGCTTAAGTGCATGGCATCGTGAGCGGCTGTTAGCGCAACGGCGTTGGCTACACTATCAGTTGCGCGGTTTGGCAGTGCCAGAAGCAAAGCAAGACAAAGCGATTGCAACCATTTTGCAAGCGGTCGAAAATACCTTGTCGGATGCACAAGGGCAGTGGATTTTGCAACACTGGCAACAAGCGCGGAATGAGTGGGCATTAATGGATGTCGATGACGTAACGGGTAAGCTACAGCGCCATATTCTGGATCGTAGCTTTGTCGATGCGCAAGGTGTGCGCTGGATTATCGACTATAAAACAAGCCAAAACAACGGACTTGCGCTGGATGCTTTTATTGCTGCCAAATGCGCCCAGTATCAAGCTCAATTAGAACGCTATCGTCGGTTGGTGCAACAACTCGACCCAACGCATCCGATACAGACAGCCCTGTTTTTCCCTTTATTGCCTGCGGGGAAGCGATGGCAAGTGATTGGGGTTATCCACGATGCTGAGTGAGTTGTTGTGCAACATCAATAAACTGAGTTGCTAAGAACTCTGCTAAAGCGCGAACTTGATGTGAAATATGGCGAGGTCCTGGGCAGACTAAACAAACGGCCTGCTCAGCCTTTGTAAACGGAGAAAGTAGGACGGTCAGCTCGTTTTTCTGCAATAGGTCGTGAACAACAAAGTCTGGTAAATAGGCAATGCCTAATCCAGACTGTGTCGCCTGAAGTTGTGCTTGTGTGTCGTTGCAAGTAAATCGGCTGCGAGCTGGAAACTCCTGTAAGCTATTCTCGATTAGAAATGGCCATCTTTCTTGTGGTTGAGCGCCGATGCAGAGATGATTCATGAGTTCTCTGGGGTGTACGGGCACCCCTTTTTGAGCAATGTAGCTAGGTGCGGCCACTAACATGCGACGGCTAATAAATAGTCGTTTGGCGACGAGGTTGTCATCTAGGCGACTGGTGACATGAATCGCCATATCGAGACCGTGTTCTAACAAGTCTAAGCAATCATCTCCGACTACGAGTTGTAGTTGAATCTTCGGATACAGTGAGACAAACTGCGTTAGGAGTGGCATGACATAACGCATACCGATTCCTTGAGGTATGCCGAATCGAATGTCGCCTTGAGGCGTGTCGCGAGTGGTATGCAGGCTTTCGGCGGCAAATTGTACGCGGTCAAGAATATCTCGGCACTGCCTTAAATATAAGGTTCCAGCGGTTGTCAGCGATAGTTTTCTTGTACTGCGATTGAGTAAAATGACTCCGAGAGAAGATTCTAATGCAGCAATTTGTCGTGTGACAACGGAACGAGCCAAGTTCATTTGATCTGCCGCAGCGGTAAAGCTGCCCGTGTTGGCGACACGAACAAAGGTTTCAATTGTTTTAAATAGGTCCATTGGGTGTTTTCTTCTGCTTAATAAGTGGTATTTTGTTGCTATTTTAGCAACAATGTTTTGCTGTTATCACTCTATTTAATTTATGCTATCCAACGTATGATGGATATCTCTAACCATTACCGAGGATAATTACCATGATTTCTTTTCGTTTGTTGCCTGTTATCTTACTGGGTTTCGCTTCAAGCGTGTTTGCAGCGGATAACTATCCCGAATCTTTGCTGTACAACAAGCCGATGAAGATCGCAGATAATGTCTATTCTGCTATTGGTGCAACCCAGCCTTATACCTATGCTAACTCGGGGCATAACAATAATCTAACCTTCGTTATTGGTGAAAAAAGCGTTTTGGTGGTGAACGGTAGTTCATCTTATTTGTTAGCGAAAGCCCTACATGACGAGATCAAAAAAATAACCAATAAGCCAGTGAGTCATGTTGTCGATGAGAACGGTCAGCTTCATGCTGTGTTGGGCAACAACTATTGGAAAGAACAGGGCGCTAAGCTTATTGCTCACGTTGATGCGCAAAAAGAGGTGGAGACGCACGGCGCAGAGGAACTGGCGCGCATGAAAGCGTTTAATAAAGAAAAGGGCGATAAAACCGCCTTGGTTCCTTTTGATCAAACCTTCGATAAAGAGATGACCATTGATTTGGGTGGCATCACTGCCAAGCTGATGTATTTTGGTCCATCGCATTCTTCTGGTGATATTTCGGTTTATATTCCTGAGCGCAAGGTATTAATTGCAGGGGATATTGCCTTTCATCAGCGTATGATGCCAATTTTTGAAGAAACCAGCACCATCGCATGGCTTAAAACATGGAAAGACTTCACGGCTTTTGCCAAAGATAAGATCATCATTCCAGGGCATGGTGTGCCGACTGATTTTGCAACGGTCGATAAGACGACACGCGGTTATTTAGAGTTCTTACATGCCGAAGTGCGTAAGTTAATTAAAGCGGGTGGAACCTTGGCGGACACCAGTAAAATTGATCAAAGTGCCTATAGTCATTTACACACCTATAAAGAATTGTCGGCAACCAATGCGATGCGTGTATTTTCTGAATTAGAAATGGAGTAATCTTATCGCTATCGTTAACTTATTTCCTGTTTAATGGCTGCTTACCACTTCAAGGGAATCTCTAAAACATCGTTTTGCTTGTTGTTAGGCTTTCCAAGTGTGTTCTTTTTCACCAGCCAATAAACAAAAAATAGGAAGGCCTGAAAATAGGCGTAAGCCGTATCTTTCAGGTCTTTCTTAGGCTTTTTAATCCAGATAGGCTGCTAGGAAGGACAATACCTTTTTGTAACGATTGTTGCGATTTATTCTGCGGCTTTTTGTTTTTTGCTGCATAAACTGGTATATCATACGAGAATAATATTAAGTATTTTTTCATGCTTATCTCTGGCCAGTAAGGTGGTGTGTTATGTCGTCTATTCGAAATGAATCTGAATCTGAGTCGCTGTTATTGATGCATCATTATGCGGAGCATCTTTTTGTGGAGTTGTTTCGTCGTTTACATGCTCAGGTGGTTGAGCACAAAGTCAGTATGGTTAGTGCGATTCATGTTGCGCGTGAAATTAGTCATGATGAAGTGTATCTTGCCGATTTGCAAAGAGAAGGACAGTCTTTAGAGCAGCTCGTGTCGGTTGAGTTTTCGGACATGCGCACAGCGAGTTTTAAGCGTTTTGTTATGCATCAGTTTTTACAACATGCAACACTTGACACACAGCTGGTTGAGAACCATCGTTATTGGTTACTACACTTCATCGAAATTATTGAAACCGCTTTAGGTCAGTACCGATTTGATGAGTCGCAGCGCGTTTGTGATGCACTCTTCGAGCAAGAAAAAGATAATCGTCATTTTCGTTATCGTTATTTTTTAACGCACGATGTGCCGATGATGGAATATGTTTTTCTCATGATGCATTTGGCCGTTTTTTTAGAAAACAACCCTAAACATCGCATTAATTGGTTGTTTAAATCCATGGAGTCGAGTCCTACCACACGGGTTGAAAAAGGTGTATCGATTCATGTTTCATCATCATTGTCGCCACCGACAGAGCGCAATATCGCTCAGTTCCTGCTAGGTATTTTTGAGCATCTACTGAGTGATATTACCGCTAAAAACCTAGTGGCATTTATTCATCAAAAAATACCGCAATTAGCAACCGAGCCAGATGCGTTGCTCAAACAGCTTATGGAGGACATTAAGCTGTTACATCCAACGTTATAACGGCGCTCCGTTGGATGTGTGCCGCTTTCGGCTGGTTTGCAGTGTGGTTTTTTTAATTTGTAACAAGTAAAGGCGTCTTAATTATGAAACGCATTTCGATGATGTTGTTTGCGGGATGGTTGTTGAGCGCTCCTGCCATCGCGCGCGATGATTGGCAACTGCTTTTGTTCACCATCCCTGGCTGTACTTACTGTCAAACGATGTTGCATCAGGTCATAGAGCCGATGATCGACGAAGGGAAAATTAGAGCGAATCAGTTTGAAGAGGTTCTTGAGAAAAGCGATGCTGACTGGCAGTATGTGCGCGGCGTTGGCTATCAGCAAATTCGAGTCTTAAAAAAGCGTTATCAAACCAGTCTGTTTCCTACGTTAGTGGTTATTGATGGTAGCGGCAATAAATTGGGTGATAATCTTGTGGGCATGACCAGTGTCGAACATTATCGTGCGAAAATGGATGTGTTAGTCGGTCAGTTAAATGCCATGAAGAAGGTGGATTAAGCTTTTCGTCGTACAAAGCGGGCATACAGATAGCATCTCCTTCGCTAAAAAATATATTTGTAACGCGCTGTGCTTTTTCGATCATATTTGCTCTAGAATGTTGGTGTCGATAAATACAGGGAGAAGGGTGATGGTCGTGCGATCTTATTTGCTGATATCTGGCGTGTTTCTGCTCTTGTCGGGTTGTTCTAGCACACCGAGTCCGCAAGCAGAGTTTGCAAAGCAGCAGCAACAGCAAGAAGCCAAGCAGGTTGAGCGAAATGCAAAAACGTTGGCCGATATGCCTTCGTGGTTTCTAGATTATCAACCTAGTGATGATACCGGCGTCTATGCGGTGGGGTCTAGCTTTTCAGATGACCCTCAAGCAGCACTAGAAGATGCGCGAACCTTGGCGCTTGCTGAAATTGCCCGTAGTACCTCGGCACGTGTTTCGGCGCAGAAGTCACAGGTACAACGCAAAGATACGGCTGGGCAAAGTAAGAATAGTAGTGAGTTGGTTGTTGATGAGTTTGTTGCTTCGCAAAACATGGCAGGCTATAAGGTTGTTAAGCGAGAAATCAAACCAGAGGGCAAACATTTTCGTGCCTATGTCATGTTGTTTTTCCCTAATGATCGCCTGAAAACAGAAGAGAACCAGAATCTTAAGGCGAGTCATCAGGCTTTGGTTGATCGTGTCAATCGAGAGCAAATGAAGACGGTTGAGTTGGTTTCAACGCCTTAATCTTATGTTCAAACAGTTGATATTGATTGGGCTGCTGTTCGTGGGCAGCAGCCTTAATGCGTGGGTTTGCGCGGTCGAACTTACGGGGGTGGGTGACTATGTCGCCCCGTCGGATGTTGCGCAGGAAGACGCTTTTCGCTTTGCGCGTAACAGAGCCTTAGCAGATGCTAGCGAGCAGGCGAGTACATTGGTTGAAAGTAACGTCACTTTGGTTAAGTCTGGACAGCAGCAGTGGGCAAGACAAGAGGTTCGTCAGCTATCAGCTAGTTTGCTACATGTTAAAGACATGCAAAAAACAAAGGAAAAAACATCAGATGGCATTCGCTATCATGTTGTTGTGACGGCAGACTTTGATGACGCGCAGCAACACACCTTACAAGCTTATTTAGCCGACAATCAGGACTTGCGTAAACAACTTCAAGATCTTGCGGCGGAGCAGAATGCGTTGCAAAACAGCATTAATTACACGCAGAAAGTCAAACAAGTGGCAGATCAGGTGCAAAACGATATTGATCGTCGTGAGCGTCCACAATTACTGATCGGCCGTTATGAGCAAAAGCTACTCGATACGAAGAGTTGGCTTAGTGCGCAGCAGCGACAGCATTTAGATATTGCATTACAAACGGTCGAGATGCAACAAGCGATTGAGCGCAATAAGAAGGCACAAGAGCAGGAGCGTCAGCGTATCGCTGCTAATATGGCTGCTGCACGCAAAACCGCGAGCGAACAGGATGCGAAACAAGTTGCTAATATGCGCTATATCTCCGCTCAGCGAATTCAACGCTTTGTTCAGCAACACATGCCGCTTAGAACGGAGGATATGGACGTTAAACCAATAAATGAGGAACAAGTTAGTGTTCGCTATCGTTTGGTTTGGCAGATGGTAACAGAGGATATAGAACGGCTTTGTCAGTTGTTTTATGACGGAGGTTTGGCAGAGCAATGCAAGGTTTCTGAGGGTAATACATCGGTAACCATAAAGGTAAAACAGGCGTTGCTGACGGGTTTGTTTTTACCTTTTTCCGAGCATAAAAGTGTGTGGAAAAATCCGAGCTTAACACTGTTCACGCAACATAGCACAACCCCAAGCCCTGAAATATTTGCACTCGATAAAGGTGGCGTTGTGCTGATTAAGGTTGCAGGCAGCTTGCCGATGATGTTAACGACCCAAACAACTAAGGCGAGAGAGCTTATGGCGGGTGGACAAGATTTGATCGGTGGTAAATGGCAATGAAGTTGTTGACTCATTCGTTGATGGGCGTTTTGTGCTCGACCCTTTTGGTCTTGCTGTCAGGTTGTAGCAGTATCGAAACCAGTCAGCGTTTATCATTAGTTATGTCGGCAAAGAGCAACCCTGTTGGCACCGATACGGTTGCTAAATATAGTTGGACCGATAAGCCCTATATCACCCCGATTCATGCGGGACTTAGCGCTCTTCCGATGAAAGGCAAGTTTGTCCGTTTGAATATTGGCGATGAGGTTTGCGGTAAGCTCAAGTTGGACAATAATGCCATACAGGATGACAATGCTGCTGATGTGCTCATTGATGCGACTTGGCAGAACGTGGGCAGCGATAAATTACTGACCATTTTGAATGGGCTGCAAGATCGTGTACACGTGCCGAGTGTTAAGGCAATTAGCGCAACGCCAACAAAAATACAGGCTAGTCAGGTTGTTGCCGGTGCGATTGTTGCGCCCATTTACCTTGCTGTGGGGGTGATTGCTGCCCCCCTTTATCTCTTGACGGGTGAGGCATTTAAAGATCAGGAGCCTAGGGATATTGAAAAACGTAAAGCCTTTATTTCAGATCGGTTGATTACCAGCGATAATACTGTTTCATTTGCCTTGCTCAACGTGCGACTCACTAACCGTAAAGAACAGCTATTGTTCCCAGTAAGTACACCCTCTTTACCAGAGGACTGGGAGCAGCCACTTGATTATGTGTTGCTCTTTGCTATCGATGCACCTGACAATGAATTAGGTCGGATGGGATTGTGTGGTATTCCTGCAAAGCGTCAATTGCCACCATTAACCCTTCGCTAGCCGCTAGGTTTCGTCTTGATTATGCACTACGTCGTAACACAAAACTGGTATGCACCCCGCTAACCCCTTCGATGCGGGTAATGCGGTGTAATAACAGTTCTTGATAGGCTTGCATGTCTTTCACTTGCACTTTCAGTTGATAGTCGGCAGATTGCCCTGTAATGAGCAGGCACTCCAGTACTTCGGGCAGTACACTCACGCTGCGCTCGAAATTATCAAAACGTTCTGGGGTGTGCTTATCCATCGAAATATGAATTAATGCCATCAGCGACAAACCCAGCTTTTCGGCATTGATGATGGCTTTGTAGCCAGCAATAATACCCGCGTCTTCTAATGCTTTCACGCGTCGTAAGCAGGGCGAGGGCGATAAGCCAATGCGCTCGGCCAATTCTTGATTGGTTAAGCGTCCGTTAGCTTGTAGCTCGGATAAAATAGCTTGGTCGAATTTGTCTAAGTTGTGCATGGTGTATTCAGTGCTCGTGTTTGTTGGTGTGTTGTATTTTTATTCATTGTAACGGGGACTTCTAATAACCTACAAGGGTTGGGGGGCTGGGGGAAGGGGAGTATTAAAAAACCTTGTAACTCATTGATTAATCCCTTCCACCAGAGGATAAATAAACTTGGGAGCGCTAAAAATTCCACGAAGTGGGGTTTTTAGAGGTGCCCTAACGCATTAAGGCACGGGGACGCATCGACCAGAGTTTTGCTTGGGATAAGACCGCGATGAGCACTAAGCTGCCCGATCCTAACCCTAAACTCCATAACCATAATGCCATATCCCAGTGTATGGGTAAGGATAACCAATACACCGAAATTAACGCTAAACTGAGTTGCGCCAATAATGCAGCCAAGGTGCCTGCCAGTAAGCCAATCAGCGCATATTCGGCTAATCCAATTAGGATTAATTGTCGTTGTTGTGCGCCCAAGGTTCTTAACACTAACCATTGTCGGTAGCGTGCTTCGCGCGCTGCCAAGGTGGCACTCATCACCACTAAGATGCTTGCCAGTAAGGCAAAGCCATATAAAAAGCGGATTGCTGTACTGGCTTGTTGCATGAGCTGCTGAA
The DNA here is from genome assembly GCA_964606405.1 of uncultured Francisella sp. Lineage (GTDB taxonomy): Bacteria > Pseudomonadota > Gammaproteobacteria > Thiomicrospirales > Thiomicrospiraceae. The sequence continues at coordinate 14,655 of CAZSGH010000055.1, forward strand.
TTTGGTCGATTAGAGCGCGAACATCCAGCCACAGTAAGCTCGGTGATGCTTGCTGAAGACTTGCTTTAAGTGCCTGAGAAGTTGATGGTGTTAAGTTGTCATAAAAGCTGCTTAAATAGGTTAGTGGTAGCGCTTCCTGTGTCCACGGCTCTGCGATAAAAAAGAAGTTTGGTTGTAGGCTTTGCCAAACCACGTCGCGAATCGCTGTGACTTGAAAGCTAATCGCTTGACCTTGAATATCGAATACCAAGCGATCTGCAGGGCGAATCTGAAAGAGTTCTGCCATGCCGCGTTCGACCGATACAGCGGGTAACTGACTTTGCCGTTGGTCGCTGCTAATGCTTTGCAGAAGTGTGTTATGTGCTGGCAAATCAGACAGGATTGCCATATTCGCTTCTCTTTCGAGTAGGCGTTTTGCGCGTCCTGCGCTAAAGTCTTCTGGCGACAAGCGACGATCGTTGTGTTGAATCAGTCTGGCTCTGAGCATCGGAATCATCTCTGCAGACAATTGATGTTGTTGCAACTGTTGTTGTACGTCTTGGACTTCTTCGGGTTGTACGTTGATGATGAAAACATTTGGCGTAGTATCACTTAGACTGGCTTGCCAATGATGAATCAGTTGCACATGCACAAGCGTGAGTAATAACAGCAAATACAGCACCAAGCCAAAAGCGACAAACTGTAGTTTTAACGATAAGGGGTCTTGCTTGAGATTGGCAATGACCAACCTTAGCCAGCCGCGTGTTATCGGTTGCAGCTTAAAAATAACCCGTTGCAATAACAGGGCAAATCCCCAAAGCAGGAGCGCGGTTAAACCCAAAGCCAACATCACCCACCAGCGTAAGTGTGCTGGCAAGAGTAATGCCATAACCCATACCAACAAGAGGCCGCTGATGAGCCAAGCGAGTCGCTGTTGTGCGACGCTGTGTGCCGTTTGCCGAAACAATTGTTGCGGTTTGGTCTGAATCATGCGCCAAAACAGCGGCAAAGTAAACGCCCAAAAGGTTAGGCTGCTGCTTACCATACCCATCAGCATCGGCAACCAAGGGATGTCACTGGTAAAGCTAGGCAACCAGAGGGTTAACACAGGAACCAGTGCATAAAAGCCAATCACACCGATCGCTGTCCCAATCAAGCTTGCCATGATTGCCAACAGCATTAACTGTCCGCCAAACACCCAAAATAAGCGAGCCTGTGTTACGCCCAAAGCACGCAACAACGCCAAGGTTTGCACCCAACGCTGCAGATAAAACCGACTGGCAATTAAAATCGATAAACCCGCGATTAACAGGGTTGTTAGGGCGGCGATATCTAAAAATAACCATGCTGTCGATAGTGTGTTTTCTAAATCTTGGCTGCTTTGATCGGCGCGAATCAGTTGCCAACTGGCGCGTTTGTCGGCTTGTAGCGCAGCATAAAGCTTTTCTACCGCATCAGGCTTACCCAGAAAGCTGTGCTCATAGCTGATACGACTGCCTTCCCCTGTCAGCCCTAAGCGATCAATTTGCGAGATCGGTATAAAGACAGGGGGCGCGAGTTGATTGACCATCATAGCGAGCGGGTCTTGGTGTGAGTGGATGCCGACAATGCG
>CAZSGH010000056.1:0-15871 GCA_964606405.1 uncultured Francisella sp.
ACTTTTTTAGCGGGTATTGAATACACATTTTAAGGACGACACCCATGAACATCAACCCCGAAAATCATGCTAAACGCATGCAAAAGCATAAAGAAATTGTCGATGCAGGGATGGCGCGCGCCACCGATGAAAAAGGGCTGATTTTAGTCATGACGGGCGATGGTAAAGGCAAATCATCGTCAGGGTTCGGCATGGTTGCGCGTGCCTTAGGGCACGGCATGAAAGTGGCTGTGGTACAATTTATCAAAGGCAGTTACAGTACGGGTGAAGAAGCTTTTTTTCGCCGTTTCCCCGAAGAAGTCGCCTATCATGTCATGGGCGATGGTTTTACATGGGAAACGCAAAACCTTGAACAAGACAAACGTAGTGCGGAACGCGCTTGGGAGCAAGTAAAAGTGTTTTTGGCTGATGACAGCTATGACATGATTCTGCTCGATGAATTAAACATTGTGCTTCGTAAACATTACTTGAATACAGAGCAAGTGTTGGCGGATTTAGCGACGCGCCCTGATATGCAGCATGTGGTGATTACAGGACGTGGCGCACCGCAAGCCTTAATTGATGTCGCCGATACGGTCAGCGAAGTAAAAGAAATCAAACATGCGTATAAGGCGGGCATTAAAGCCCAACACGGAATTGAGTTATAAATTTTAGGAGAAAAAATATGCCAAACTTATCGATTCGTAACCAAGTGCTGTTAGGCGCTGTGTTAATTCTATTGTTAGTGACCACACGCGGACATAGCGTGATGACGTTGGATATTATTCCAGCATCTACGATGGGTCTATTCTTTTTGTTGGGTGTTTATTTCCGTCAAGTATGGGTGCTGACGCTTGCGTTCGCCATGATCTGGACGATGGATATAACTGGCTTAACTTGGTCTGGTAATACCGATTTTTGCTTAAGCAACAGCTATTTATTCTTGCTGCTTTCTTACGCGATGTATTGGGCGGGTGGTCAATTATTTGCTCGCTTGTATGCAGGTGAAAACGTCAAGACGTTAGTGACGCTTGCCATTATTGCGCCCGTTTCAGGTGCACTGGGTTACCTATTATCAGCGTCAAGCTTCCATTACCTATCGGGTAAGTTTGAACCAGACTTTTCAATGATGTTTAGCGATTATTTAACACGTTTACCTGGCCATTTAGAAGGGTTAGCTACTTATCTCGTGATAGGTGTGGTTGCGCATATTGCTTTGAGCACTTGGGCAAAACGTCAGAGCAATCCACAACATGCCTAATTGCGCTCAGGCGCTCTTTATTGCAGCGCCTGCATCAGGACAGGGAAAAACCACCATCACGGCTGGATTGGCCTATTACTACCGTCAGCAAGGTAAGCGGGTTCGTGTGTTCAAAACAGGACCGGACTTTATCGACCCCATGCTACACCAGTTAGCGTCTGGACACCCCGTCTATCAACTCGATTTGTGGATGGGGGGCGAGGCACATTGCCGTCAGCTATTAGCAGATGCCGCACAAGATGCGGATATCATCTTGATTGAAGGGGTGATGGGCTTATTTGATGGTGATCCCTCTTCGGCTGATTTGGCGCGCTTATTAGGCGTGCCCATTTTGGCGGTTATTGATGCCTCGTCGATGGCGCAGACTTTCGGTGCTTTGGCGCATGGCTTGGCAACTTATCAAGACGACTTGCCTTTTTTTGGCATTTTGGCGAACCGTGTCGGCAGTGATATTCATGCCGATATGATTCGTGATAGCGTGCGCGCCGATACGCCTTTAGTCGGCATCATTAAACGTGATGCGAACGCTGGCATGCCAGAGCGTCATTTAGGGTTAGTGCAAGCAACAGAAATTGACGATATTGAACAGCGCTTAACGGCTATGGCGGTACAGCTATCAACAACCGATCTGGTTAACATGCCGTTGCCAGAAGTGTGCTTTGATGCCCCGCAACAAGCCGAAACTCAGCCTTTATTAGCAGGCAAAACCATCGCCATTGCCAAAGATGCGGCGTTTTCGTTTCTTTATCAAGCCAATATCGACTGCTTAAACCAATTAGGCGCAAGCCTCCGTTATTTTTCACCCCTTGCCAACGATGCCCTACCCGATTGTGATGCGGTGTATTTGCCTGGTGGCTATCCCGAATTGCATTTAACGAGCTTATCGCAAGCAACACAAACCAAAGCAGACATTCATCGTCATGTGACAGCACAAAAGCCGCTGTTAGCAGAATGTGGCGGCTTATTGGTATTACTCGATACCCTAACCGATAAACAGGGTGCGACTGAGCCCATGTGGGGACTTGTTCAAGGCAATGCCGTGATGCAACAACGCTTTGCCGCGTTGGGTATGCAAAGCATGAGCTTACCCGAAGGCACCTTGCATGGACACACGTTTCATTACAGCAAGCTCAGCACCCACTTAACCCCCATTGCGCAGGGCATCAATCCACATGGTAAAGGGGTGAGCGAATCGGCTTATCGCATCCATCGCCTAACCGCGAGTTATATGCACAGCTATTTTCCAAGCAATCCAACGGCGGTTGCACGGCTTTTTTCCAGCACTGATTGAAAACCTGAGTAATACAAAGGACATTAAAAATATGATCGCAAAGTTCCCTTGGATGTTGTTAGTAATCGCTTATCTTATTGGTGCAGAATACTTACAGCTATCCATGTCTGGCAATATTGGTTATGGCTTTATTGTATTAACCATTATCGCCTTTTTTCTCGAAATGTTTAAAGCAGGTGATGCGGGTGTGGTTAGCTTTTTCTTCGATCAGCTTTGGTCGATTGTTGGCATTGCTTTGGCTTCTGCGTTATTGGCTTACTTGTTTTTTGTTACTGGAAAAGAACCGACATTTTATCACTGGATTGGCTTTACCATGATTGTCGCTGATGCGCTGCTCAATTCAGTAAACGCCTACCGTACAGCATTACGTAATATTGCTGTGCCTAACTAGTCGTTGTTGAATGACCGTATTTGTTATTACGCTCGCCCTTGTATTGGATTATTTTTTGGGTGAGTTACCTAACCGCATGCATCCCCTCGTCGGTTTTGGTTATTGTGCGAACACCTTAGAAAGATGGTTCAATCAACAACGCCATGCTGACCTTGTGCGTTTTGCAGCGGGATTATTGTCATTGCTATTACTGGTGATGATACCCGTTACCCTGCTCGTATTTCTATTGATGGTTTTACCCATCTGGGCAAATCTGCTCTTGCAAACGATTGTGCTTTATTTTTGTATCGGCTGGCAAAGTCTACGCGAACATGCCCTATCGATTGCCATACCGTTACAGCAAGGCGATACAGAACAAGCACGTCATGCTTTGTCGATGATTGTCAGCCGAGAGACATCAACCCTGAACGATACCAAAATCGCTGCTGCAACCATCGAATCGGTGCTCGAAAATGGCAATGACGCACTCTTTGCCAGTCTGTTTTGGTTTACCCTCTTGGGTGCGCCTGCGGCACTGGCACATCGACTCGTAAACACACTAGATGGTATGTGGGGCTACCGCAACGATCGTTTTGAATACTTTGGTAAAGCGGCAGCTCGCCTCGATGACATACTCGGTTATCTTCCTGCCCGCTTAACGGCATTCAGCTACGCGCTGCTCAGTCACCATCCAAAACAAGCGATGACATGTTGGTGGCGGCAAGCAAGCAAACACGACAGCCCAAATGCGGGCGTGGTGTTGGCAACAGGCGCTGGGGCATTAGCAGTGCGCTTGGGTGGATCGGCTTGTTATCATGGCGTGCATGAAAAACGCCCGCTGTTCGGATGGCAGCAAAAACCGAAGGTAAGCGATATTGATCGCGCGCTCAGATTAATCCATAAAGGACTACTGCTATGGTTAGTGGTATTGGCGGCACTATGGCTTTAGTTCATGGTGGTCGGCTACACGCTGCGTGCGAGCACTATGGTGGCTCTCCTGATGAATGGCTCGACCTATCGACAGGTATTGCCCCTTGGACTTATCCGCTTTCTGCTGTACCCGAAAGCGTTTGGCAACGACTGCCAGAAGATCACGATGGCCTAGAATTATGTGCAAGTCATTATTATCAGGTCGACGAATCACAGCTTTTACCGATTGCGGGTAGTCAGTGGGCGATTGAGCAGATTCCTCGTCTTTACGCAAAGCCATTAGATGTTGCCATCTTAGTAAATGGCTATGCCGAGCACCCAGCCGCTTGGCAAGCAGCAGGGCATCAGGTTGTTTTTGTTGATGATATGGCGACATTGCTAGCAACTGCCACTCAATACGATGCAGCGGTGATCATACAGCCACACAATCCTTTGGGCATAATCGCAACACTATCCCAACTGACAGCATTAAAAAACATGCTCAAGCAAGGCATTCTTGTCTTAGACGAGGCTTTTGCAGATAGCGCAAACCATCCAACCCTACCCCTCTCGCCACATACGTGGCGGCTCAAGTCTGTCGGTAAGTTTTTTGGACTCGCAGGCATTCGCCTAGGATTTGTGTTAGCGATAGAAACGCACATCAAACAACTGGCAAAACAACAATCCCCTTGGTCGGTGAGCCATGTCGCGCGCTGGGCAGGAGCGCAAGCCTTTGCCGATAGACTGTGGCAAGATCAACAAAGGCTGCGTTTAAGCGAACAGCGTCACCGATTAGAAAGATTATTAACGCACATGACATTGTCACGCCTTGCCAGCACCGATTATTTTGTTACCATCACGCATCCTCAAAGCGAAAGCCTATTTCATTCGGCGCTAGCGCATCGCATTTTATTGCGTCACTTCCCTGCGTTTAATGGCATTCGTTTTGGTTTTCCCAAAACAGAGGGCGACTGGTTTAAACTAGAAAAATGGCTCATCGTGGCAGCAAGGCTATGAGTTATCCTATCCCACAAGCATCAGCGCAAGCCGAGATCGAGATCAAAAAAAGCCGTTTTATTGGCTTGGCAAAACAGATCAACGATCGAGAACAAGGAATGCTCTGGTTAGCCGAAGTCAAAGCCATTTATCCCGATGCACGTCATCATTGCTGGACCTATTTACTCGGCAATCCATCTTGTGCAACCAATGCAGGAATGGGCGATGATGGCGAACCCTCTGGCACCGCGGGCAAACCCATTTTGAATGTGTTACAACACAAGGGCGTCGGCGATATTATGCTCATTGTTGTGCGCTATTTTGGTGGCATTAAATTGGGAGCTGGCGGACTTACCCGCGCTTATGGTCAGGCTGCACAGGCGGTAATGAGCGTATTGCCGATTCAAACCTTTGTTTCGATGCAGTCAATTTCGATTTCTTGTGATTATGGACAGGAACAACAAATTCGTCATTGGGTCGATAAATACCAAGGCTCAGTGTCTCGTGTCGAATATCTTGAACCGCTAGCCATACAAGTTAGCATTCCTGAGGCTGAAATAAACCCGTTTATTCAACACTTAAAAACGCTTCATCAAGTAACGTTTCAAACAGGTGATTTATGCCCGCACTGATGATTCAAGGTTGCACCTCCGATGCAGGCAAAAGCACCCTCGTTGCTGCACTGTGTCACTTATTGCATCGACAAGGCTATTCGGTTGCACCCTTTAAGCCGCAAAACATGGCACTCAGTGCCGCGGTCACCGAAGATGGCGGTGAAATTGGTCGCGCGCAGGCAACCCAAGCCTTAGCCAGTGGACTTAAACCACACACCGACATGAATCCTGTTTTACTCAAACCCACATCAGATCGCAAAGCGCAGGTTATTATTCAGGGCAAAGCCATCGGACACTTAGATGCACTCGACTATCATGCCTACAAAACCACGGCTAAAGCCGCTGTGCTCGAATCTTGGCAACGCCTAACCCATCAATACCCCATTTGTTTGGTCGAAGGCGCTGGCAGCCCTGCCGAAATTAACCTACGCGACAACGACATCGCCAATATGGGATTTGCTGAAGCCGTCGACATTCCCGTGATTCTCATTGCCGACATCGACAAAGGCGGTGTTTTTGCGCATATTATTGGCACACTGGCGTGTTTGTCAGAAAGTGAGCAAGCACGCATTAAAGGCTTTGTGATTAATCGTTTTCGCGGTGATATTGCCTTACTGCAATCGGGGCTAGATTGGCTCGAAGCTAAAACAGGCAAACCTGTTTTAGCTGTATTGCCTTATCTCATGGATTTGAAGCTCGATGAAGAAGATGCTGTTCGCCAAACGCAATCAACATCAAATGATAACCAATTGAAAGTGCGTGTATTACGATTGCCACATATTAGTAATCATAGTGATTTTTCGCCATTACTAACCGACCCTCGCATTGATTTTGCCTATACCGCATTAAATAAACATAACCTACAAGCCGATGTCATCATTATTCCTGGTAGCAAAGCCGTTATGTCGGACTTAGCGCAACTGATCGAACAGGGATGGCGCGACAAATTGATTAAACACCTGCGCTATGGCGGCAAAATCTTAGCCATTTGCGGTGGCTTTCAAATGCTCGGGCGCAATCTGCTCGACCCTAAGCTAATCGAAGGCAACAAGCGCCAAATGGCAGGCTTGGCATTTTTCGATATCACCACACGTTGGCAAAGCGACAAATACTTAGTCAAACAAACAGGAAAGCTGTGGACAGGAGAAAGTATCAGCGGTTACGAAATGCATCAGGGCATTAGCATCGGCAATGCGCTAGAACGTCCTTTTTCCCGACTAGACAATGGCAAAACCGATGGCGCCATCAGCGAATACGGCAATATCATCGGCACTTATTTACACGGCCTGTTTGATCATCCAGAAGCCTATCAAGCCCTGACCCAGTGGATGGGATTAACCCCCGATGATGCTTGCCCAAAACAAAGCCACGAACAACAACAATTAGCGGAATTGGACAGGTTAGCAGATATGCTAGAAGCGCATTTGGATATGAAAAAAATGTTAGAATGGATAACGTGAAAATAGATACAAACAGCTCACCTACAGAGAAAGCTTGAATAAATAACTGATGTTTAAGGTAAAAACAATGGCATCCAATAGCCGCATGGCATACAAACTCGAAGAACACGTTAACGATTGGGTTAAAACCAAGTTTGATAAACTGAAACTCAAAAATCAGAAAGACTATTACACAGAGTCGGCTATTCCCGATTACCTTAAAGAAGCCCTAAAAGGGCGTGCTAAAACAGAAAATAAAACCAATTTCGGTAAACCTGATTTTAGTCTGACAAAATATCCTGTCCCTGTTGTTATCGAGAACAAGCTCGGACTTCAAAAGCTGATCGCCGAAACGAAAGACGGCATCAAATTTGATGATAAAAGCATCCAAAATTACGCGGCTAATGGTGCGCTTTACTATGCCACAGGCATGATTGCATCGGGCAAATACCACGAAGTTATTGCGATTGGCATAGCGGGCGATTCTGATGAAGCCGTCGAGCTAAAAGTTTACTACGTTTATGGATCGGGTGAACATTCCTACAAATTGCTGGACGATGTCACCACGCTCGACTTTCTCGAAAATGAAAAAACCTTTGACGAGTTTTATAAAAATGCCAGCTTAACCGATGATGAAAAACATGACATTCTCATCAACTCGCAAGCCGCATTACAAAAGTACGCTAAAAGCTTAAACAAGCTCATGCACAACCACAATATCACCGCGCCACAGCGTGTGCTTTATGTGTCTGGTATGTTGTTGTCGATGCAGAATGTGGTAGACACCTTAGGCAATAAAATTCAAGATGGATTAGTACCAGAAGACTTAAAAGGGATACAAACCGAATCTAAACGTGACGGCGTGCAGATTGTTAATCAAGTTAAAGAGTTTTTAGTTGCTCGCAATATTCCTACCGATAAACAAAGTCTGATGTTAGCCAGTTTTTCCGAAATCTCAAAAGATGCCCAGCGTGATGAAATAACCGAACTGGACAAGGAGGTTTCTAAGCTCATCGACGGTAACGCTAGCAGTAATAAGCAAATTTTTACATTCATTTATCATAATATTTTTTTGTCGATTGATGCAATGGCAGGACACCTCGATATTATGGGTGAGATGTATTCGGAATTCTTAAAATACGCCTTGGGTGACGGTAAAGAAATCGGTATTGTCCTCACGCCGCCCTACATTACTAAAATGATGGCAACCATTCTCAACGTCAATCAAAATAGCAAGGTGATGGACTTAGCGACAGGTTCGGCTGGTTTCTTAATTTCGGCAATGGAGATTATGATTCAGGATGCTGAAACGACTTTTGGTAAGAAGACATCGGCTGCGGATGCAAAAATGCACACGATTAAAAGCCAGCAACTCATGGGTGTTGAGCTGAATGCCGAAATGTTCACGCTTGCTGCTACCAACATGATTTTGCGCGGAGACGGTAGTGCTAATATTCAAAAAGGCAATACTTTTAGTACGCCCGAAAAACTCTACACCGACTTTAACGCCAATCGGTTGCTGCTCAACCCTCCTTTTAGTTATACCGAAAATGGTATGCCCTTTATCGCTTTCGGGTTAGATAAAATGGAAAAAGGCGGATTAGCAGCCATTATTATTCAAGACTCTGCGGGTTCTGGCAAAGCGGTAAAAACGAATCAAGCCATGCTCAAAAAACATACGCTGATTGCCAGTATCAAAATGCCAACAGACTTGTTTCAACCGATGGCAGGTGTGCAAACCAGCATTTATATTTTAGAAGCGCACACGCCGCATGACTTTGAAAAAACGGTTAAGTTTATCGATTTTAGAAACGATGGTTACAAACGCACCAGTCGCGCCTTACAAGAGCTAGACGAACCGACCCAACGCTATGCCGATATTGTCAAAATTTACAAAGCAGGCAAAAGTGCCAAGGTGGAAGCAAACTGGCAATTAAATGATGTTTATGTCGAAGACTTTATTAGCGCAAGTGGTGCCGATTGGAATTTCGACCAACACAAAACCATCAACACTAAACCGACTTTTGACGACTTTAGGAAAACCGTTGCCGACTATCTGGCATGGGAAGTTGACCAACTGCTCAAACGGGATGATTCGCTGGGAAAGTAGACAGCCACTCAATGCAACGCCAACTTAAACAGTTGGAAAAAGAATATAGCATTGAGTGGCGAGAGTTTAATCTTGAGGCGTTATTTGGAAAATCAACACGCGGTCGCAGATTAAAGTCAGCCGATCGTATTGATGGTAATTTGCCATTCGTTACAGCTGGAGAAGTAGAAGCTGGTATTTCAGCATGGATTGGTAACGATGTTCGTATATTTTCAAGAAATACGATAACTATTGATATGTTTGGCTCTGCAAAATATCGAGGGTATGAATACGGAGCTGATGACCATGTGGCGGTTGTGCATACTGAAAACTGGCATCCGCAAGCAGTTATGTTTTTAACAGCAGCTATACATAAGTCTTCTCATGCAGGGCAGTTTGATTATTCAAGAAACTTTTACGCAACTGATGCAGATGAATTGAATATCCAACTCCCAACCATCACCCAAAACGGTACACCACTAATTGCTTTTGATTTTATGGAGCGATTTATATCGACGCTGGAGGCGGAGCGTCTAGCGACGCTGGAGGCGTACTTAACAGCAACGGGATTAAAAGACTATACTTTAACAGATGAAGAGCAGACAGCACTGGATCATTTAGTTGCTGTGAAATGGGGTGAGTTTAAGATTGAGGATGTGCTTGTTTGGCAGAACAGCATTGCTGAACTAAACCCTCTGCATTTGGATTCATTAAGCGTTTCTAATGAGAAAAAGTATCCGTTTTATGGTCAAGCAACAACCAATAATGGCATCATTGAATATCGCCACTTACAGGATGAAGTGTTAAACAATAAACTAGGTAAGCCCACTATTTTGATTCACTCCAATAATCAAAATACCGTTTACTTAGATACTCCTTTTTACCTGAAAGACGGGCATGGGGCGACCAGCGTACTACAGTCAGATCATTTAGATAAAATGACAGCGCAATTTTTCATTGCTGCAATTAAAAAAGTTATCTTACAAAAATACACCTATAATTCAAAAGCAACAAAAATAGAGCTTAAAAATACTTATATTAGTTTACCTCTAAAACCAGACAATACACCTGATTACGACTATATGAGTCTTGTTATTTCTGCTATGCAAAAAGTGGTCATCAAAAATGTCGTGTTGTATGCTGATAAAAAGTTAACGGCATCAAAGCAAATCGTTGATGTTAAGCAAACCCTATTAAGCGGTAACGTTTCGTGACTAGCCTCCCTATTAACCTCTTCGACCGACTCCACCAACGACATGTGGAGAGTGAACGCATTGAGTATAAAACGGGCAAGATGCGGTATTCAAAAAATGTACTGAGTTATGACCACAAGTAACAGTTCAAGGATATGTAGATATGAATATAGCTCATTTTGATATCAAGAACTTTCGCAAGCTAAAAAGTTGTCGAGTTGAATTGGCGGGAGATAGCACAATTTTTGTGGGTGCAAACAATAGTGGTAAAACGTCTGCTATGGACGCGTTGATTATGTTTCTGAAAAAGAGCAAGCGAAAAGAGCTTTCTACTACTGATATTACTTTGTCTAACTGGGAAGCTATTAACCAAATTGGTGCTGATTGGATAACGGAAAGTGAAAAAGAAACCACGAATACCGCTAAGCCAGATTTAACTCTGAATGCATGGCGTCAACAGTTCCCAACGCTTGATGTATGGCTAAAAGTAGAGGAATCACAAATACATTATGTCAGTCATATATTGCCCACTTTGGACTGGGATGGTGGACTACTAGGTGTCCGGTTAGTTTTAGAGCCGAATAATACAGAGAAACTTTTCAAAGCTTACATGAACTCTTATTTGGCTGCCAAGGAAACTATTGCAGCACGCAAGTCAGAAGCAGTTGACGTCACTACTCGTTTGACTCTATGGCCAAGTTCAATGCGTGATTTTTTGGATAGAAAGCTTCAGGATTTTTTTGAGGTCAATTCGTATGTGTTAAATCCTTCGTTGGTTAACGACATAGAAGCGCAACCATTCACTGACTTAATGGATGCATTGGACGGTGACCCATTTGATGGTCTTTTTAAGATTGATATCATTAATGCTCAGCGTGGTTTTTCAGATCCAAATGCTGGCGAAGGTAAGAAGAATTCCGACCGACGCTTATCCGCACAGTTACGTAGTTACTTTAACGAACACCTTGATCCTAATGATTTACCTGATGAAAGTGATCTTGATGCGCTTGAGGCGATAGAGAACGCAAAAACAGCATTTAATCAGAAATTGAAAAGTAGCTTCAGCTCTGCTATTGGTGAGTTAGAAGGGCTTAATTATCCCGGATTTAGTGACCCACAAATTTTGCTATCCAGCGAGGTCAATCCTCTTGAAGGATTAAATCATGACTCGGCAGTACAATTCAAAGTTATCCGAAGTGACGATCCTTTAGGTGATGATTTTTGTCTGCCTGAAAAATATAATGGACTAGGTTATCAAAACCTGATTTCCATGATTTTTAATCTTATCCGATTTCGTGATGAGTGGATGCGCGTTGGTAAGGCTGGTAAACGTGAAGACAGCAGTAACAAACCAATAGAACCTTTACATTTAATGTTAATCGAAGAACCTGAAGCTCATTTGCACGCACAAGTACAGCAGGTATTTATCAAAAAAGCGTTTAGTGTACTACGCAATCACCCCGATCTTGGAAAAAATCAGCATTTTTCAACGCAAATGGTTGTGAGTACACACTCAAGTCATATTGCGCACGAAACAGACTTTACTGGGCTTCGTTATTTCCGCAGAAATCATCTTGTCAGTGAGTTTGACATGCCGAGTGCATTTATCGTCAATATGTCTGCAACATTTGGAGAGGATAGAAAAAAAATAAAGGCAGAGACAACGATTGGAGTACAAGAGCAAGAAAGATTAGCAACAGCGAAATTTGCAACGCGCTATTTAAAAACAACGCATTGTGATCTTTTTTTTGCCGATGCCGCTATTTTGGTTGAAGGTCCTGCTGAGCGAATGTTAGTCCCTCACTTTATTCGATATCATTATCCAGAATTAGATAGAAGCTATATATCACTTCTAGAAATCGGGGGCAGTCATGCACACAGATTGCGTCCATTAATTGAGGCTTTAGGAATTCCTACACTTGTTATTACGGATCTTGATTCCATTCAGAATAATTCAACAAGTAAAGCCCGACCAGCAATAGGCCAAAGCCTCCGTACTGGCAATGACACATTAAAAAACTGGGCACCAGCAAAAACCTCATTAGATGAGGTTTTAACTGTCTCGGATAAAGATAAGATAAAGAGCAATGGAAAGGTGAGAGTTGCGTATCCTTGTTCTGTTTCAATTCAGTTTAATGAATCTGATCGTGTAGAAGAGAAGGCCATACCTTATACATTTGAGGACGCTTTGGTTTTAGCTAATGTAAAAAAATTCAGGAATATGTCAGGAACAACGGGGCTTATCAAGAAGATGGTTGAAGCCGTTAAGCAAGCAACTCTCGATGCTGCTTGCCAAAAGATGTTTAATGAACTAGATAAGAACGCAAAGAAAGCGGAAATGGCTCTAGAGTTGTTGTATTTGGTTGAACCAGATTCCTTAGAGCCACCAAAATATATAGTTGAAGGGCTTGATTGGCTAAAAAGTCAGGTTATGTCTCCTTCTACACCTGTGGCTACATCGGTGGAAGAGTAATGACAGAGCTGATTGAAACCAAAACGGTTGATGATGAGATATACAGATGTCTTGATCTAGACAATCCTAAAAGTTTCTTTCTATTTGCTGGCGCAGGCTCTGGAAAAACCCGTTCATTAGTTGAAGTGTTGAAACGTTTTCGCACGAACAACATTCATCGTTTAAGAATCAATTCACAGAAAGTAGCTATCATTACTTATACCAATACCGCTTGTGATGAAATTAAACGTCGCTTGGAGTTTGACCAAGCTTTTAGTGTTTCCACCATTCATAGTTTCGCTTGGGAGTTAATCAAACCATATCAGCATAACATCAGAGAATGGTTGCGGATAAGACTACAATTAGAGATTGATGAACTTCACGCAGCCCAGTTAAAAGGAAGAGAAGGAACTAAAGCTGCAGAGGATAGACCTCGACAAATCGCAGCAAAACAACGACGTCTGGATTCGCTAGACCAAATCAGGAAATTTAGTTATAACCCCAATGGTGAAAACTCAAGTAGAGATTCTTTAAATCATGCTGAAGTAATAAGTGCAACGACTGAGTTGCTTACTAATTATCATCTCTTGCAACAAATTCTGGTTTGTAAATTTCCGATACTACTCGTAGATGAAAGCCAAGACACAAAAAAAGAACTAATCGATGCTTTATTTGCAGTGCAAAGCTTATATCGGGATCAATTTACATTAGGTCTGTTCGGCGACATTATGCAGAGAATTTATAACGATGGAAAAGAAGATTTAGGCTTAGCACCACTTCCACATGATTGGCTTACTCCAAAAAAAGAGCTTAATCATAGATGCCCTCGTCGCGTAGTGACGCTCATTAATAAAATTCGCGCCCAAGTTGATGAAAACCAGCAAAAGCCAGCTAAGGATGAAGAGGGGCTTGTTAGATTATTTATTGCAAATACTACTACTGAACTAGACAAGAAAAATTATGAGAACTTCGTTCGCAAAAAAATGGCGGAGCTTACTGGCGATGATTTATGGATAGGTGAAAGGAGCAGCCAAAAAGTGCTCACCCTAGAACATCATATGGCAGCACAACGAGGAGGGTTTTCAAATTTTTTCATTCCGCTTTATGGAGTAGAAAAACTTAAAACGGGCTTACTTGATGGTTCAAATTCTGGCATAAGCTTTTTTTCAGAGAAAGTTTTACCACTAGTTAACTCTTTGGAGGCTGGTAATCATTTTTCTGTTTCTAAAATCGTTAATAAATATTCTCCACTTATTTCTAAAGAACATCTTGAGCAAAGCAGCGAACCTAAATCTGACTTAATAAAAGCTAAAAGAGCAGTTGATGCTCTTTATTCGCTGTGGAACGAAGACTCTGACCCTACCCTAATCAGTATCGTTAAAAAAATTCATACCAGTAATCTATTTCCAGTTCCTGAATTGCTGGCACTGATCGCAGAAAGGCCTGAGCATCATTATGAGGACTCAGAAGATGATAATGATAGGGATCGTGTTGTTGATGCTTGGGATGCCGCACTAACTGCTCGTTTTAGTGAGTTTAAAGAATATGTCTCTTATATTTCCAATGAATCACACTTTGGCACTCACCAAGGCATTAAAGGGCTTGAATTTCCAAGGGTCATGGTCATTTTAGATGACGATGAAGCTCGTGGCTTCCTGTTTAGCTACGACAAACTATTTGGTGCAAAAGTCCCATCAAGAACAGATATTGATAATGAAACGAAAGGAAAAGATAGCAGTATTAGCCGTACTCGACGTCTATTTTATGTTACTTGCAGCCGTGCGGAAGAAAGCTTAGCAATCATCGCTTACACTACTGAGCCAAATAAAGTGAAAGAGAATGCGTTAGCCCAAGATTGGTTTACGGAAGAAGAAATTGTTATGGAACCGGATGGCAAATTATGACTATTAACCTCCCCATTAACCTCCTCGATCTACTCCACCAACGTCATGTGGAAAGTGAGCGCATTGAGTATAAAGCGGGCTGGAATCCTGAGGCTGTGCTACATACGCTGTGTGCCTTTGCTAATGATTTTCATAACTTGGGTGGCGGTTATGTGGTGATGGGTGTGGCGGAGCAAAACGGCCAGCCGCAGTTGCCACCTGTGGGCTTGTTGCCTGAGCAGATTGATGCCATTCAAAAAGAACTATTAAACTTGGGTCATTCGGCGATTGCACCGCCTTATCATCCACTGACGGCGACCTATGAAATTCAAGGTAAAACGATTTTGCTACTCTGGGCGCCGGGAGGGGAAACACGCCCTTATAAAGCCAAAATCAGTCTGAGCGACAAAAATAATCAGTGGGCTTATTATCTGCGCAAACACACCAGCACAGTGAAAGCTACAGGTGAAGATGAGCGTGAATTATTAAGTTTAGCGGCGACCGTTCCGTTTGATGATCGTTATCGCCAAACCGCAACGCTAGATGATTTATCGCCTTATTTGATGCGCGAGTTTTTGCAAGAAATTGGCAGTGATTTAGCCAAAGAAGCCAAAGGTATGGAATTGGAAGCGCTGGGGCGACGCATGAATGTGGTCGGTGGACCTAGTGAAATGGCTTTTCCTAAAAACGTCGGCTTGTTATTTTTTAATGAGCACCCAGAACAGTTTTTTCCTGCCACGCAGATTGATGTCGTTTATTTCCCCGATGGTGCAGGCGGTGATCGTTTTGAAGAAAAAATATTCAAAGGTTCATTGGGACGCATTACGCGCGAAGCCTTGCGCTATATCGACAGCCTTTATGTGAAAGAAGGCGTGATTAAACACCCAGATCGTCCAGAAGCGGAGCGTTTTTGGAATTTCCCGTTAGCGGCGATTGAAGAAGCATTAGTGAATGCGGTGTATCACCGTTCTTATGAGATTCGCGAGCCAATTGAAATTCGCATTGAACGCAATGAGTTGATGGTATTAAGTTTTCCCGGGCCTGATCGTTCGATTCGCTTGGCGGACTTGCAAGCAGGTAAAGCCGTGAGTCGTCGTTATCGCAATCGCCGTATTGGTGAGTTTTTAAAAGAGTTGGACTTAACCGAAGGTCGCTCAACAGGATTACCAAAGATTTTTAGAAAAATGGCGCAGAACGGCTCGCCAAAACCCATTTTTGAAACAGACGAAGATCGCAGTTATTTCTTGGTGCGCCTGCCGGTACATGAGGCGTTTTATCAGTCTGAAAGTCTTGATGCGGGAGTCACCCCCGGAGTCACCCCCGGAGTCACCCCCGGAGTCACCACGGAAGTCACCACGGAAGTCACCACGGAAGTCACCACGGAAGTCACCACGG
>CAZSGH010000057.1:0-15283 GCA_964606405.1 uncultured Francisella sp.
ATTAAACCCATCGGGGATACTATATCCCCAGGGGCTAGGTATCTCTGGTGGTTTTACTTTCTAAAAGAGGAAATCACATGAAGTGTTTGTTGTATTATCTTTACAGCATACCGCTGTGGATCGCGCTCTATTATGCATATACCGTTTATATCGAACTAACGCTTGATGAGATGTCAAAGCTGCTTTTTGGTATAGGAGAGAAAATAATTTTCTCGTCAATGGCTGTTGCATCAAAGGGTATATATGATGTTTCTATTAAGCACACAAACTCTGTTGATTTTGGCAATGATTATTTGATCATTTCCTTTTCAGTATTCTTGTTTGGTGTATACTTAATACAGATGTCAAAGAAGTTAAAGGAGAATAAGCATGGGAGCTTTTAGCGTAACCTTGTTTCTTGTTTTTTTGGCTGTTGTTGTCCACTTTGTTGTACAGGGTACAATTGATCGACAAAACAAACAAAATAAGCCTAAAATTCTAGGCTAATAATCAGAGCGGCTAGTCCGCATCACAACTACCCATCGGGGATACTATATCCCCAAGGGCTAGGTATCTCCGCATTTATGCATAAAGGAGATACTTATGCACCCTTCACTTATCCAAATTAGCAACGAAGAATACCACGGCGATAAAAGCCAGTTTGGGCATTCAGTTTTGCTGAAGATGCTGAAAAGCCCTGCGCACTTCAAACATTACCTAAATGCACCGCACAAGTCATCTCCTGCATTGGAGTTTGGCACTGCTTTGCATTGTGGTGTGTTAGAGCCTGAACGTTTTTCAGAAGAATTTGTCGTCATTGATGACACTGCTTTTGAAGGAACGTTAAGCTCGTCAGAAGAGTATCGCCTAGCGGCTGTATCTTTAGGCGTTCGCACAAGCGATATGTCAAAAGACCAGCTTAAGGCGGCCATCAAAGCTGCTGACTTTGAAAATGCTATCTGCTTTAAGGAAGATGTGCTTGCACATTTTGCTGAAAGGCTAGAAGCACAATCTGTTGGCGCTTTGTCATCTCTCGATGAGATGAAGGCAACAGCATCTTACTTCGGTATCGAAGTGAAAGGACTGAAAAAAGACGATTTGAAGGCAGCTATTAAAGCAGCTGACACAAATCACACTGTTAAATTCTTAGATGATTTGAAGGCGGAAATTCAGCAACAGCAAACAGAAATGCTTGCAGGTTGCATTTCAACAGTCGATGAGTACAAAGAAGTGGCAACACAGCTTGAAATTAAGTTTGCAGCACCATCGAAAGATGAGCTAAAAGAATTAATTAAAGCTGCTGATACGTCAGGAACTTTTGTGTTCAAAGATGACTTATTCTTAAGTCTAACTGAAGGCAAAACGGTTCTAAAGGCAGAAGACTTTGAAGCAATTCTAAAAATACGTGCTAATTTTGAAGAACACTTAGGTGTTAGGATATTTTTAGCGCGAGGTGTTGCTGAAATGTCTTATTTTTGGACTGACCCTGAAACAGGAATCAATCTAAAAATTCGTCCTGACTGGCTTGTTCTGGACTCTAACGGCAATATTCTTGCAATCGTTGATGTCAAGTCTGCGCGCGAAGCATCAATGTCGCTCTTTTCGCGAGCGATCGAAGCTTATGGATACGATTTTCAAGCAGCAATGTATAGCGATGCTATCTCATCACTGGTTGGTTATCACGTTCCGTTTTATTTTGCGGCATCTGAAAAAGATGGTCCTTGTGCTGTTGCTTGCTACAAGGCGAGTGACAACATGATTACCGTTGGTCGTCGTAAATTCCGTGCAGCTCTGAAAATGCTCAGTTACTGTTTAGAGAATGATACTTGGCCTGCATACCAATCAAGTGGACAGATTGAAGTAATCGATCTACCTAGATATGCAGACAATTATGAGTTTATGGATGAAGAAGTGTTGTTAGACGCTTAATTGTCTTTTTATTAACCCCTATATGGCGGGAACATTCTTCCCGCCAGGGGAGTAGTGTATCCCGCCTTTTTGTTTTTGATATTTTCAAGCTAAAAGGTAAGGAGAATCTACCATGGCACCACAAGCAATGCGCAATATGCAAGCGCAACAATCAACTGTTAAACCAACTTCACCTGTTACTGACCCTTTGGGCAACATCGTAGGGAAAATGCAGACGCAAGTCAGTGCTTTGTTGAACGATAAAGACTTCCTTGATCGCTTCGCACGTTTAGCGCTGACCGAACTGCGAATTAATAAGAAGCTAGGCGATGCAGCGGCATCTAACCCTGTTTCTTTTTATGGAGCTATGAACAAAGTCGCAGCTCTTGGGCTTCAAGTTGGTAACGGATTAGGTCATGCCTATCTTTTGCCGTTTGATAAACGAGTAAAACAAGGTAGTCAATGGGTAACGGCATCAACTGAGATACAACTAATTATTGGCTATCAGGGCATGATCGAGTTGGCCCGACGTAGCGGTCAGATTGAGTCTTTATATGCTGTTCCAGTCTATAAAGGTGAGCCGTTTGAGGTCACAATGGGTTTGTCGCAAGACATTCAGCATAAAAAAGTGTTTGACGGTTCAGTAAAACCAATCCCTGAAAATTTGATAGCTGTGTATGCAGTTGCCAAATTAAAGGGTGGAGCTGTTCAGTTTGACGTTATGACATTGGATGAAATTAACAACATCCGTGATCGTTCTAAATCTAAGGACAACGGCCCTTGGGTTACTGATTATGTCGAAATGGCTAAGAAGACGGTTTTGCGTCGTCTTTTTAAGATGCTTCCTGTTTCTGTTGAAGTGAAAACCAAGAATGGTGATACGGTTGTTACTGATCGCGTTACTCTTGCTAACGTTCAAGATGATGACGCATCAGGAGTTATTGTTGACCAAGATGGTGTCATTCTAGACGGATCAGTATCAAATGGTGAAAACCAGCCTTCCGACAGCTTCTTAAACTTCAAATCTCAAGTCCACAAGGTCGAGAGCGTTGAAGCTTTAGAAGAGCTGGCGCTTCAAGCTTCTAACATGCTAGACGATGCTGAGTTAGGAATGATCAACGCTGAAGTTCAAATGCGCAAGCAAGAGCTAGGCAGCTTAGTCTAAATTTATTTTATACAAACCCACCAAGGGGCTAAGAAAGTCCTTTAAGGGTTTTCTACGGCTGGCTCCTTGGTTATTTTTTAGGAGTTAGCCATGTTGAATAAAGTCCAATTGATTGGTTCGTTGGGACGTGATCCAGAAGCTCGATACACGGGATCAGGTGCTTGTGTTGTCAATGCTAGTTTAGCTACCACTGAAAAGTGGCGCGACAAACAATCTGGACAGTCTCAGGAGCGTACAGAGTGGCATAAGCTTGTTTTTTTTGGAAAGCCTGCTGAAGTCGCTCGTGATTATCTCAAGAAAGGCATGCTTGTTTATATCGAAGGAAAAAATCGTACACGTAAATGGCAAGACCCGCAAAATCAAGATCATTACACAACTGAAATTGAAGTTTCAGAAATGAAAATGTTGTCTTCTTCTCGCGGGTCTTCGGATGACGTTGGCTCAGCCGCCAACCGTTCATCTTCAAATGTATCGAATGATAATTTCGGCGGGCATGGTTCTGCACCATTTGGTGTGGATATTGATAATTTTTAAACTTTAACCCAATAGGGGGATTTGTCCCCCTGTAGGGCGACTCTATTCCTCTGTTGGTTTTATTACCTCGCCTAGCGGGGCATCCTAAAATGCCTCGAATAGGGGTCTTTTAGGATGTCCTGTCTAGGATAAACTTTAGGAGAGTGATATGAACTTTACATCAACAGAGGATGTTTTACGTCAATGTGATGGGCATTGGGAGTCCATCTTTAATGCTTTAATCGGTTCAAAAATCGATGATGCAATCAAAAAAGATGGCAAAGCACATTGCTCTTGCCCTGTGCATGGTGGGAAAGATGGTTTTCGCCTGCGTGGGCCTAATAAAAAATACTGGCGTCACACTGGTGCCAGTGTTTGTAACACCTGTGGTTCATTTGGCAATGGGATCGAAACACTTATGTTTGTTAATGGTTGGGACTTTAAAACAGCTATTAATGAAATCAAAGCCTATTTAGGAATTGATGAAAAATATAGTAAACATCCTGTTATTAAAGAACCAGTAGTGATTACAAAAAGCAAACCAGAAGAGAGTGTTGAGGCATTACATGCAAAATATAATCGGGTCTGGAGTGAGAGCGTATCGTTCGATCATCCGGATGCTGAACCAGCTAGACTTTATTTAGCTCGCAGAGGAATAGATATTCCAGCGCCTAAGTCGTTAAGATTCCATCGAGGTCTACGTTATTATATAGCTGATCCCGCTGAAAAAAATGGCTTCAAGTTGCTTGGGACTTTTCCTGCAATTGTGATGATGTACAGTAATAAAAAAGGCAAGCCTTTAACTATTCAACGCATCTTTTTAACAAAAGATGGTAAAAAAGCACCAGTTCCATCGCCAAAGAAAATGATGAAAGGTCATTCTAGCTTTGATTATAACGGTGGAGCTGTTCGTTTAGTTGAGCCATATGGTTCTGTATTATGTGTTGCAGAAGGATTAGAGACCGCGCTCTCTGTTCTTGAGGCAATGCAATTGCCAACATGGTCATTAGTCAGCGCAACTTTTTTAGAAACTTTTATCCCGCCAGAAGGCGTTAAGCAAGTTCTTGTGTTTGTGGATAAAGATCGACCTTCAAAACAACACCCCAAAGGTCACGGTCAGGAAGCCGGTATTAATCTGGTTAAAAGATTGTGGGCAATGGGTATTAAAGCAAGTGCTATTACACCCAAAGGAGAGATCCTTGAGGGAGAAAGCTCATTAGACTGGAATGATATTCTGGTAAGAGATGGGGTCAATGGTTTCCCTGCATTTCAACTTTCTAGCAACCTAAAGGCAGCATAAGGAGTGTTGAATATGTATGGTGTTATTGATTTTACAGTAATAGATACTGATCCAGGCGCACATTCTTGTTGTGCGCCTCCTGTTTCATTCACTGGTGATGAAAATGCTTATATCGATTACATGCGTCAAAGATGGCAGCAAGATGCTGGCTTTAGACAACATGTATGGTTTGCAGCTAATTTCATTGCTCGCGGACGAGACATTAAATTTACTGGTGCTTTTGCAACGCAAGCAAAAGCTATAGTAGAGAAGCTTGCTCGGTCATAATGCCGAGCATCTTTTCTTAGTCAGTTCGCCATGAGTTGATTAAGCAAAGATTTGTCTTTTGTTGACTGTTTAAAGCAGACAACTCTATAACCGTAACTGGCGGTTCTAAATAATCAGTTGTTCAGATAGCCTTAAAAACTATCTTTTTATTTAACCCAGCGGGGGATTTATTCCCTCTTGGGGATATTTCTTTCGTGTTCTCCTAGGAGTTCATGATCATGTCACTTTATCTAATTGATGCTGTTTTATTTAGAAATGGCAAACAAGTAACAGGTAAAAATTCTTATGAAATCGTTTCATCATCAAGAGAACAAGCTACTAGCGAATTGAAAGCTAGAGCTGTTCAAAAAAACCTTACTGCAATTGTTTGCGGATGGGCGGTGGCAAAATGAGAAATTTCAAAATTTTCGTTGCGGCAGTTGACTCTAACGGCAACGTAAGAAAGTCAGACGTCACTTATATGAGCGCATGTAATCACATTGCAGCGCATAGAAATGCATTATCTAAGCTATCAACCCTTATGAGCTCTCTAAGAGGAGATTTTGTAGGTATTGAAGGTGTTATTCGTATTCAACCAGTCTAATTGAATGGAGCTGTTATATGTTTAGTATCCCTCTAAACTTAGTTAAAGACGCGCTACATAATTGTGCGTTGCAAATTGAGTACAAAATGCCAATTAGATGCTCCGCATTAAGTGGTTCAGATAAGATTGGTTTTTACATGCTTTCTGATGGTTATCGTAACCGCAAAAAGCGTAAAAGCTAATTCATTGTTAATTTTATTACCTATGGGTACATCATGATGGCCTATAGGGTTGTTATGTGTGCTTTTTAGTATGTAAGGAGTTCAAAGTATGACAACCGATAATATTATTAACTATCAACAACAGATTGTTGCATATTCATCAGTTAAAGCAAAAATAGCTGAAATGAAGGAAGTGAATGCTTCATTGATTTTCGACTATGAGAGCAAAAAAGGCGAGACAGAAGCTCGTTCGCATATTTATTCGCTACGACAGCTAAAAACAGCTGCCGATAATGCGCGTAAGAATGCAACGGCTGAGGCTCGCGACTTTACTGCTCGCGTCAATACTGAAGGCAAAGCGATTATTGAGGAAATAGAATCAATGATTGCGGTTCACATGGAGCCTCTAGAAGCGAAAGCGGCTAGGGAGCAAGCTAGAGTTGACGCATTGGACGCAAAACTTCGTGATATTAGTGGTCTCTACAATGAGAACCTAACATCTGAGCAAGCGTCTATTGCGCTAGAAATGGCAACATCTCTGTCTATTGATGAGACTTATGCTGAGCGTAAAAGTGTAGCAATGACCATCAAACTTGATGTGATTGCAAAGCTTGAGCAGTTAATTCCTTTAGCCAAGCAGCGCGAAGCTGAAGCTGAAGAATTGGCACGCATAACGGCCGAACGTGAAAAGCAAGAACTCTTAGCAAAACAAGCGGAGGATATTGCCAAAGCGGTTGAGGTGCAAAAACGAGAAATCGAGGCAAAAGCTCAAGCAGAAATTCAAGCTGCTCAAAAAAGAGAAGCAGATGCTTTAGCAAAAGCAGAGGAATCTCGTAAACAAGCAGAATTTTCGGCACAACAAGAGCGCCAACGCGTAATTGATGAGCAAAAAGCAAAACAAGCAGCAGAGCAGGAAAGAACAGCGAACATTGAACACCGTCGTAGTGTCAATAGGGAAGTTCTAAATGCTTTGATTAAAAATGTTCCTCTTTCTGAGGAAAATGCCAAAAGAGTAATTGAATGCATTGTTAGGGGTGAAATTCCTAATGTCATAATTGCTTATTGATATCTATTTAAACTTTACCCACAGGGGCAATAACAATGCCCGATGGGTAGGGTTATTGCTCCTTATTTAAGGAGAAAACATCATGAAAACCAAGACTGTTATATCTACAAAATTCCAGCTTAAAGACTTGTATGAGTCTTATAAAGAGCGCACAGGAAAAACGATTCAAACGTGCGAAGGAAAAGAGGTTAATCCTTTATGCTCTGCCTGCTGGATTGATCTTGTTGTCGGACTGTCTTTTGAGCTGGGTGAATACATTACCTTATCAAAAGGCATGACAATGCTTGCCGTTTAATTTTTTTCTAACCCTATGGGATGTCACTATCCTGCAGGGTGGTGACAATCTTTTTTTTCAGAGGAATTGTTATGAAATTAGTAAATATCGTCCATGGTAGCAATAGCACTTGGGCAAACATGAACGAAGATCAAATTCTAGCTGCTGTTAACAGCGGCTGGAAACTGGTCGAGTTGGTCGAAGTAGATTCGACTCCTGCCATTCAATTGGTTAAGGGAGCTTAATCATGCCTAAACTAAACATTCGGGTGTTTGACAACGAAGGCGAGTCTTTTGACCGCTACACAATCGTCAATATCAATGACCATGAGCGTATGACGCCAGACGGTGCGATCTATGGTGCTTTAGGCGCTAGCGAAAACCCGTTTAGCCCTATGGGTTTCGGTCAACACACATCGGCTATGGTTGGTGAGCACCTAGGCAAGGAAATCAGTTTTGATGAATTGCCTGAAGATGTTCAAAAATTCGTTGTTCAAAGCTTTATACCTGAAGAGGTGCAAGATGATGAAAATGAGTGAACCAACTTATGAAGCGTTAAATAACGCGATTAAGAGTATTGAATCTCTTATAGGCAATAGCGCCAATATTTACGGTGCAGTCATTAACCATGGCAAAACAGGTGATGCATTCACTGATGAGGAATGGCATGAAGTCATTATAAGGTCTGATATTGAAAAAATTATCAGGCAATTACGAGGTCATTCGTTATGATCGAAAAATTAGCAGAAAATAAGTTTTTTCTGAAAAAAGGCGGTCATTCTATGACGTTGGAAAGAGTTCAACCTGTTGGGTTTGACAGTCCAGTGTGGTCAATGACAACTCATAATGCTGCTGTAAGAGCTTATAACCGAGGCTTTGCCATTCCCAAGTATTTTGACTCTTTACACTCTGTAGAGAAGTCCTATAAGTCTTGGTCTGGCATCGTTCAACTAGCATCAATTTAATTTTTAAACCCCTGCATGGGATTCTATCCCGTGCAAAGGGTAGGTCTCGTGCGAAATTCTTAGGATCGCATCATGAACCGTCAACTACTAGAAGACGTTTTGAGTTTGATTAAGGCTCCAATGGAGCACCCATTAAACTCGCCACATCGTCAAGAAATTATGGCAAAGGTAGAGGCTGAATTAGCCAAGCCTGAGCCAAAAATTGCTGGCTGGATGTACAAAGAGCGTTCGTTAAATCGACGCTTTGTGAACATTCGATTTCAACCAAATGGCGGCTCAGGCATTAAACCAATGAGCTACGACATGGTTGGAGAGCCAGTCCCGCTAACTGAATACGTTAGTTAATATTTTATTTAACCCAACAGGGCGAACACAAACGCCCTATGGGGTTGCTATGTTTGCCCTTTTTTATATTTAGAAAAGGAGCCTATCATGGCAACAACTCAAAATGTAACGCTTAATAATGAGCAAAAATTTTTTGTAATTAACTTTGGCAATGGTTATACCTGTCGTGGATTCGATAACCTATTTGCAGAGCTAACTCAGTTAGCGCAAGCACTTGGGATGCCTACTCCTAAATCTGAACAGATTGGCACCATAGATCAATACAACCAATACCAAGAAGCAATTAAAGAATTGCGAGTACGTGGTGGTTTTAAGGATACATGGTTCTCTCCCAATACACCTCTTGCTGTTCAATCGGTACTAGAAAAAGCTCGCAAGCATGACACGGTAATTCGTGTTTACCTTGGCGATACTGATTCTGGACGCTGTTGGAATGAAGAAAACGATGTAATTGGGACGGTTGGGCGCTCCACAGGATTAATGAAGTGCCCTCTACTTATTGCTAAAGGCGATAGTGGTGGTGGCGCAATCCTGACGAATTGCATCGTTAAGATTCAAGATGCTGAAACAGGCAAAACACTTTATCAACATGCTAATTTTCAATTGCCAGAAATGACAATTGCGAATGTAACTGATGCAATGTTGTTAAATAAAGGTTATACAAATGAGGTTCTGTTTGATGGAAAAACTCAGGCTAACTTCAAAAATGTCGGTAAAGCAGCAGCATACATCGCTTTCATGAGTGGTGAATGCATGACACAACCGAAATAACGATAAAACCCTTGTGGGGCACTAACCCCGCGAAGGGGTTTGGTGTCTCCAATTTATACAATTTGGAGATTCTAAATGGAAAACATTCAAACAGGCTATGCCTACATCGAAGAAAACGACCTTTACTTAGCCGCGAGCATTAATGTTCGCGAGCTAAGTCCAGAAATCATTCGTGCGTATAACTACTGCCAAGAGTTAAATTCTCTTAGCGTTAAGTTGAACGCGCTTCATCTGATCATGGAAGAAGAGACGCTGAATATCAGCATTGGTACTGATCCTGTAGGGGTCATCACTGCTGAGTTTGGTGAGCTAAATGTTGAAATCGAGGTAGAAAAGAGTGGACGAACAACATTATTGCTTTTAGGTGAACAATACGAAGAAGTCGGGTACATCATTCTTTTTGATGGATTTGATTCTTTTGATGTTGAACTTGGCTGTCAACCTGTTAAGTTTGGGCAACAGTTCACTGAAAACTTAGTTCTTTTCATGCAGAACAACCTTGCTAAAAAAGCAGGTGATTGCGTTGTCGTTGGCACTGATCGAGAAGAAATTCTCACGGAGATCATTGCGAAGACAGAAGGCAAACTTGATCCGATGCAAATGCGTGAATTGCACGAATGTGCGATGAACGAGCTTGCTGCCGGGTTAACAGTAGCAGAGGCTGTTGCTGAAGCAATGTTGCAACTTTAATTTTTAAAACCTTAACGGGTACATTCTACCCGTGAGGTGGTTTGTGCCCTTTATTCACGTACTGGAGTGCAAAAATGATCAAAGAAAAATTTCTTGGTCATCTTTCGTGGCTATTCGACTTTAAAACAAAAGGATGGAGCTTTGTTGTGTTTGGTGTTGCATCAAATACAGCCTTCTCTATTCTGGTTGTTTTGTGGAGTATGATTGCCGGGGATACGTCAATTTTAACAGGGCTGGTTTCTATGATTGGTCTTGCTTATGTGACAATTCTTGTATATCGTATAGCCGATGGAATTAAACAAAAAGAGGATGCAACCAATGGATAACGCACTTTCTTTCTTACTAGCAGCTTTTGTTTTTACGGGCATGCTAAAAGGCTTTGCAATGGTCTTGCCTAAGTTAAACGCTTGGGCTAAGCGTTACAGAGCTGAACACGGTCTATCATAAGGCCGCATTTTATACAGGCTTAAGCCTGATCAAAACTACCCATCGGGGATATTCTATCCCAAGGGTTAGTCTATCTCTGGTGGTTTTCTACAAAAGGAAACTATCATCATGAAAATCAATTTTTTCACACCAAACACGTTAACTCGCACAACATTTTCTCAAGAGGATTGGGATGATGTTGTAATGACTGCTATCGTTAAAGAGTTTGCGTACCAAAGCCAAAATGCTCAGGTTTGCCAAATTGATGGCGGACCACTGCTGACAGAATGGCAATTAGAATCAGACTCATTTAGCACAGTTTCCGAAATTGATGGTGATGTTTACGAGGATTTTGTCTCATTTCAAGACATTGAAGAAATTCATGTCTTGGGGCCTGGCAAGTGGAAGTTTGGAACAACCGTTCAAACAAGAAACGGCAATTTAAAACTGCAAGAAAGCACCAGCGTGAGCTTTTTCACGCTAACTTCTTTAGTCCCTAATTCGTTACCTGAAGGCTGGCGTGAGTATTGCGAAAGCGATACAACACCAGAGAAGTTCGGGCTTGTAGATATTATCTACAACGATGGCTCAATGGATACTTGCTGTCGTCCTGACGAAATCATTTGGACTTCTTTCGCTGTTAAGGGTTGGAAGCCATGTGCCGCAGAATGACTTATAGGCGTAGGACCGCTTTCAAGCGTGATTCCGTTTGCTGATGAACTTCTTAATCATGACTCTTTTACTTTGTATGAAGTGAAAGCAATGATCGAAGGCGAAGAACGGACGGAAGTAATCGCTATTGGCGAATATGACCATGATGTATGGGATGCTATTAGTAAATGCGATGAAGGGATTTATATCTGGGTCGATCAAACTAAGTTTTCTGTAATTAACGCTCGCGTTCAATCAGATGACCATTGGTGGCTAGATGATAACAACTTCATCATCAGCATCGACTTGTCTACCAAGACAGTTTTCGCTTAATTCATTAAAAACCCTTGGGGGTACGTTTACTACCCCTAAAGGGAAACGTGCCTCCGATTTACGGAGAATCAAATTATGTATAAGTATGTAGCGCCTACTGAAAAAAAGGCAATCAACTTAGTCATGAACGCTGTACAAAAACTGGCGGACGGCTGCGAGACAATCTATCCAGCAAAGCGGAGATACCCAGAACTGACTCGCTTTCTTCACGCGAATGAAGCTGAGTTTTTCAATGTGGATCCCGTATCAACGTCGGAATGGGTAGAACAGGCAATCCGTGGCAACATGGACAAGTTCAACCTTGATGGCGGCTGGTCAGATGTTTTTTCCAACGAGTCTTTCGATCTTCGGATTGAGAAATACGATGGTAAAAAGTCTGTCGTTGTTGTCCCTTGGGACAAAACAAGCGGAGAACACCAAATGGATGACACTTGGTTGCTGTTCAAAATTTAATTTTTAACCCCATCACGGGCATGTTTTTACTGCCCGATGGTCGGGTAGGGCGTGCTCGTGGTTTTTATCATCGAGGCAGCAAAATCATGACACTAGAACACACCATTGCTTGGTTTGTAATATTGGCTCCTGTTTTTGTTGTAACCTTCGTTACTAAACTGTTTTTTATGAAGCAGAAAATGTATCATTGGGTTATAGATAAAACTGCTGATTTGTTTTATAAATCAGGACTTGCTTATATTGGGGCATCTCTTGTTGGTAGGTTTTGGTATGCTATAATAGATCCAAAGCTAACTATGCAGCACATTATTATGGGTTTTTCTCTCGTAATAATCGGTCTGCTAATCAAAGAAACGGAAGGTGTACAATGAGTGCTACTTTAATTCCAGGTGTTGTATTCGCATTAATTGGATTAATGTTCATTGCGATGAATCTCATTCGCAAAAAATATAAACACTAAAATTTAAACTAATTAATCGGCGCTTAACGCCGTATCAACTTAACCCATCGGGGATATTCTATCCCCAAGGGTTAGTCTATCTCTGGTGGTTTTTCTATTTAGGAGAATCATCATGAACAAGCAATACATAATCGTAACACTTAACCAAGGCGTTCACTATTGGATTTCTGGCACTGGCTGGACTGACGATTATTCTTTGGCGACGCGGTATCCTGCACCTAATGTCGAATCTCGGCACGGTGGTGCTGTCATCGAAGACGTGGGTAATCCTTTGTCCGTGTTCAACGTCATATACTTTGAAATGCATACTAATCGCTTATTTGATTCCAGTATTTACGCTGGAAATGAGGAGCAAGCAAGACAGGTTGCTTTGCAGACAAGCGCATACAAAAAAGAAATCTACTCAGTTGTAAATTCTCCTATTTGTATTGTGCATGAAGATCGCACAAACATTAATTGGATTGTTCGGTTAGTTCAACCATGTGAGAAATATGGCAATTCAGTCATTAACGATTCTGATGAATCATTAGTTCTGTTCTATGATTCTCGCTTCATGCATTCGCCTTATGGTCAATTTGTTTCGAGCTATACAGCGCAAACATTGATTAACATGCGCGTTTCTGATGGTTTGTGCTTGGACGGTGGTGAACCTAAATGGGTTTTGTCGCCTACAAGCATAATGCAAATTAAAAAGTGGCTTGAAGTCGAATTGACTTATATGGCCTTAACCTCTAACTAAAACCCCCTGGGGATGCTTCATCCCCTTCTAGGGTGGAGTGTCTCCTATATTTAATATACTGGAGATCATCATGATTAACACATTAAACAAAATATCGATTATTGAAGTCGGTACACATATTTACAGCAAACTATATGGCGGACGCCATGGTATCGTCTGTGCAGTGCATGGAAAATCCGACCCAAATGGTGTTCGGCAACTTGTTGGCGGATTCATTTCTACTGGCGGTGGTGCAGAATACGATGTAGTATTCAAAAATGGGACCTTGACGCATAAAATCCCTGAGTGCATCATTCGTGGTGTGCAGTGGGTTATTTATGACGAAGACCCATTAGCGTCTCAAGAGCAAATCAATGCGGCATTAGCCAATTCTGAATTGGTTCAAGCTAAAGCTAAAGCTGACAAAGATGCCGCAGCCGCAGCGCTTAAAGCAAATACTGAAAAATTAAAAACAGAAAATCCGTTAGGGTTGGATGTTGTTGACAAGCATGCAGGCGCAACAGCCGTTGCGAAGAACATTCGCAAAGTGCTAAAGCACTTCTGGCCTAAAGTTAAATTTAGCGTTAAAAAGTCATCTTATGATTGTATTAATGTTAGATGGACTGATGGACCAACTTCTTCAGAAGTTGATCAGGAAATTAAAGGCTTTAAGAGTGGTTACTATGATTCTATGCAAGACATGCATGAGTACGTGGATACACCATTCAACCTAGCTTTTGGTTCTGTTCAGTATTTATTCACTAATCGTGACAACTCAGACGAATCTACCCAGCGTGCAATTGATGCGCTATGGGACACTATCCCTGAAAACTTAGAAGGCATTGAGAAACCAACGCCAGACAATTGTTTTAAGGAACTTGTTCGAGTTGAATCATTGGCGATGACACTTAGCGAAGCAATCCGTGATTTGGAGTTTTACTACTCACATACTTCAAACAAGTATGTAACGGA
Organism: uncultured Francisella sp.; assembly: GCA_964606405.1. Taxonomy (GTDB): domain Bacteria; phylum Pseudomonadota; class Gammaproteobacteria; order Thiomicrospirales; family Thiomicrospiraceae. The sequence goes on from CAZSGH010000057.1 coordinate 14,000, forward strand.
TAACGGATATGTTAGACCTGTCGTAAGTATGGTTATCAATCATATTTTGCGGCAAGAATTTATATCTTTGCCCATTGTTCAAAACCTTTCATTATCTGATGCAGAAATGCACCAGTTATTTTGGAAGGCTTCTGATTTGGTTAAATACCAAAGCATGACGATTGAGCAGGCTGCAATTCAATTAATTGCGGCATAAAGTTCATATTTTTAACCTTAAAAAGAAGAGTGGGCTGAGATATTTCACGATGGCGGCATCGCTTTAGTGACGGCTGGTATCGGCCTGATTATTAGCGGTGAAAATAATTTTGAAGGTGCGGTAACTTGCATTGCGGCGTTTGTCGCATTGCGCGTAAGCTCACAACTTCGATAACAGGAGATTTGGAAATGGCAACAGGAATCATGGTAGTGTCGATATTTTTCGCGCTATCTAGTTTATACGTGTTGAACAACCAAAAACATCGCCACTCATAATGGCTGAAGTTGTCTTTAGTAGGAATACTATTGACAACTTTTTTTCTTTTGTATAACCTGAAAACATTAATTTATAGATTGGAGAATATCGTGGCAACTGGCATCATGTATGTAGCTATCGCATTCGCAGTGTTTTCATTGGTTATGCTAAAAAAGTTGAAGAACAATAACTAATGGAGTTGTTCGTTGTATTTGCAATAGAGCACGACAACTTTTCCATGGTTATGATAGTAGCGAACGCAATTACGCTCGTGGCTTGTTACGATTTATACCGTACTAAACAGAAATGAAATACTATTGACAGCTTTTTTGTTTTTGTATAACCTTCAATCTAATATCCTAGCTGGGGAATGCAAACAAACAGCACATAAATCAAGGATTATTCCTTCTGTATCGCACCTAGTGCCCACCAATCTTCAATGCTAATTGCGTTCTTCAAGCCTCTTTACGCCTAAAATAAACCCATTCGCACGACCGCGTGTCAATGGCTTTGTCTTTCCATCTGTCCCTTTCTTTTAGCTTCGTCTAATCGTTCTGGGCAGGTCTTAAAGATAGCTGGTCTTTCAAAATACTCAGCAACAACCCTCATCATTCATTTGATGATTTTACTTCCCACGAGGATTTCATTCCCTCGCTGGGAATGTTTTATCTTCGTGGTTAATCCATTCCATTCAAGGAGTAGTTAATCATGGATATCTTCAAGGTAATTTTAGCGGCATCTATCGCTGGTTCTTATGTCTATTTTATGTTCTTTTACTGGGTATCCGAAATATTCGGTTGTTGGCCTAAAATAACACAAGCCAAAACATCGTT
>CAZSGH010000058.1:0-2189 GCA_964606405.1 uncultured Francisella sp.
GGCGGTAGCTGATAGTGCAGTCCGCGCAAGGTACCGTAGGTCGAAAAGGATTCGTTATCCTGTACCCAGTCGATGTTGCCAATGTGTTGTTGAAATAAGTCATGACGGTAGCTTTCAAAAAAATAGCCACGGCTGTCTGCCCAGACTTTGGGCTCGATGATGACCACATCGGGAATTGAGGTTGGGATGAATTGCATCATTTTACTCTTTAATCAAACGCAACAAATACTGACCATAGTTATTTTTACTCATCGGTTGTGCTAACTTCTCGACTTGTTCGGCGGTTAAATATCCCATACGATAAGCGATTTCTTCTAGGCAAGCGACTTTTAGCCCTTGGCGTGCTTCGATAATGCTAATGAAGTTGCTGGCTTCGAGCAAACTTTCATGCGTGCCGGTATCGAGCCACGCATAACCACGCCCCATGGTTTCGACGCGCAGTTGTCCCATGTTTAAATAAGTTTCGTTGACGGTGGTAATTTCTAACTCGCCACGATGCGAAGGCTTAATGCTTTTAGCAATATCGATAACCTGATTATCATAGAAATACAAACCCGTTACCGCAAAGTTGCTTTTCGGTTGTTTGGGCTTTTCTTCGATACTGATGGCTTTACCCGTTTTGTCGAATTCGACGACACCGAAACGCTCTGGGTCGGTAACATGGTAAGCAAACACGGTTGCACCACTGTCTTGCTGATTGGCATTTTGCAAGAGCTTACTCATGCCACTGCCGTAGTAGATGTTATCACCCAAAATAAGGCAGGAATCATCGTTACCAACAAAGTCGGCACCCAGAATGAACGCTTGGGCGAGTCCATCGGGGCTAGGCTGTACACAATAGCTTAGGTTAAGCCCCCATTGATGACCATCTCCTAACAACTGCTCGAAACGCGGTGTATCTTGCGGCGTACTGATGATGAGGATGTCACGAATACCAGCAAGCATCAGCGTTGATAAGGGATAGTAAATCATTGGCTTATCATAAATTGGCAATAACTGTTTCGAGACAGCTAAGGTGGCAGGATAGAGTCGTGTACCAGAACCGCCCGCTAAAATAATACCTTTTCTGTTTTTGCTCATGCTTGACGCTCCGTGTAATGTTTATCCAGCCATTGTTGATACTCGCCCGATTGCACTTGTTGTACCCAATCTTGATTGTTCAAATACCAATCGACGGTTGCCGCAATACCACTATCGAAGGTTTCTTGTGGTGTCCAGCCTAATTCATTGGCAAGTTTACTGGCATCAATGGCATAACGATGATCGTGTCCTGGACGGTCGGTAACGTAAGTAATCAGACTACGACTGGCTTTGCCTTGCGCAGCGGGACAGTTCGGATACTTAGCAGCAAGCGTTGTATCGGCTGAAAAACGTGCATCGATTAAATCGCACAGGGTATGCACCACATCTAAATTGGTCTTTTCGTTATGACCGCCAATGCAGTAAGTTTCGCCATTATTGCCCTGTTCAAAAACCACTTGTAACGCACGGGCATGGTCATCGACATACAGCCAATCGCGTACATTATCGCCTTTTCCGTACACGGGTAACGCTTTACCAGCCAAGATGTTTAAGATCATGAGGGGAATGAGCTTTTCGGGAAAATGATAAGGTCCGTAGTTATTCGAGCAATTGGTGACAACAATGGGTAGACCATAGGTATGATGCCATGCACGAACCAGTTGATCTGAGCTTGCTTTACTCGCCGAATAAGGCGATCTGGGATCGTAAGCAGTGGTTTCGGTAAAGAAGCCATCTTCGCCCAAACTACCGAATACTTCATCGGTACTAACATGATGAAAACGAAACAAGGCTTGTTCTTGTGCGTCTAAGGTCGAAAAATAACTTCTGGCTGCTTCTAATAGTGTGAAGGTGCCAACGATGTTGGTGACAATAAACTCACCCGCACTGCTAATCGAACGGTCAACGTGACTTTCAGCTGCTAAGTGAATCACCCCCACAGGGCGATGCTCAGCAAACAGCGCATCGAGTGCCGCACGGTCGCAAATATCGACTTGAGCAAAGGTATAGTTTTCGTTGTCTTGCACACCCGCTAGGTTCGCTAAATTGCCCGCATAGGTGAGTTTATCGATATTAACGAGTCGATAAGTATTTTGTGCAATTAAATGACGAATCAGCGATGAACCAATAAAGCCTGCGCCGCCCGTAATGAAAAGCGTTGGGGTCAT
>CAZSGH010000058.1:2289-5877 GCA_964606405.1 uncultured Francisella sp.
TGCCCCGCCCGACAGCATGATAATGAAAGCCAATCGATTTCATGACATCGGGATCATAGATATTACGACCATCAAAAATACGGGCTTCGATTAAATGGCGATTGATTCGGTCGAAATCGGGATTCCAATAGACTTTCCACTCCGTCATAATCAATAGCGCATCAGCGCCCTCGCATGCCTGATAAGGATCATCATAACACTGAATCTGAGGATGATTAGGATAACGCGAAGCTAATTCGACCAAAGCTTTAGGATCATGAATGCGCAATTGTGCGCCTTGTGCCAACAAGGCATCAATTAATCTCAAGCTTGATGCTTGCTCAACCGTAGCTGTATCGGGTTTGTAAGAAACGCCCCACAAGGCAAAGGTTTTATCGCTTAATTGGCTCTGATAATGTTGCCACAATTTACTAAACAAAATTTCTTGCTGATGCGCATTCACGCGCAAAGCCGCGGGCAGCAGCTGAGGCATTTGACCTTGCTGCTCGAAAGTACGCAAAATGGCTGACAAATCCGCCATAAAATTAGGACCACCAAACCCAGCACCAGGATAAAGGTAGTTAAAACCAATGCGCGGATCAGTTCCAATGCCTTGGCGCACTTGTTCAATATCCACACCTAATGACGCTGCCAAATTAGCAAACTCGTTCATCGCCGATACACGTAGTGCTAACAACATATTAATGGCGTACTTTGTCATCTCTGCCGCCGATGGTGCCATGATGAGCAACATATCACGTGCGCGATTGTAGGGACGTAACAAGTCGCGCATTTGCTCAATCGCCCACGCATGATCGGTACCGATAATAATGCGATCAGGACGACTAAATTGACTAATTGCCGTCCCTTCAGACATAAACTCTGGCCAGACAACCACCTGCGCTGGCGAGTTCGCTTCTTGCAACCGTTGTTGGTACTGCGCCGCACGCCCCACACCATGCAAGGTTTGCGTCACCAATAGGGTTGGCTCTGTTAACAAGGCAGCAAGCTTGCTAACCAGCTCATCGGCAAGCGCACCTTGCGCAGGGGTAAAGCTGATAATATGAATATGGCTTGACGCATAATCAGCGAGCTGATGCCCTTGGGCCCAACACAAACTGCCAACCTGCTGTTGTGCCATCAATAACTCAGCTAAGCCAGACTGCTTACGCGCGGTATCTTGCCACGTCCAGTTCTGAGGTGCATCGAGCGGTAAAATCGTCACAAAATTACCATTACTGGCAAGGCTAGCAGCAGTGACTAACGCTGGATAGTCATGTCCATAGATGACAATATTCATCCGTTTTGTCCTGTTAATGTGGCAATGAGTGCTCGTGTCGCGCCATCGAAACCATCCGTTTTACCTGTCTGCAAAGCCGTTAGCGTTTTAAGCGCAATGTGCTTACCCAATTCAACTCCCCATTGATCGAACGGATTGATATGCCAAATAACCGCTTCAACAAAGGTTTGATGTTCATAAAGAGCAATGAGCGCACCTAAACTGTGCGCATCAAGTTGCTCGAGTAATAAAGTGCTGCTCGGTTGATTCCCTGCATAATGTTTATGCGGATCGATTGGTGGATGTTCTAACGCCGCATCACCTAACATCAGCACACTAGACTGGGCTAACAGGTTTGCCAACGCAAGCTGGTGCTGATAATGTAAAGCAGTCCGTGTCGCCTCATCATCAGATTGTTCAATATCGGGACGATGAATGGGCGCAATAAAGTCACACGCAACCGCTTCTGTTCCTTGATGCAACAATTGATAAAAGGCATGTTGCGCATTAGGACCGACTTCGCCCCACACAATCGGACAGGTCGGATAAGCTAAGGACTTACCCGAACGATCAACGCTTTTTCCATTCGACTCCATAATGAGCTGTGTGAGATAAGCTGGCAAGAGTTCTAATCGTGCATCGTAGGGTAAAATTGCCTTACCATGAATGCCTAAAAAATTACGGTTCCAAATCGTGGTTAATGCCAGTCGAACAGGCAGGTTTTCTTGCCAAGGTGCTGCACGAAAATGTTCGTCCATATCACTTGCACCCTTTAACAACTGCTTAAAACCATCCATTCCTAGTGCAATGGCAATGGTAATACCGATGCTTGACCACAAAGAATAACGCCCACCAACCCAGTCCCAAAAATGCAATTGATGCGCCGCAGCAATACCCCATGCCGTCATTTTTTGGCTGTTTGCAGACACACCGATAAAATGCTGTTTTAACGCCAAGTAACGCGAAGCACCATGCGCCATTAACCACTCTAAAGCCGTTTGTGCATTCGCCAAGGTATCGATGGTGGTAAAAGTTTTACTGGCAAAAACAAACAAGGTCGACTGCGGATTGAGCTTATCAAGCAAGCTCCCTGTTCTAGCGCCATCCATACTCGACAAATAATGCACGCGAATAAGCGGATTACTCGGCTGCAAGGCATTCACGACCAATTGTGGCCCTAAATCAGAACCGCCCACCCCCATGTTAACCACATCGGTAATGGCAAGCCCCGTAAAACCTCGCCACTGGCCTGCACGAATACGTTCAACCAACACAGCCATGCGTTCAAGCTGCGTTTGTACCTGCTGATAAATTGACTGACCGTCCAAAGTCAAACCATCTTCAGACTGCCCGCGTAGTGCTGTATGCAAGGCTGCTCGATTTTCGGTATGGTTAATGGCATGCCCCGTAAAAAGCTGCTCAATAGCGACAGATAACTGTTGCTGCTCTGCTAAATCATAAAGGTGTTGCCAGGTTTGCGGCAATAGGCGTTGACGAGACACATTAGCCGTAATGCCAGCAGCATTGATCTGCTCTCGCTGACCACGTTGTGGATCTTGTGCAAAAATATCTTTAAGATGTAACTGACGAACATCATTAGCATGTTCTGCAAGATTTTGCCATGCAGCGGTTTGCGTTAAACTCATACTTGTTCTACTAATTGAAACATCTAAAAGCCCAATGGGTTGGAGGTCTGGAGGAAGGGATAGCAAAAAAAGGCATGTAACCCATTAACTAACCCCCTTCCTTCAGCAAAAAACAAACTTGAAAAGTCTAAAAAAACAAGCAAAGCGCAGTTTTTAGACTTTCCCCAATAACTGACAAAACGCCTCGCCCAACTGAGGATGACGCTTAGCAAACGTCAGCGTTGCTGCCAAATAACCCAATTTATCGCCACAATCATGCACTTCGCCATCGAATACAGCGGCACGCATCGTCTCGTGCGCCAACAAAGCTTGCATGGCATCGGTGAGTTGAATCTCTCCGCCCACACCACGTTGCGTTTGTGCAAGTTCGGCAAAAATATGCGGTGTAAACAAATAGCGACCCAGCACCGACAGGCGCGATGGTGCATCTTGCGCACTTGGCTTTTCGACAAGACCCGTAATGCGATGCACAGCGCTAACCGCAGCAATGCCATACTTATGCACATCGGCCAGTGCTACTTCTTGCAAAGCAACGACACTACTGCGATGAATCGCATAATCAGCAACCAGCTGTGCTGTGGCATTTTGTTCTGCATGATGACAAATGACATCGGGCAGCAAAACAACAAACGGATTATCTTGCACGACAGGCGCAGCGCAAGCCACTGCATGACCCAAACCCAG
>CAZSGH010000058.1:5977-7250 GCA_964606405.1 uncultured Francisella sp.
GCAGGTAAAAATCGACTGCCCAAGCCAGCAGCAGGAATCACAGCAAATTTAACGCTCATGCACACACCTTAATTGGGAACCTCTAAAAACCCTCGCTTTGCTCGTTTTTAGACTTTCCAAGTTTATTTTTTAGCTGAAGGAAAGGGATTAATCAATGCAGTACATGCTATTTTTAGTAACCCCTTCCTTCAGACTTCCTACCCATTGGGGTGTTTAGAGATACCCCTTAATTGTCTAACCCATTAGGATTCATCGATTGCCAACGCCATGCATCCGTACACATAGCAGCCAAATCACGCTGTGCTTTCCAGCCGAGTAGTGTTTGAGCTAAAACAGGGTCAGCATAAACACAAGCAACATCACCTACCCGACGAGAAACAATTTGATAGGCAATCATTCTGCGGCTCGCTGTTTCAAACGCACGAATCATTTCTAATACGGAATAGCCCTGCCCCGTACCCAAATTAACAGCCGTCACTTGATCTGGCGTATTAGGCTGTTGTAAGTAGTCAAGTGCTTTAAGATGCCCGTCTGCTAAGTCAACCACATGAATATAATCTCGCACCCCTGTACCATCTGGTGTATTGTAGTCGCCGCCAAAAACAGAGACTTGCTCACGACGCCCTACCGCTGTTTGGGAAATATAAGGTAGCAGATTATTGGGTATACCATTGGGATCTTCGCCGATTAAGCCACTTTCATGCGCACCAACTGGGTTAAAGTAACGCAGCAACAATACTTTCCAACCCGCTTCACTACAGCCTAAATCACGCAACATATCTTCAACGATGAGCTTACTACGCCCATAAGGATTGGTTACCGACAAAGGAAAGGTTTCGTTAACAGGTACAGAAGCAGGATCACCATAAACGGTAGCCGATGAGCTAAAAACCAATGTTTTTACGCCTGCTTCTCGCATCACATTCAATAATACAAGTGTCCCATTGACGTTATTATCATAATAACTCAGCGGATCTAAGACTGACTCACCTACTGCTTTTAAACCCGCAAAATGAATCACTGCGGTGATATCGTGCTCACTAAAAATGCGAGCAAGGCTGTCATGATGACGAATATCGGCAAGAACAAACTCTGGCGCAATGCCCGTAATACGTTTAATACGTTCCAACACGGCAGGCTTGGCATTGGCTAAATTATCAGCAATAACAACGTGATGTCCTGCCTGCTGCAAGGCAATCACCGTATGCGAACCGATATAACCAACGCCACCTGTTACCAAAATACTCATGCCATCTGCTCCCGAGAAACAATG
>CAZSGH010000058.1:7350-9023 GCA_964606405.1 uncultured Francisella sp.
TTCATCATTTTTGCCAACTCGCCATTAGCAGCCAGTTCAAGGGTAATATCGCAACCACCTGCTAACTCACCATCGATATAAATCTGTGGGAAAGTCGGCCAGTCGGCATAAGCTGGCAAAAATTGGAATATATCTTGGTCAGCCAAGACATTCACAAAGGCAAATTTTTCACCTGTATCAATCATCGCTTGAGAGGCACGCGACGAATAGCCGCACGAAGGCATGGTTGGTGTACCCTTCATATAAATCACGCAAGGGTTGTTTTTAACTTGTCCGTCGATTTTAGCGAGGGTTTCTTCTTGGGTCATGACTGACACTCCATAATAGTTGACTTAATTTGTCGGGTATTATACCCCATCCACATTCACTTGCAACCACAACTCCAGCAGTGCAGCATGCCATAATTTAGAGCCTAGAATGGCAGTGTAATGTTTGTCGGGTTCACCTAGTAACATATCAAGGTATGCTGGATTAAACAATCCACGTTCACGCGCCACACGACTATTCAAAATATCCGCCATAAACTCATAAAAGGCACCGCGCACAAATTTGAGTGCAGGCATGGGGAAATAGCCTTTTTTGCGATCAATGACCGAATCAGGCAATCGTCCGCGAGATAAAGCTTTGAGCGGATACTTACCTTCATCGCGCAGCTTAAATTCGGGCGGTAAGGTCATGGCATATTCAATTAAATGATGATCCATAAACGGAGTTCTGGCTTCTAGCCCCCACGCCATGGTCATATTATCGACGCGTTTAACGGGATCATCGACAATCAATGTTGTGCTGTCGAAGCGTAACACTTGATCGAGATAGGTATCTGCGCCTGCCTGACTGAGCATATCGCGTACATAATCACCCGTCACATCGCCGACATGATAACGAGGGTTGACGGCTCGCAACCATTCTTCGTGTGTGCGGTCGAAATAACGACTGGCAAAGCGACTCAGCGTGTCTTCACCTTCGGCGGCGTGCATTTGTGGATACCAGAAATAGCCGCCAAATACCTCGTCTGCACCCTGCCCGCTTTGCACGACTTTAATGCTTTTGCTCACCTGCTCAGAAAGTAAATAAAAAGCAACGGCATCTTGCGCCACCATCGGCTCGGACATTTGCGCCACGGCTTCGGGCAAGCGTGGTAACACTTGGTTATTGGGCACGAGAATTTTGTGATGGTCAGTAGCGTAGCGTTGTACGATTTGATCGGAATACTCAAACTCACTGCCCATTTCTTCGGGCGTATCTTCAAAACCGATGGAATAAGTCGGAATATGACTTGCGCCCAGTTCGGCAAGCAGCGCCACAATCAAACTCGAATCTAAGCCACCTGAAAGTAATACGCCCACAGGCACATCGGCATTCATGCGTTTTTTAATGGCATTTTTGAGGTGATACAGTGTGCCTTCGAGCATCTCGCTTTCAGAAACCGCTTTAGCTGGACGTTGTGCGGTTAGTGTCCAGTAACGACGTTTTTCGATGCTGCCGTTAGGCTTAACGATCATCCAGTGCGCTGGTTCTAATTTACGAATCGACTGCAACAGGGTGCGCGGCGCAGGCACGACAGCATGAAGGGTCATAAGATGATGCAAGGCAATCGGATCTAGGGTTTTATCTACGCCGCCAGAAGCGAGTAATGACTGCGTGGTCGAGGCAAAGCGGATGCCTTTATCGTC
>CAZSGH010000058.1:9123-14842 GCA_964606405.1 uncultured Francisella sp.
ACAAGCGTTAACTCAGCATCCACCATCGGTTGATGCCCGGCTTGGCTTAAGTCAATAATCGACAAGCGACGCTGACCCATACTCACGCTGCCCTGCGCCCAAATCCCTTCATCATCAGGACCACGACGCGCCAGCTTGTCTAGCATTGGGCGCATACTTTGCGCTGCTGCTGGTACACCGTTAAATCTTAAATCACCACATATTCCGCACATACCAATACCCCATAAAAACCGTAGATGAGCTGTCAAAATTGCTAGGCGCAAGACTCGCAGACGCAAGGCACGTACAGAAGTACGTAACGCAGCGCGAGAATCGCAGTAACAACGCAAGATGACAGCGTAATAGGTTTTAACCCCAATTTAACGCTGGGTGATCTACCTTTAACCATCTCACCCCATCGCCAAACATGACTTCAATTTTATCATCGACACGCGACATCACCATGCCTGCACCAAATTTATCATGAATCACATCGGCTCCGACTGTCTTAACCACAGGCACACGAAGTCGCTCACTTCTGCCCAGCGCAGCCAAATAGGCATTCGCAATACGTATATCACCAGCGGTAGGCAATTTTCGCTCATCGCCATGCAAAAATGAACCCAACTGCTGACACAGCGTCAAGTTGGTTTCAGCCATAAAGCGACTGCTCTGCCCCGCACTGTTTGCGGTCAGCCCTTTTTCCCATAAGGGCAATAATACCGACAAATCGGGCACCAATAAAATCAGTTGCCGACGCGCACGGGTAATTGCCACATAAAACAAACGCCGTTCTTCTTCCATCAACTGTGGCTGCTCATCGCTACGGCTACTGGGAAAAGCACCTTCTTGCAACCCAACTACCCACACCGCATCCCACTCTCGCCCTTTTACACGGTGAATGGTGGTGAGTGTCACCACATCATCTTGCGACTGACCAAACAAGGAAGCCTCACGCATATCGCTGAACAAGTCAATTGCCTGCGACAAACTCTGTTGCTCGCTCAGCACATCGCGCAAAGCAAACAAAATACCGACCTGCATATCGCCTTGCTGAACCGAACCAGAGAGTTTCTCTAAACGATTTTGCGCATCCGTCTGACCCATAAACTCACGCACCAATGCCAGAGCCGACCAACCCCGATAATTGCCCGCCAATAAATCGTGCCATACCCTTGCCCGCTTTAACCAATAGGATTTTAACCAGTCACGCTCACAAGGCATAGCTTCGATGGCAGAAAACACCTGATCGGGCGCTTGCGCTGAAAGCTGCGTTAAGCGTTCACGCGCCGCTTTAGGCATTCCTAATGGTGGCAACTGCCAAAAAGCGATAAGGGCTTGGTATCGGGTTTCATGATTCCATTGCCATAAACGCCCCTCTGCCAACGCCAACAACGCCATCACCCCTTGCGTAATGGGCGCATCCCACACGCTACGTTCACCCAACAACCGATAAGGAATGTTCGCTTGCAACAAAGCCAACTCGACCGATGCCGCCTGCGCCCAAACACGCACCAAAATCGCTGCCGATTGCCAGTTACCCGTCTTTTCATGCCAAATCGTCAAAGACTGCATCAGCAAAGGCGCTTGCGCCCCCACCAACACTTCAATCTGAGTCGGTTGACTGGTTTCTACCGCCAACACAGCCCGCCGACCTGTCCAATCATTCGCGGCAATCGCATGATTCGCCAGCAACGCCAGACTATGCCCAAAACGAAAACTGTGTGGTAAGTAATGCGTCGTCGCGCCAAAAAAATCTTGCTCAAACCGCTGCGCCAAAAAATCGGGGTTAGCACCACGCCACGTATAAATACACTGATCGACATCGCCCACCACCATCACCTGCGCCCGCTCACCTGCCAACCACTGCAACAACACATGCTGCACTTCGTTTACGTCCTGATACTCATCAACCAAAATATGATCGAGATGATTAGCAAACTCGGCACGCAGCTCGGGATGATGCGCTAGCACTTGCCAAGGCGCATAAAGCATATCAGTGAAAAACCACACTTGCGCACGCTCGCGTAAGGCTTCTAACTTTTTAACGGCAGGCGCAACTTGGCTCAATCCTTCAGGCAAAACTGCTAGCGACAAATCCAGTGGTAAAGCCTGCCCTTTCACCCACTCAACTGCCTGCCCCAAACTTTCCAGTTGTTCCTGATCGACATTTGTCTGTCGCAACGCCTCTCGCTTGAGCATGGTTTCCTGACCAGAATTTGCTAGTGTCCAATTCGGCAAATGTTTTTGTTGCATTAACCGTTGCAACAACTTCCAACCCAAAGCGTGAAAGGTCTGCACCACCACCGCAGTATGCCCCAACTCGCGTTGCATCCGACGACGAAAGTCTTCCGCTGCTTCTCGGTTATAAGTCAGCACCCGAATGCGCCTTTCAGAGACACCGCCATCAAGCAACCAGCCGATACGCGCAATCAACATGCGCGTCTTACCAGCACCTGCAACCGCTAAAATACGTGCATGCCCCTGCGCATGACAGGCAGCAGCAGACTGTTCAGGTGTCAAACCCTGACCAATAACAGGAAAAAATGACAATTTCGATGGTTTTTGATGATAAGTTGCGTGCATAATAGGAAACATCATATCAACAATACTGTCTTAAGAAGGAAATTGTTCGTGAAAAAACTGATATTATTGCTCGCCTTTTTATCGACCAATGCATTGGCAACACCTGTCAATATTACCCTTGCCAACGGCCTTATCGCCAATGCCGACTATCAAATCGGTAAAAACAACAAACCTGCTGTTATGGTTGTCCATGGATTTCAATCTACTTACAACTATGGAACCATCCAAGCGATTGTTGACGATTTAGCCAGTAAAGGCTATACGGTAATCACGCCAAACCTTACCTTAGGTGTTAATAACCGTAACGAACCGCTCGCTTGCGATCAAGCCCATAACAGCACCTTAAACGATGAAGGGAAAGAACTCTCGCAATGGGCAGATTGGCTTAAAAATAAAGGACATAATCAACTGATTATGATTGGTCACTCCGCAGGCAGTAGCAGCATTCTTGCCAGCTTAGAAAACAATCCAGTTAACCTAAAACAGATTATTCTTACCGCAATCTATGACTTCGAAAACTGGCCAGAAGCTACATTAGTTCGCGACAAAAAAATGGCGCAACAAAATCTACAGATTAACAAACTTGCTTCATATAGTGTTGGAGTCTGTCGCGGCAACTTCCTTTCTAGCAGTAATACTTATCTATCTTATCGTCATTGGGATAAAGAACGCATATTGGATACAATCAATCGCGAAAACATCATGGTTAATGTCATTATGCCTGGTGGCGACAAGCGTTTAGATGGTGCAAACCGTACGTGGCTAAGCACGCTTACAAACAGTAAAGCACAACTTAGCATCATCAAAAATGCCGACCACTTTTTTAGCTCAGATGCTGAATTCGACCTAAACGAAGCAATCAAACAAGCAATCGAACACAAATAACCTTGAATTTTAACCAAACTTTTGCTATAGTCAGGGAAAGCAGTCGTAACAAGGCTGCTTTTTTGTTTTAATGATTTTTGAGGGTAGCGCCATGACCAAACTAATGCCAACATACGCTAGATTGCCCGTAACCTTTACCAAAGGCGACGGTGCTTGGCTGTGGGACAGCAATGGCACGCGTTACCTTGATGCTATTAGCGGCATTGCTGTTTGCAACCTCGGACATGCTCACCCTGCAATTACGCAGGCCATTTGCACTCAAGCAAGCCAATTGGTGCATACCTCCAACCTTTACCAAATCGAAAAACAAGAACAGCTAGGCGCAGCCTTGGTCGAAGCGGCTGGCATGGACAAAGCCTTTTTCTGCAACTCTGGCACAGAAGCCAACGAAGCTGCCATTAAGTTAGCGCGTTTGCACGGCCACAAAAAAGGCATCAGTTTACCCACGATTATTGTGATGGAAAATAGCTTTCATGGTCGGACGATGGCGGCACTGACAGCAACTGGCAATGAAAAAATCAAAGAAGGCTTTGGACCCATGCTCGAAGGTTTTGTTCGAGTCCCTTACAATGACCTAACTGCCGTGCAAACCGTTTTTGCTAACAACCCAAATATTGTCGCTGTACTTGTCGAGCCAGTACAAGGCGAAGGTGGCGTTGTGCCTGCCGACACGAATTGGTTACAAGGCGTTCGCGCCTTGTGCGACCAACACAATGCCTTTTTAATGATGGATGAAGTACAAACAGGTCTTGGTCGTACTGGCAGCCTGTTTGCCTTCCAGCAGCTTGGCGTTGTACCCGATGTGATGACCTTGGCCAAAGCACTAGGCAATGGCGTTCCCATTGGCGCAATGTTAACCAAAGGCGAAGCCGCTAACACCTTTGCTCCAGGCAATCATGGTACCACCTTTGGTGGTAACCCACTTGCTTGCGCTGCAGGCTTGGCGGTACTCGATACTTTAGCAGCGCATCCAGAATACATCAGTGGCGCAATCAGCATGGGTAACAAGCTAAAAGCAGCTTTTGCCAATGCACTAAAGGATTGCACGGGCATTAAAGCCATTCGTGGCATGGGCTTGATGGTTGGTATTCAACTCAATCGTCCTTGCCCTGAGCTGGTTAAAATAGCGATGGACAAGCACCAACTCCTCATAAACGTCACGCGTGGCGATACGGTGCGCTTACTCCCGCCCCTCATTATGACCAACGATCAAGCAGACATGCTGATCGCTGGTGTTAGCGATATTATTCGCAACTTTCTCAATACTAACGCATAACTGTGATGATAACTTTATGACCGCCCCCATTAGACATTTTCGCTCTCTACTTGACTGCACGCCAACCGAACTCAACTATTTAATTGAGCGCGGCATTCACCTCAAAGCACTGCGCAATCAAGGCAAGGTACACGAGCCGCTGGTTGGTAAAGTCATGACCATGATTTTCGAAAAATCATCGACACGCACGCGTATTTCATTTGAGGCTGGCATGGCACAATTAGGTGGTCACGCCATCTTCATCTCTCCTCGAGACAGCCAACTCAGTCGTGGTGAGCCGCTAGAAGACACCGCAAAAGTTGTTTCTAGCATGACCGACATTGTCATGATTCGCACCTTTGGTCAGGATATTGTCGAGCGCTTTGCTGCCCACTCTCGCGTCCCTGTGATTAACGGCTTAACCAATCTTCATCATCCTTGCCAAGTCTTAGCAGATGTGATGACCTTCGTTGAACAACGTGGCAGTATTGCAGGTAAAACGGTTCTCTGGTTAGGCGACGGCTACAACATGTGTCATTCGTTTATGCATGCCGCCAAGCAATTTGGTTTTCATCTGCGCGTTTGTACGCCAACAGGCTACGAACCAAACCCAGAGACGCAAGCCGAATGCGAGGGCAGTTTTAGCCTACATACTGATCCGCTAAGCGCTGCTGAAGGGGTTGATCTCGTCGTTACCGACGTCTGGACAAGCATGGGATGCGAAGCAGAAGCTGCAGAGCGTTATGCGCGTTTCACGCCTTATCAAGTCAACAGCTCAGTTATGGCGCAAGCCAAACCAGAAGCCCTATTCATGCACTGCTTACCCGCACATCGCGGCGAAGAAGTTTCAGCTGATGTTATCGATGGTGCACAAAGCGTCGTTTGGGATGAAGCAGAAAATCGCTTACACGCGCAAAAAGCACTCATGGAGTTTCTACTCCTCGGACAGCAAGCTTAGTTCGTTAGTAGCATCTTGCTCATAAAAAAGCCCCAATGATTAATTGGGGCTTTTTT
>CAZSGH010000059.1:0-14252 GCA_964606405.1 uncultured Francisella sp.
TATTATTAACGAGCCAACTGCTGCTGCTTTGGCTTATGGTGTTGATAAAAAGTCTAAGGGCGACAGCAAAATTGCGGTTTATGACTTGGGCGGTGGTACCTTCGACGTGTCAATCATCGAAATTGCTGACCTAGACGGTGACAAGCAAGTTGAAGTGTTGGCAACGAACGGTGACACTTTCCTAGGTGGTGAAGACTTTGACCATTTAGTGATTGATTACATCATTTCTGAATTCAAGAAAGAGTCTGGTGTTGATCTAAAAAATGATCCATTAGCGTTACAGCGTTTGCGTGAAGCGGCTGAAAAAGCAAAAATCGAATTGTCGTCTCGTGATCAAACAGACATCAATTTGCCTTATGTTACGGCTGATGCGTCAGGTCCAAAACACTTGAATATGCGTATTACACGTGCCAAGTTTGAATCGTTAATCGAAGACTTGGTGAAAAAGTCGATTGAGCCTTGCCGTATTGCATTGAAAGATGCTGGTTTGTCTGTTTCTGAAATCGACGAAGTGATTTTGGTTGGTGGTTCAACACGTATCCCGATGGTACAAAAAGCGGTTAAAGACTTCTTTGGTAAAGAGCCACGTAAAGACGTTAACCCAGATGAAGCGGTTGCTATCGGTGCTGCGATTCAAGGTGGTGTTTTGTCAGGTTCGGTTAAAGATGTCTTGTTATTAGACGTAACGCCTTTGTCTTTAGGTATCGAAACCATGGGCGGTGTAATGACCAAGTTGATCGAAAAGAACACGACGATTCCAACACGTAAGTCGCAAGTATTCTCGACAGCTGATGACAATCAAGGTGCTGTAACCATTCATGTGTTGCAGGGCGAGCGTGAAATGGCAACAGCTAACAAGTCATTGGGTCGTTTTGACTTGTCTGACATTCCGCCAGCACCACGTGGTATGCCACAAATTGAAGTGACTTTTGATATTGATGCTAACGGTATTCTGAACGTGTCTGCTAAAGACAAGGCAACCAATAAAGAACAGTCAATCATCATCAAAGCAAGCTCTGGTTTGTCAGAAGCTGAAATTGAAAAGATGGTACGTGATGCCGAAGAGAACGCTGAAGCTGACCGCAAATTGCGTGAATTGGTTGATGCGCGTAACCAAGCCGATAGCTTAATTCATAGCGTTAATAAGAGCGTGAAAGAGTTGGGTGACGAAAAAGTGACTGCGGAAGAAAAAGCAGCCGTTGAGGCAGCCGTCAAAGCGTTAGAAGAAGCGATGAAAGGCGACGACAAAGACGCCTTGGTTGCTAAGACTGAAGAGTTGGCTAAGGTATCGCACGGTATCGCGGAAAAGGCTTATGCACAAAGTAATGCAGGGGCTGCGGGTGCGCAAGCACACGATGCGAATACAAGCGGCGCTAAAGCTCAAAAGGGTGGCGACGATGATGTCGTTGATGCTGAGTTTGAAGAAGTGAAAAAGTAACCCAGTCAGGGCATTAGCGCTTACTTTCAATCTTGGCTGGGGGAAGGAAGTTAACTCAATGATAAGGAGTTAATATTTCTTCCCCTTTCCCCTTTTTATAGACTCCTTTTTTTGAGGTCTTAATGTTTAATGGCTAAAAAAGACTTTTACGAAGTTCTCGGGCTGTCTCGTACAGCCTCTGAAGACGAAATTAAGCGCGCTTACAAAAAGCTCGCGATGAAGCATCACCCCGACCGCAATCCAGGGGACGCTTCGGCTGAAGATAAATTTAAAGAAGTCAAAGAGGCTTACGAGATTTTATCGGATGCGCAGAAGCGTTCTGCATACGATCAGTTCGGTCATGCTGGTGTTGACCAGTCTGCAGGTGGCGGCTACGGCGGCGGTGGATTTGGTGGTGGCGGCTTTGGTGGCTTTAGCGACATGTTCGCCGACATCTTTGGTGCTGGTGGTCGAGGTGGTTTTAATGGTCCACGTCCAGGCGATGACTTAGAATATCGCTTAAACCTAACGCTAGAACAGGCCGTTAACGGCGCTAAAATTGATATCCAAATTCCGCGTCGCGAAGTCTGTGATAGCTGTCATGGCTCTGGCGCTGCTGCGGGTAGTACGGCCGAAACCTGTCCGACTTGTGGTGGACACGGTAAAGTTCGTATGCAACAAGGCTTCTTTGTTGTGGAGCGTCCCTGTCATACCTGTCATGGTAAGGGTAAGGTCATTAAGAAGCCTTGCTCTAAGTGTCATGGCGAAGGTTTTGTTCAGGTTAAGAAAACCCTTACCGTTAGCATCCCAGCCGGGGTCGATGAGGGTGATCGTATTCGCTTGAGCGGACAAGGTGAAGCGGGTGATGTCGGTGCGCCTCACGGTGATTTGTATGTGCGTATTGCCTTGCAAGCACATCCGATTTTCAAACGTCAGGGTGATACCTTGTTCTGCGAGATGCCGTTATCATTTACCACGGCAACCTTGGGTGGCGAGATCGAAGTGCCCACCTTAGATGGTCGTGTTAACCTGAAGATTCCTGCAGGAACCCAGACAGGTCGTAAGTTTAAGATTGGTGGCAAAGGCGTTAAGTCGGTGCGTTCGGGTCGTCAGGGTGATTTGATTTGCCAAGTGACGCTAGAAACACCCGTTAACTTAACGACGGAACAGCAAGATTTATTACGTGCTTTCGAGGCGAGTTTGTTGGGCAAAGGGGCAACCCATAATCCCAAAGAACATAGCTGGTTTGATTCGGTAAAATCGTTTTTCAACGATGCACTGAAATAGTCATGATGATGGTCTGAATTGAAAAGGGAGCGCAAGCTCCCTTTTTGCTTTATGATAGGAAACTTCTAAAAACATTGCTTCGTTTGTTTTTAGCTGAAGGACGGAGGGGTAATCAATGGGTTCCATGTTATTTCTAGTCAGCCATTCCTCTAGACCTCCTACCCATTGGGTTTTTAGAGACACTCGATCGTTCGTAGTATTTTTTTGAGGGCTTCATCATGCGCATTGTCTTATTATCATTGCCTGTTCTTTTTTTGTTGTCGGCATGCGTGCCGCCACCCGTTGATGATGATGGCAGTAAAAAAGCGCCTGTTGTCTTGCCAAAAGCAGCTAAACAGCCACCAAAAAGCAGCATTAAGTTACCCGAAAAAGTAGCACCTTTGCCTTCTGGTAAAGCGCCACATGCCGTTGGTTCGACCGCGAAGGCAGATTTGCCGCAAGGTTGGCATTTGGTTGATGCTCAGGATGTTGTTGATAAAGTCGTGTATTCCTCAGAACTCGGCGGGGTATTACTGAGCCTTAATAAAGATGCGGGGCTGAATGTGTTTTCGGCAGAAGATGCCCAAAAGCATAACTATTATCGTGGTATGGTTGATGGCGCACATTTAATTGCCCTGCCATCTAACGAAGTCGATAAGATTCTGGTCATTGCGAATAATCGTAAAAATGCCCGTTTTTCGATTTGGTTAAAGCGCTAATGTGGGCGATGATATTGCTCGCGATCTAATTGTTCTGTTTTATCGGCGACGATAACGCTGACCACCACATCGCCTGTCACATTGACGGTGGTTCGCATCATATCTAATAGGCGATCAACGCCTAAAATCAGGGCAATTCCTTCGATGGGTAAGCCAACTTGTGTCAGTACCATAGTGAGCATAATTAATCCTGCACCCGGTACGGCAGCTGTTCCAATCGATGCGAGGGTCGCGGTGATGATAATCATGGCAAAGTCGGCGGGTAATAGTGCTATACCGTAGGCATTGGCAATAAACACTGTCGCCACGCCTTGCATAATGGCTGTACCGTCCATGTTGATGGTTGCGCCTAATGGTATTGTAAATCCCGATACCTGAGTGCCCACACCCAATCGTTGTGTGGTAGCTAGGGTGACGGGTATGGTAGCAGCAGAGCTAGAGGTCGAAAACGCAAAGGTTGCCATGTCTTTAAGCTTAACAAAGAGCACCAGCGGCGATAGCCCTGTGAATGTCTTAAGCAGAGCGGGGTAGGTAATAAAAGCATGAATGGCTAAAGCACCCACAACGGTTAAAAAATAGCTAACGAGTGGTATGAACACATCCGCCCCTTGGCTGGCAACGCTACGTGTCATTAAGGCGAAAACGCCGATAGGTGCGAGGTGCATAACCAAGGTTACCATGCGTAAAATAACGGCATCGAGTTCGTCGAAGAAGTTAATGAGATTGTGCGTGCTTTTATGGGCCGCGGTCAACGATAACCCTAGACCAAACAGCAGGGCAAAGACGATAACCTGCAGCATATTGCCCTGTGCCATCGCCGAAATGGGATTATTGGGCACAAAAGAAATCAGCATATCGACAAAATTGGGTGGTGTGGTGGTTATTTCTTTGGCGCCGATGCTCAGATTCAAGCCTTCACCCGGTGAAATAATCGCAGCCAATATTAATCCCGTACCGACTGCAATCGCGGTGGTACTGATGTAAAGCATCACCGTCCATAGGCTGATTTTACCCAGTTTGGCAATATCCGTTAGGCTGGCAATGCCTTTAACCAATGACACAAAAACCAAAGGCACAACCAATAGCATCAAAAAAGCAATAAACCATTTACCCATCACCAATAACAACCCGTCGGTAATAAAACGATCAATCCAGTCGTTTTCAATACTGTTGGTGTTAACGATCAGTCCGCACAATGCACCTAACAGTAGGGCAATGAGGATATGTTGGGTGAGTTTGTGTTGTGATTGCATGATTTCTTCTTTGTGTTGCGTGTTTTTTGCATTGTATCATTGTCATGATGCTTCACATCAGGGAATGGGGCAGTTAAACTTGACAGATTAATGAAATAAGGTGATTTTTAGATGTCGCAAAATCGAATGGCTTTGGTGGGTGTTAATGGTCGTATGGGACGCGCCTTGGTTCAGGCTGTACAGGAAGATCAACAGGCGGTGTTAAGTGCTGCTTTTGTTCGGGCTGGGTCTTCGTTAGTGGGTGCTGATGCGGGCGAGGTTACAGGGGCGGGGCGTTTGGGGATTGCTTTGTCGGATGACTTCGATGTGAATCAGTTTGATGTGCTGATCGATTTTACCCGCCCAGAGGCGACAATGCGCTATTTAGATGCCTGCGCTGCTGCGGGGAAACCGATGGTCATTGGTACGACCGGTTTTTCTGCTCAGGAAATGGATGTTATGGCCGATGCCGCCAAAGAGATTCCGATTGTTTTTGCGCCGAATTTTAGCGTTGGGGTAAATTTGCTGTTGGGATTGGTTGCTCAGGCGGCAAAGGTGCTGACCGATTATGATATTGAAATCATCGAAGCCCACCATCGCTATAAGGTCGATGCGCCTTCGGGAACGGCATTGCGTTTGGGACAGGCTGCTGCCGATGCCTTGGGTCGTGATTTAGCGAGCTGTGCGGTCTATGGTCGCGAGGGCATTACGGGTGAGCGCGATCGTAACCAAATTGGTTTTGCCACGGTGCGTGGGGGTGATGTGGTTGGCGATCATACAGTGTTGTTTGCAGGCTTGGGCGAGCGCGTGGAATTGACCCATAAAGCATCTTCTCGCTTAACCTTCGCCCAAGGTGCCGTGCGTGCTGCGCATTGGCTACAAGGTCGCGAGGCGGGTTTATATGATATGCAAGATGTGTTGGGGTTGAGAAAGGTTTAAAAGCCTTGTGCTATTAATGCTGCCTTCAGCTCATTTACCACCGCCCCTTGTGCTTTGTTGGGATTGAGTACGAGGTGCAATGTGGCTTGCTGTCTGCTGCCTTCTGTTAATGCCAGTGATTGAAGTATGCCTTGCTGACATTCTTGCTCGACCAAATGCGTGGGTAGCCAAGCGTATGCCAGTCCCGATCGAACCAAATGATGAGCCATCGCTAGGGTGTCCACTGTCCAGCGTTTGGGGCTGGCTAACCAGCCAATATCGCGTTTGATTTGTCCCTTATCGCGGATAACTGCCTGTGTATGATGCGTTAAGTCGCTTAGGCTCAGTTGCGTGTGTTGGTTTAAAGGATGTTCTGGGGTCGCAACAGCGATTAAGGTCACTGTTTGCCAAGGGATTCCTGTGTGGTTGACGGGAACATGCGCACTAATCATCAAATCGGCATCGTATTGACTCAGCGCCGTGTCTGTTTCGGATAGCACCACGTCGTGCCAATGTATATTAATGTGCGGGTATCGTGTTTGAATTTGCTGTAATGCGGCTAATAGGGGAGCGAGTGGTGCAATTTGTTCAATTGCAATGGTGAGACTCGATTCAACGCCTTGCGCCAATAAGCTCACTTGCTGGTCGAGCAATGCCATACGTTGCAAGATTTGTCTTGCTTCCTGTAATAGCTGATAGCCTTCAGGGGTAAGCTCTAATCGTCTGCCAACCAATTTGAGCAAGGAAATGCCCGCCTGTTCTTCTAATTGCTTGAGGCTATAACTGATCGCTGATTGTGTCCGATGCAGCTGTTCGCCCGCTTGACTAACACCACCGTAAGTGATGACAGCATCGAGGACGCGCCAGTGTTCGAGTTGTGTTTTCATGATGTATCGATTTTATTAATGTATTAATGCTAAATTTTGCGATTTTATTGTTGCTTTTGCAATGGCATAATGCGTTTGAAGTAAAAATAATCGAGAGGTAGCCTCTAAAAACCCAAAGGGTAGGAGGTCTGGAGGAAGGGGTTGCAGAAAAGAGCATGTAACTCATTGATTAAACCCCTTCCTTCAGCTAATAAATAAATTTGGAAAATCTAAAAACGCGCGAAGCGAGGTGTTTAGAGATTCCCGAGAGGTAATGATATGTCAGAAGAAAGACAAGTGCTTCAGATTGTATCGGGCAGACAAACCAGCGATGGTGCAGGTGTTAAGTTGCGTCGTGTTTTAACGGGTGAGTGGCATCAACGATTGGATCCGTGGTTAATGCTCGATGAGTTCGGTTCGGATCAGTCGGATGATTATATCGCTGGTTTTCCTCCCCATCCCCATCGTGGTTTTGAAACCATTACCTATATGTTGGCTGGTCGCATGGAACATCAAGATAATCACGGCAACCGAGGTGTGGTCGAGGCAGGTGGTGTGCAGTGGATGACAGCAGGTAAAGGCATCGTGCATTCCGAAATGCCAGCCCAAGAGTCGGGGCTGATGCGTGGCTTCCAGTTTTGGCTCAATCTGCCTGCAGCGCAAAAAATGAGCGAGCCACAATGGGCAGATGTATCGCCAGCCGATATACCGCTTTGGCAGGGTGATGGGGTATCTGTTAAGGTGATTGCTGGACAGTTTCAGAATAGGGTTGGCGTGATTCAGCGCGATGCTACCCAGCCCATGATTTTGGATGTGGTGTTTCATCAAGAAGCTCAGCAGTGGGTTGATATACCTGTGGGACATGATGCTTTTGTTTATGTTTATGATGGTCGTGTGTCGCTTTCGGGTAAAGCGGTCGCTGCTGCTAACATGATTGTGCTGGACAATGCGGGTGAGGGTGTTATCCTTAGCGGTAGTGTTGGGACGCGTGTGTTGGTGGTTTCGGGGCGGCCCTTAAATGAGCCGATTGCTGCTAACGGTCCGTTTGTGATGAATACGCAAAGCGAATTAAAGCAAGCGTTTGAAGATTACCGTTTTGGACGATTTTGATTCAGGGAATCTCTAATAACTTAACGGGTTAGGGGTCTGGGGGAAGGGATGCATTAATGTTGCATGTAACCACTTGATTTAAGCCCTTCCACCAGAGGTAAAATAATTTAGGGACGCTAAAAATGCCACGAAGTGGCGTTTTTAGAAGTGCCCTTCATTAATGAGGAGTGAATAGAAGATGAATGTTTTTAGTGCCATTGAGCAACGTCGTTCGGTCAAAGCATTTGACCCTGCACATCGTATGACGGAGGCAGAATTGGCGCAGTTGGTATCGGCAACCCTGTTATCGCCAACCGCATTTAATTTGCAACATTGGCGTTTTGTTCTGCTTGAGGATGCGCCATTGCGCGAACAGATTAAAGCGGTTGCTTACGGTCAGTCTCAGGTGACTGATGCTTCTGCCGTCTTTGTGTTATGTGGTGATTTAGCTGCTTGGCAAAAAGAACCGCTACAGTATTGGGTCAATGCGCCTCAGCCAGTGCAAGATTACTTAGGTAGTGCGATTGATGGTTATTATCGTGGTCGAGATCAAGTGCAACGCGATGAAGTGATGCGTTCGGGTGGTATTGCTGCACAAACCATGATGTTGGCTGCAAAAGCAATGGGTTACGATAGCTGTGCGATGGATGGCTTTGATTTTGATGCGGTTGCAAAGCTGATTAATTTGCCAGAGGATCATGAAATCGTGATGATGATTGCGGTGGGTAAGGCGTTGTCACCCGCTAATCCGCGCGGTGGTCAATTACCCATTGATCGGATTTTACTTAAAAATACCTTTTAATTGGCAATAAAAAAAGCCGCTCAAATTTGAGCGGCTTTTTTCGATGTGCGGCTTAAATTATGAAGCGCGCTTGCGGAATTCACCTGTACGGGTGTCGATTTCGATCATTTCGTCTGTTTCAATGAATGCAGCGACTTGTAGTTCAAAACCGCTTGCTAATTTAGCAGGCTTCATGACTTTACCTGATGTATCACCACGTACTGCCATTTCTGTGTAAACAACTTTACGGTTAATGATGGTTGGCATTTCAACCGTGATTGGCTTGCCTTCGTAGAAGGTGACTTCAACTTCGTCTGTCATGCCGTCTTCGATGTAGTTGATGGCGTCGCCTAGGTTTTCTTTTTCAACTTCGTAAGGGTTGTAGTCAGCATCCATGAATACATACAAAGGATCTGCGAAGTAGCTATAAGTACAAGCTTTCTTTTCAAGAATGACTTGTTCAAAACGATCGTCTGCTTTAACAACGGTTTCTGTGCCAGCGCCAGAAAGTAGGTTCTTTAGCTTCATTTTAACGACAGCAGAGTTACGACCTGATTTGCTGAATTCAGCTTTTAGGACGATCATTGGCTGACCTTCGAACATCATGACGTTACCAGAGCGGAATTCTTGTGCGTTTTTCATTATGGAATCTCAAAAAATTAAATTAAACCCGACTATTATAACCGAGGGAATCTCTAAAAACTGCACTGCGCTTGTTTTTAGAGTCCCTTTTTTATTTTTTTTCTGGTGGAAGGGGTTTGTTTCAATCACTTACAGGTTTTTTCTGTAACCCCTTCCCCTAGACCCCTAGCTCGTTTGTTTTTTGAGAAATGACCTAATTATTTGCTTTGTACAAAGGCAATGAGTTGGCTGCATAAGTCCTTTTGTTGACTGATACGCTGCGTTGCTTGTTGGCTGCTTTGTGTCAGTTCAGTTAAGCTTGCGATGGTTTGGGCTAACACATCTTGGCTTAGTGTCTGCCGATTCCATTCTTGGTTGAGCTGAGCCAGTGTCGGTGGCATGGCATAAGCATCAAGAAAGGCATTGAGTTTATCCCAGTGTGCGCCATCGTCGGTGGGGTAGATGTGCCAGACAAAGGGGCTTCCTGCCCAAATCGCACGAGTAAGGGATTCCTCACCACGGACAAAATTAAGGTCGCACAGCCAAAGCAGTCGATCGAATTCTGCTTGTGGTAAAAAGGGAATGAGGTGTAAGCGCAGTTTACCTAAGGTCAGTGTTGTGCCCGTTTCTAGCGATTGCGTCGGGAATAGGGGTTGCGCACTGCTACGCAATTTACCTGCTGGACAATAAGCGTCAACCAGATGCGGCTGTTCGCTGAGTTGCGCGAGACAGTCGGGCAGGGCGTTATTTTCATAGCCAAATAGCGATAGCTTAAGGCTATTGGCTTGTGGTATGGGAATCTGCCACTGATGACACCAGTCGTTTTGTGCTTGTGGGTTAGCGCAAAAGGCATTTTTTTCTGCGAGCAGGTTTTTTTCGCGTAAGAGTCCGCCTGTTTGTGCGCTAATGCCCGGAAAAAAGAACCATTTTTTTAAGCCATCGGATTGATAAGAGGGTAGTCCATGACAACCCGCAACCCAATCTTCACAGCTAAAATACTCTAAATTAATACACTTACTGCCGTTTTTAACCATCTCGGCGCGATACCGCTCTGGCAGGGTACAAGCAAAGGCTTCAATCACAACGGGGGCGGGTTGAATATCGGGTAGCGCGTTTGTCCAGTGCTGCACCGTGATGCCGTGCAAGGTTTGACACATAGCAGTGGTGTCGGTTTCTGGAACCAATGGTGCGAGGGCGTTTAGGTCGTCGACAAACAGTGTTACCTTTTGTTGATGCTCATGCGTGAGCTGTTGTGCCAGTCGCCAAGTCGTGCCAATATCACCGTAGTTATCGATGACGGTACAGAAAATGTGCCAATGCATTTAAGTGTTTTTTCGACTCGTTAAGCGGTACAACAAGGGTATGGTAAATAAGGTTAACAGTGTCGAGATCATAATCCCCCAAACAATGGCAGTGGCAACAGGACCAAAAATAAGCGAATAACCACCGACGCCTAATGCTAAACCTAGTAAGCCCACAACGGTGGTGCTCGAGGTAATTAAAATGGGGACAAGGCGACGGCGAGCAGCATAAACGCTTGCATGTAAGATGCTCATGCCCATATTGCGTCGGTCGTTAGCGGCAGCAATTAATACAATGGCCGAGTTGACGGCAATTCCTGATAAGGCAACCACGCCGTATAAGGTATACAAGCTGAGTGGAATATTGCCTAACCAAAGACCAAAGGCAACGCCCGTAAATGCCATGGGTACGGTAAATAAGATAATAAGCGGTTGTTTGTAGCTTTTAAACTGTGCGCCTAAAATTAAGTACATCAAACCAATGCCCATAATGAACAGCATGCCCATACTGCCCAGTGACTCATTGAGGTCATCAAGCTCGCCAGAGAAATCCAAACTAATGCTGGGGTAGTCAGATGCGATTGCTTGCCATGCCAGTTTAATCTCTTGGTTGGCGGCGAGTGTGTCGGTTAGTGTTTTATCAAGATCGGCTTCTAGGGTAATTGCACGACGATAATTATGATGGCGCAGGCTGGCATAGCCCGTTGCGGTTTCAATACTGACGCATTCACCCAACGGAATGTATCCACCCGAAGCCGTCGCGATGGGGGTGATTAACCATGCTTGAATATCGCTAACCTGTGTTGTACTAGAGCGAATACGTAGGTCAACCTTCTCGCCTTGATCGCTCAGTTGGGCAATGACTTCGCCATCGGCTAGGATTTTTAGGGTGCGAATAATACTACCCGCATCCAGCCCAGCTGCGCGGATGGCGTTCATATTGAGGTGCGTAATCAGTTGATTACTGCCGATGGCGGCATCGGTTGTGATGTCTTTAACGCCTTTGGTCTGTTCTAAAAGACGCGTGAGCGCTTTTGAAGCTTCTCGAATGTGAGTATAGTCGTCGCCTTTTATTTTAATGCTGATGGCTTTAGCCGAAGGCGGACCGCCCGATAGCTTGAGCAAGCTCACTTTCGCTGATGCGGGTGCATCTTGTAGCGCTTCTCGCAGAACGCCCATGATTTCATCGACATCGCGACTCGTATCGCTTTTCGGGTTTAGGCTGACAAAAACTTGACCATAGCTGTCGCCAACACGCGGTTCTGTTTCGGTAAACATCTGCCCCGCATAGCTAATCATGGCACGAGTTTCACCTTCTTGTAGCCATTTGTTAGCGAGTTTTTCAATGCCAACGGTGGTATTCAACGTATCCGTTAGGTCGGTACCAGCGGGCATTTCGACATTAATATAAAACACACGTAAGGGGTCGCTAGCAAAGAAGTTGGTGGTGATACGTCCTGTTGCAACCAGACTAATGGCACCAGCAAAGGCAATGGCTAATAACCCCAGCGTGAGCAAGGGGTGACGAAAACTTTTAACAAGTAACCGTCCATAGCTATTTTGTAATTTAAGCAAATAATGCTCGCGCTTGGTTTGCCAATAGCTTGGTTTTTGTGTGTCGGCATGGAGCAAGTGGATGTGTGTCGGTAGCATCCAAAACGCTTCGATAAGGCTAACCAGTAAAGCAATGGTGACAACAAGGGGAACGACACGCATAAAGTCACCCAAAATGCCAGGCAGCAGCATGAGCGGTAAAAATGCGGCAATGGTTGTTAGTACTGCCGCCAATACGGGCCAGCCGACTTCTTTCAGGGACTCGAGCGCGGCATCCATACTGTTCATGCCTTGGCGCAATCGCCATGCCATTGACTCGACAATAACAACCGCATCATCGACAAGCATGCCTAAGGCAATAATCACACCCAATAAAACGGTTAAGTTAAGGGTTTCTCCCATACCATAAAGAACAATAAAGGTTCCTGCTAGTGCGAAAGGGATGCCCAGTGCAATCAATATACCAATGCGCCAGCCCAGAAATAACCACGAAACTAACAATACTAAGATGAGTCCTTGTAATGCATTGGACTCCATGGTGTTAATCGCCGTGCGCGTTGGATAGGTTTGGTCATCGGCTAGGATGGCTTGCACCCCTAATGATGCGTGTTGTTGGTTAAAGTCGCTTAAAAACTGGTTCAGGCGGTCGATCAGTTGTAGGGTATTTGCAGCGTCTTTTTTCATGACCGCCATTAAAATCGCTTCTGAGCCGTTAAAGCTAACCAATTGTCCGGCATCTTTGCGTGCGCGCTCGATGTTCGCTAAATGCGATAAGGCAATTTCGCCATCGGCAACGGGAAGTGTTAATGCACCTAAGCGTTCAGGGTCGCTACTTTGACCAATGTGTCGCAATAACCATTGTTGACCACCAATTAAGAGTTTTCCTGCCGCCACATCGCGCCATTGTGCGCCAATGAGGTCGGCGACTTGTGCTGGGTTTAAATGGTAATTAGACAGCGCATTTAAATCGAGTTTAACCTGAACCTCAGGGTCATCTAACCCTAGGGTGTCGATACGATCGATACCGGTTAAGCGTTCCAATTCTTTTTTAAGGGTTTTTCCTGTGCTGCGTAAGGTCTCATCGCTGGCATTGCCTTTGAGCACGACCATGGCAGTGGGGAAAGCGTTAGCACTGGTGATTTCAATAATCATCGGCTCGATGATATCTTTGGGCAGCTCATTGCGCTTATTTTGAATTTCGCGGCGTAAGTCGTTGACACGCTTATCGAATGTGCGCGCATCTAGGTCGCGAAAGCGAACCAGAATATTTGAAATGCCGACGCGTGACGTGCTGGAGATGAATTTAATGTCGCCGACTTTGCGTAATGCATCTTCGAGTGGCTGGGTAACACGGCTTTCAATGTCTTCACTGCTGGCACTGGGTAGGTTGGTGACAATCACCACCCAGTTAAAATTGATGGTTGGGTCTTGCTGACGTGGCATTAATTGATAGGATAAAACCCCCAGCACGAATACCAATAAAAATACTAAGTTGGCAAAGACATGATTGCTGAGTAACGCACGCATCATGGCAATAGGTCCCCATCATTGAGGCGTTGCTGACCGTCAGTAATCACTGCCATTTTAGACGACCAATGCGCAGGAACAGGTGTTGGGCGACCTTCTTGTGCTAAGGGTAGTGGCATAAAGCGTGCCTTAGCATCTTCACGGATAAAAATGCCCAGTTGATTGTTTCGTTTTACAAACAGTTGAGAAGGGATGTGTGCGGTTGGATCGGTTAAGGTTAGTGTTCCTGTTAAGCCGAGCGCCAGAGGTACTTCTGTCTTGAACCACACGCTGACATTACGGGTCGTGGCATCAATCGCACGACTTTGACGTAACAGGCTAATATGAATATTACCAAGGGTAGGCGTGTTAAACACCAAAGCACTGCTTTGCAGTGCGGGTAGCAGAATAAAGGGCAGATTGGATTGGATCTCAGCGCCACTGGTTTGGCTAATCGACAAGAGTGGCATGCCAACCGTTGCCAGCGCACCTAATCCGACCAGTTGTTCGCGTACCACGCCTGTAAATGGCGCATGGATTTGGCAGCGTTCAACATTGCGTTTGGCTTGCTCAATTTGTACGGTTAATGCCGTGATGCTGGCAGTAAAACCTTTGGCTTCACTTTGCGCTAATTCAACTTGGCTAACGGAAGCATAGTCTTTATTTTTAAGGCTACGCAAACGCTCAACTTGGGCTTGTGCGTATGCTAGCGAGGCTTGTGTTTGCAAGCGATTGGCTATTAGTAATTCAACTTGGCTTTTGGCATCGCGGCAGTCGAGTGTTATGAGGGGTTGTCCTGCTTTGATGTTGTCGCCAGGACGAACCAGAATTTGTTCGATGCGCGCATTGAGTTGTGCGCTAATCGTGGTATCGTTAGGACTAATGACTTGTGCTGAGTATGTGTGTTGTGGATGAACCAATACTTCAGACAATGGGCTGAGTGAAATAGCCGAAAAAGCGTTTTGAGTAATCGTGATGAGTA
>CAZSGH010000060.1:0-14098 GCA_964606405.1 uncultured Francisella sp.
CTTAAAAACTACCAGTAATTTATTGGGCGTTTACACAAATAGATTTACAGGCTCGTTTTTTACGATTTCTTTTTGCAAGATGAAGATGCTGGCTTCTATAAATCGCCAGGAAAACACTGGGAACAAGAACTTCATCCAAGATACTTTTGTGAAAGTGAACCTGGAAGAAACAGTGAATTATGCTGTTCTCACTGTAAATCCGTAAATTTAGTAGTTCAAATGGTTAATGATGTTTTAGAAGTGAGTTGCAAAGACTGTGGGAGCATTGAACAATTTACACCGAGTAAGTAAAAAACGAACATGCGCATGTTAAGGGACTAGTTTTTCGCTGCGCTCCATGCGGTTAATATTGCTTTTTTGCGTGTGCATTTTTGTTGCTACTTCTTCTTGTGTTAAACCTGCTTTAGTACGCATCGCAATGAGTTGATCGATCAACAAAAACTCAGTTTCTAACTGTTGATACGCCTGTGCGACTTCGGTGTTTTGTAATGCTTTTTGTTTAAGCTTGGCTAAACTCATTTTTTAGTCACCTCTTTTGGTCTTTTTAACCCCACAACGTCCTATTATCTTCTCTTACTTTATCAAGTTGCTGTTGAATCAGGCGCGTTGTTGTCGAGCTTACCCCTAACTGCGTAGCAACAGCCGACCAGTTGGCTAGGGTATCGAGTATTTCATCTATCATTATCTTGGCTTTATGCCAGTGGTCGATATTGGCGTGTGCAGCGAGTTGTTGTATCACCTTTAAGGGTGGTTGTTTGCTATAGCCCATAAAGGCGGTGCTGTGTTCGTTGTAGGGAGTGGGGCTAAAGGTCAGATCATAAGCGGGGCTTGCTTGCCATTGTCCGTTATCCTGTTGTAAAAATGCCCAGTTTTTACTGTGATCGTCCTGATTACAAGCAAATAGATTAAACAGCGCCCGTTTGAATAGGGCTTGCCCAACACTGGGGCTTTGGCACAGCATACTGCCTAATTTAATCAGTGTTTCATAGTCGAGCGACGGGGTGCGGAAATCGGCATCGAGCAAGCCAGCGACACTATGTAAGTGCAAACGCCCTTTTTCACCTGTGCAATCAAAGCGTTTCACCGCTAACCAATGGCCCGTTGGTGCATCGATGAGTTGCCATGTTGGCACTTCGATGCCTGCTTGTTGTGCCAGCGTCAAATAAGCGGCTTCGCATAATCCTTCTTCATGACCTAAGGGCAAGGATGATGAGGTGAATTTGACGAGCCAAGGTTGGTAGCCAGCTTGTGGGTGGGTGCTAATGTGTTCGGGGTGGTCATGGTTGAAATAGACTTGTGCTTTGGGTCTGGCACCGCCAGAGCTGCCAGCCTGTGCAAGTGTGGCTAATACTTCCGAAGCTTGTCCTTCAAAAACAGCTTGTGCCTGACGACCTAGCTCATTTAGGGTCATGATGCTTTCATTGCTAGAGGGCGCGTTTAAGCTAGGCTCAAAAGAGAGTGCGCCCATGCCATGTTGTCCGACAAAGGCTAAGCGATCTAATGGCGTGAGTTGCTGCGCTAAGATGCCTTGCTGACGGAAAACTCTGTCCATGAGCAACATGCCCCAACCATCGGGTAGGCTGTCGGAAAAGACGCCATGTAGTCCTGCATGGGGTGTTTTTGGGGCGGCTTGTAGTCGGTTGTCGAACGCAAGATTAAACGGCGATAGGCTGGGCGCGTGGGCAAGGTAATCGGGATGATATTGAAAATAAATGCCGCTCGCGTTTTGTGCTAATTCACCCACCTGCTGCTTATTGCCATCGCTGAAGGTGCGCCACACGCTGAGGTGTTGATTGGCTAACGTTGTCTTCATCGGTTGAGTACCTCATCAATGCTTTTGGGTGGCGTTGTTGGGGCATGACAAACCGCTTCTAGGCGTTCTAAACGGTCGACCGATTGCCATAGTAACAATAATTGACGTAAGGAAATTTGTCCTGTCAGTTCGAACTTTTTAATGGTGGCTGCGGGTACACTACTTTTGATGGACAGTGCTTCGCGTGACAGTTTTAATTGCTGGCGCTGATGGCGCAGGTGGCGTGCAAAAGCCTCTTGTAGATCGGCAACCGAAAGGAGCGAGAGATAGGGTGGCATGGTTATTCATCTCAAGTCAGCAAATTGGATATTATTATATCTATTTGTGCTAAATATATCAATAAATGGATATTATGGTATCTGTAATGTGTTTTTTTTGTAGTCAGTGTAAAATAGGCGAATGTATTCTTCAGATTGCCTAAATCACATGCTTTAGTAGCTCACTGATGAGTCAAATGGCTACAAGCAAAAAAATGCCTGTGTTACGCTAATCGTGTGCCATTCAGCACCCATATAAAAAATGATCGTAAAGTGAGATGTAATGAATAAAATTTGGATAAGCACGGTTTCTCTCGTGCTCGTTGCTTCGGGTGCGTGGTTTGGAAGCGCGTTGGTGATGGGTAATAGCATCGAAACGAAGATGACACAGGACACGCAACAATTGTTTGAACGCTTTTCGCCATTGGTGAAGTTGGAGTCAATTGATTATCAAAAAGGATTAACCACGGCGACCAGAACGATGAAAATCCGTTTGGGCAATGATGCAAACGCTGAGCCTATTGTTTGGCGTGATGATATTCAATATGGTCCTTTCCCTGGTTTTAATCAGGTAGCGATGGCGATTGTACATTCTGGCTTTGTACTGACAGAAGAACAGCAAGCGGCGCTTAAAAAAGAGTTAGGATTGACGGCTGCACCCTTAAGTATTGTCACGAAGGTGGGGTTTGACCAAAGCACGACCAGTGAAGCGACGGTGCCGAGTGTCGAAGCGCGAATGTCTGACGGGGCTTTTTTGCGCTGGCAAGGACTTGTGTTGAAAGGGAACGCAAAAGGCGATCAACTTGACGTTAGCATTCAAGCGCCACTATTGGCTTTTTCTCATCCAGAAACACAAACATCGTTACAAGTAACAGGCTATCAGTCTCAGGGGCATTACAACAAAGGTGGCTACTGGTGGCTGTATACGGGTAATGAAGAAACAAAAGTCGAATCTATTGTCATGACCAGTCAGCAACAGTTGGATGCTGAGTATGTGCCTACGAAAGTTGAGATGAATCGTTTGTTGAGTCATACGACGACGACCTTGGTCGATAATCTGTTAAGTAGAAGTGGTCAACTGTCATTAGACTTTCAAACAGATAAGGTTCGTGTCGATGGTTTTATGATACATGATGCTGTGAATCGCATTCATGCGCCTACCTTAGATGCGATTATCAGCACCTTATCATCGCCAGCCGTGTTGCAAAGCTTTGCCTCTACCAATGGAGATTCAGATGCCCTAGAGAAGGCAATGAAAGATGCCTCCCTACAGCTTGCTAAATTATTGCCTTTCGATCCCGAGTACAGTTTAGATAAAGTGGCTTTTTCGTTAGATGGCGCACAGGGGCAGATGTCTTTATCGGTAGGGGTAAAGGGTATAACCGAGGCTGAAATTAATAATCAAGATCCGAGTTACCTGTTAACCAAAATAGTGGCGCAAGCCAGTAGCAAACTACCTAACGCTTGGATTAAATCGATAATGTTACAGGATTTGTCAGAAGACGAACGTAAAGCAGTATCAGAAGAAGATATTCAAGAAGTCTTGAACAGCACCTTAGCGCAGTTGGTGGAAGCAGGCTATGTGACACAAGAAGGTCAGTTTTTAGTCAGCAAGGCATCGTTGCAGAATGGTGTTGTAGAACTGAACGGCGAAAAGGTACCTTTATTAGATATCGTCGCCGCGCAGTCAGCGGAATAAAAGGTTAGGTGTTGTTTTGGGTGTACCGCATGCACCCAATCTGCTTCTTTAAAGCCCGCTACCACAACCTGACCATCGGCAACCAGTAATGGGCGCTTGATCAGGTTGTAATGGGTGTTCATTAAGGACAGGGCTTTGGTGGCATCTAAGTCCTGTTTATCGTTTTCGGGTAGATTACGCCAAGTCGTGCCTGTTTTTTTAAGCAAACCTTCCCAGCCAAGTTGCGACATCCAGTCAGATAGTTCTGCGGGAATACCTGCCGTTTTGAAGTCGTGAAAGGTATAGTCAATATTCTGTTCGGATAGCCATTTTCTGGCTTTTTTGACCGTGTCGCAGTTGGCAATGCCGTAAAGGGTATAGGTTGGCTTCATCGGTCGTAGACTCTTTGTTATGTTAAGATGCAGTAACATTTTTAATAATCCGACACTTCGTCATCCCCGCACATGCGGGGATCCATGAAATAAACGGGGTAGATTCCCGCTTTCGCGGGAATGACGGGTTTTCAGATGTTTCTGTTGCTATTGTAATGGCTCATAGGGAATAAAACATAGATGGCATTGTGGCATTTGGGAGATAATTTTACTTCGGATATTGTGGTGATTGCTGGGGTTGGCAAGGCACAACAGTTATTGCTGATTCGACGTAAGCACGAGCCGTTCAAAGATTGCTGGGCTTTGCCAGGTGGTTTTGTAAACAGTTTGACACCGCCGAATACCGTTTTTGAGGCGGCTGAAAGCCATGTTCAAGCTGCGGTTCGTGAACTACAAGAAGAAACGGGCATTACAGCGCAAGAAGCTGATTTTCGTTTGATTGGGGTTTACGATGCTTTTGGACGTGATCCGCGAGCAGAAGGCAATCAGCGCGTGGTGACACAAGCTTTTTTATATGTCACGTCGATTGAGCCGAATGTGCAAGCAGGTGATGATGCCGCCGATGCGCGCTGGTTTTCATTGTCAGCGGTGTTGAACGGAGACATTGGGTTGGCCTTTGATCATTTTGACATGATACGCCAAGCAATGGGGCACTGCTAAAAACTCCTCTTCCTGGTATTTTTAACGTTCCCAAATTATTTTACCGCTGGTGGAAGGGATTAAATTGAGTGGTTACATGCAATATTAGTGCATTTCTTCTCCCATACCGAAGGTCTGCGTAAGCTAAACCCTCAACCATTTATGTTATTAAGGGGTTGCAAATGACACTTTTTTAGGTGTCATCCGATAGGTTTATCATTTATCTGAGTGTCTCTCTGTTAAAATAGCTTAAAATTCAACAAAACAAATAGGAACAAGCGACCATTATGTCCGAAAGTACAGCGGCTGCGTCTCCAATTCGCGGTGTCTTTATTAAAACTTATGGCTGTCAGATGAATGAGTATGATTCTGATAAAATGCTGCAATTGATTGAAAAAACACATGGTTTTAAACAGGTAGAAAATCCTAATGATGCCGACTTAGTGTTATTAAACACCTGCTCAATTCGTGAAAAAGCGCAAGAGAAGGTTTTTGATGCCTTGGGTGTCTGGCGTGGCTGGAAAGCACGTAAACCAGGAAGACTAATCGGTGTTGGTGGTTGTGTGGCGTCGCAAGAAGGTGAAGCGATTCGTTCGCGTGCGCCTTATGTCGATATGATTTTTGGTCCACAAACCTTGCATCGTTTGCCACAGATGATTGATGCTGCTTCTCAGCTTTCTGACGATGGTAAAAAGCCATCAGTAATTGATGTCAGCTTTCCTGAAATCGAAAAGTTTGATAGTTTGCCAGAACCTAGGGCAGACGGGGTCAGTGCCTTTGTGTCGGTGATGGAAGGGTGTTCTAAATACTGCACTTTCTGTGTCGTGCCTTACACGCGCGGTGAAGAGGTCAGTCGTCCCTTTAACGATGTGATTGCTGAAGTGACGCGCTTGGCAGAACAGGGGGTGCGTGAAGTTAACCTGCTGGGTCAAAACGTCAATGCCTATCGTGGCGAAATGGAAGATGGTGGTATCGCTGATTTGGCATTATTAATGCATGCCTTGGCACGCATTCCTGGTATCGGACGTTTGCGTTATACCACCTCGCATCCTAACGAAATGTCGCAATCATTAATTGATTGTTATGCCACCATTCCTCAGCTTGTCAGTCACTTACATTTGCCCATTCAGTCTGGTTCTGATCGAATTCTGACACAAATGAAGCGCGGACACATGGTGCTCGAATACAAGTCGACCATTCGTAAAATCCGCGCTTTGCGTCCCGATTTATCCTTGTCGGGCGATTTTATTATTGGTTTCCCGGGTGAGACGGACCAAGATTATCAAGATACGATGAACCTGATTGCCGATCTGAAATACGATCGCTCATTTAGTTTTATTTATAGTCCTCGTCCAGGTACCCCAGCCGCCTATTTGCCCGATGACGTTGATGTTGAAGTCAAAAAGCAACGCTTAGCGCGTCTACAAGATCGTTTGAATCAGTTAACAATGGACATTTCAACCGCAATGCTTGGTAGTGTTCAGCGTATTTTGGTCGAGCGTCCTTCGCGTAAAAATCCGAAAGAAATGGCAGGGCGAACCGAAAACAATCGAGTCGTTAACTTCGAAGCCAGTAACGATATTTTGGGTCAGTTTGTCGATGTTAAAATCACCTCGGCATCGAATAACTCATTGCGTGGCGAGTTGGTGGCAACACCTGAAGCAGAATTTTATGCCAACAAACCGCGTCAGAAATTCTTTCAGATTTATTCCTTATCATGAGCCAAACATTCGACAATATACGCATAAAGCTGGTTCCAGAGGATAATGCCGCACTGCAAAACTTTTGTGGCTGGCACGAAGAGCATCTGGCGCAAATCGAAGCGCGTCTTGGGGTAGAGATTAATCATCTGAGTTTTGATTTTTTGGTTAAAGGTCCTGCTATTCAGTTGATCGCAGCAGAACAGGTCATTCGAGACCTGTATCGCCAGTCTTTTTCGGGGTTAATGAATACAGAAACGGTACATTTGTATTTGAGTGAGTTGGCAGTGAGTACGCCTATTGCCGATGTGGCTGCGTTATCATCGACGGATGAGCGTTTGGCGGTAACGGGCTATGGCGTATTACGTCCACATAAAAAGCTTATTCGGGCGCGAACGGCTAATCAAGATGCTTATATTAAGGCAATGCACGAAAATGACATTGTGTTTGGTATCGGACCAGCTGGGACAGGCAAAACTTATATGGCGGTCGCTAGAGCGGTCGAGTTGCTGGAAAATGAACAGGTTCGTCGGTTGATTTTAACGCGTCCAGCCGTAGAGGCGGGTGAAAAGCTCGGCTTTTTACCGGGGGATTTAGCGCAAAAAGTCGATCCTTACTTACGTCCACTTTACGATGCGCTTTATGAATTGTTGGGTTTTGAAAAAGTCGAACGCCTAATGGAACGCAATGTGATTGAAGTTGCACCTTTGGCGTTTATGCGTGGTCGTACCTTAAATGAAAGTTGCATTTTGCTGGATGAAGCACAGAATACAACACTAGAACAAATGAAAATGTTCTTAACCCGTGTTGGCTTTGGTTCTAAAGTGATTATTACGGGTGACATGACTCAGGTTGATTTGCCCAGTAAACAATCTTCTGGTTTGCGCCAAGCTAGCGATATCTTAAAAGGTATCGATGGTATTGGTTTTGCATTTTTTAGCGCCAAAGATGTGGTGCGTCATCCATTAGTACAAAAGGTTGTAGAGGCATATGAGCGCTTTGAGAAAACAAAAACTAACGAGACTGTCTGAACGCCGTAATCGCCAGCTAGCGCGATTATCATTAGATATTGATTGGAAGACTGATTATGTTGACGGTATTGTAACGTCGTTGTTGAAGCGTGCGGCGGCATTGGCTTGGCTAGGAGCTGGTAAAGCAACGGTAACCGTTAGTTTCGTTGGTGCCGACGAAAGCCAGCAGCTTAATCGTGAATGGCGAGAGAAAGATAAGCCGACGAATGTGCTGTCATTTCCCTTTGAACTGCCCGAAGGCTGGGAGTCAAAGGAGCAGCTTTTGGGTGATTTGGTGATTTGTCCAACGGTGTTAATGGCTGAAGCGATTGAGCAGGGAAAGCCATTAGCTGAG
Source organism: uncultured Francisella sp. (assembly GCA_964606405.1). Lineage (GTDB taxonomy): Bacteria > Pseudomonadota > Gammaproteobacteria > Thiomicrospirales > Thiomicrospiraceae. The sequence continues at coordinate 7,845 of CAZSGH010000060.1, forward strand.
CATGCAGCGCATTTAGTGGTTCATGGGTTGTTGCATTTACAAGGCTACGATCATGAAACAGAGGAAGAAGCCGTTGAAATGGAAGCTTTAGAAATAAAGTTATTAGCTCTGGTTGGTATTAAAAACCCTTATTTGCCTGTCTAATGGAAAATTTTTAATGAGTGATTCAGTTATAAAATCAAACTCTTTATTGTCTAAGCTAAAAGATTTATTTGATAATGAACCCGATGATCGCGATGATTTAATGGCGCAAATTAAAGATGCCTTTAATCGTCAGGTTATCGATGCTGAAGTTTGGCGTATGCTGCAAGGGGTGATGTCATTATCTGCACAGCGTGTGCGTGATATTATGGTTCCTCGGGCGCAGATGGTGATGCTCAATGAGCGTGATACGCTTGCTGATAATTTAGCGATGATCTTAGAAACGGAACACTCTCGCTACCCCGTTACAGGGGAAACCAAAGACGATTTAGTGGGCATTTTAATGAGTAAAGATTTACTCATTGCCTATATTCGTCATAAAGTTGACTCTTTAGACAGTCTTGCACCGCTACTTCGTCCCGTTTTTTATGTTCCTGAAAGCAAACGTGCGGCAGAGTTATTGCGCGAGTTTCAGAGTCGCCGTTTACATATTGCGGTTGCCGTCGATGAGTATGGCAGTATCACGGGATTGGTCACCATCGAGGATATTATCGAAGGCATCGTCGGTGAAATCGAAGACGAATACGACAAGGCTGATGTTCATATTATGCAAATGAATGAACATACCTTTACCGTTAAAGCCGTTGCGAGTGTTGATGAAGTCAATGCTTTTTTTGATGTCAAACTCGATACAGAGGCGGCTGATACCTTGGGTGGTTTAATCGTTTCACGTTTTGGGCGAGTGCCTCAGACGGGTGAGAGCTTGGCGTTGTCGGGTCTTTTATTTAAGGTGTTGCGTGCAGATCGTCGTCGTGTACAGCTCTTTAAGGTCACCTTAATTAACGAAGATGATATTGGTCATGGCGAATAATCTGCAAGAACGGATGATGGATTTGCACCAAACACTGCTAACGAATCCAATGTGGCGCTTAGCCAGTGCTTTATTGTTGGGATCTGTCGCTGTCTTTGGTTTTGCGCCTTACGACTTTCCGCCAGCGACACTGTTAGCTTTGGTGGGATTGTGGTGGTTGTTAGCTGATGCCAGCAGTTGGCAACAAGGGATGCGTGAAGGCTTTGCGTTTGGTTTTGGCTTGTTTGGTTTTGGCATTAGCTGGATGGGTGTGAGCCTTGGGCTTTATGGTGGCGTGCCAATGGGGCTCGCTTGGTTGGTCGCACTAGCTTTTGTCTTTCTATTAGCGAGCTTTATTGCAGTTGTTGGGGCGCTTTCGGTTGCTACACGTTCAGTTGTATCGAGTTGGGTTTGGGCAATCGTCTGGCTGCCAACTTTGTGGGTGCTGAGTGAGTGGTTGCGTATTGTGATTTGGGCGGGCTTTCCATGGTTATTGCTGGGTTATTCTCATACTGATACCTGGTTGGCGGGGTGGGCACCCATTGCAGGTAGCTTGGGGGTAAGCTTTGCTGTTGCCCTAAGTGCGGGTTTGATTTGGTGGGCAGTTGCTAGCAAGAACACATTCAAAGCCATTATCATTTATGGCTTGTTTTGGGGATTGTCGGGTCAGCTAGGCTCGATTGCTTGGGTCAGTAGCAAGGGTGAACAACAACCAATAGCACTGGTGCATGGTCAAATTTCAGAAACCTTGAAGTGGGATAAACACGCCTTATCTTATTTGCTTCAAGCCTATCAGGTTGCTAGTTTTCCGTTACTGACACAATCGCCAGTTGTTGTTTGGTCAGAAACAGCGGTTCCAACTTTTTTAGATTCAGCATTGCCCGAGTTACAACCAATAGTCGACAAAGCAAAAGCGAGTAATACAACCATTATTACGGGTGCTGCCTTGCGTGAAGACTCTATTTCAGGTCGTCAGTATTTCAATAGTATCGTTAGTTTGGACGGAACCTTGCGTTATGATAAACGTCATTTAGTTCCTTTTAGTGAGTTTTATCCTGGGTTTTCGATATTGGCTGCCGTAGCGAAATGGATCAATATGCCGATGGCTCAGTTTTCCGTTGGTGAAACGCCTAAAGTTCAAACCATTGCAGGCAGCCAAGTGGGATTGGGTGTGTGCTATGAGGCAGATTTTGGTTTTGAAATGGCTCGCGTGAGTTCTGAAACGGACTGGTGGCTCATTGTCAGCGATGATGGTTGGTTCTATCCAAGCGCTATGGCAGGGCAGCATTGGCAAATGACGCGCTTACGTGCTCGTGAGTTAGGGCGTGAAATTGTGCGTGTGACCAATCAAGGGTATACTGGTGTTGCACATATCGATGGTTCTGGTACGATTGCCGCTGCACCGGATAGTGAGTTAGCGGGTCATATCGTACAGGTTCGCTCTTATTCTGGCAGCACGCCTTATGTTCGTTGGCATGATATGCCTTTGTTAGGGGTGTTGTCTTTTGTTTTGGCGTTGGTATTAATGCGATGGCGACAGTCTAATCGTTGATCGTGGCGACAAGATATCATGTTAAGTTTTCGCTTGTTAAGGAGCGGATTTTATGTCAGATAGTCAATTATTGAACAGTATTGCTCGGCTTACTGAAACAGGTTTAGCGTTATCTCGCGAAAAGGATATTAATAAGTTACTCGATATGATTTTGAGTAGCGCTAAAAGTTTAACCAACGCTGATGGTGGAACTTTATATCTTAAAAGCGAAGACGGGCAACGGCTCGACTTTACCATTGTTCGTAATGATAGTCTAAATATTAATTTGGGTGGCATATCTGGCAATCCAATTCATTTTGCGAATGTGCCTATTTATCAAGAGAATGGTTCGCCTAATTTGCATAATGTATCTGCTGCTGCAGTTCATCATGGTCAGACAATTAATATTGTTGATGCTTATGATTGTCAAGACTTTGATTTTTCTGGCACGAGACGCTTTGATGCAAGCACAGGTTATCATTCACAGTCTTTTTTAACGGTTCCGATGAAGAATCACGAAGGTGATTTAATTGGTGTCTTGCAGCTTATTAATGCATTGGATCATAAAAAAGCAACGCGTCCCTTTACACAAGTAGAGCAGTCGCTCGTTGAATCGTTAACCTCCATGGCAGCAACGGCGTTAACGCAGCGTTATTTGATTGAGGCACAACGAAAGCTATTTGATTCGGTTGTGAAGTTGATTGCTAATGCGATTGATGCTAAGTCGCCTTATACGAGTGGGCATTGTCAGCGAGTACCTGTTATTGCGGGTCTTTTAGCTAGAGCTATTAATGATGATAATTCAACAGAATGGGAATCTTTAAGCTTGAGCGAGGATGAGCTCTATGAGTTAGATGTGGCTGCTTGGCTTCATGATTGTGGTAAGTTGGCAACGCCCGATTACATTATGGATAAACGTACTAAATTAGATGGCTTAAATGACCGTATTTCGGAAGTAGATACGCGTTTAGCTGCCCTATATCAGCAAATTCGAGCAGATAAGTGGGAAAGTGTAGCGAGGGATTTGGTTAGCAAGGACTCATTTCTATCTTTGAGTAGCGTTGAAGATTCGCTTTCGATTGAGTTCGATAAGATTCAGTCCTTATCTAGCTTTTTAAATTTGGCCAATAAGGGTGACGAGTTTATGGCCGAAAGCATGCAGCAAAAGGTGCGAGATTCGGGCGGCACGCATTGGCCCTCTTTAGATGGGGATCGTCCTTTGTTAACCGAGGAAGAGGTTGATTTACTGAGTATTTCTAGAGGAACCTTGTCCACTCAAGAGAGAAAGATTATTAACGATCACATTGTCGTAACGATTGATATGTTAAAAGCCCTGCCTTACCCAAAAACACTCAAGAATGTCGTTGAAATTGCTGGCGCACATCATGAGCGTGTTGATGGTAAGGGCTATCCCTATGGTTTAACAGCGCAACAGTTGTCATTACGCGCTAGAATTTTGGCTATTGCAGATGTGTTTGAAGCCTTAACGGCTAAGGATAGACCTTACAAGCAACCTAAAACCTTATCGGAAACCTTGAAAATAATGGGTTTTATGGCAAAAGAAGGCCATATAGATTCAGGGATTTTTGACGTGTTTATTCGTCAAAAAGTGTATTTACACTACGCCAAACAATACATGAATATTGAACAGATTGACCTTTAGTTAATACAAAATGAGCGGTTGCTTGCCAGTGTTTAGACTGAGCAAGCAGAGCTCTTTTTGCTAGGTTTTGTTGTTTCTTTCTTCTCGTCTGGTGTCGCTTTTGATTTATCGTTTTTAGGCTTTTCTTTATCCTCTGTTTTTTCTTTAGCTGTTGCCGTTGGGGCTTTATTTTGATCAGCAGCTTCTTGATTACTATTCGTACTTGTTGCCCCAAACTCATTAGTATTACCACCAACCGTTTGATTGCTATTGGTTAGCATTGATGCATTGGTTTGTGTTGCTGTCTGCGTTGCAGTATTTGGTACGAGTTCTGTCTTGCTTGTGTTGTCGGTCGTGCTCTTAAGTGACTCTTTACTTGTTTGTGCGATGGTTTGTTCAACAAGTTGGGTAATGGGAGCAGCTGTCTCAGTGGTTGATGTATAACTGTCTCCATTTAGGCTGGTAACGCCAATATTGAGGACACCAGATGCAGAAGTGTAACTAGGTGTTATTAAATCAATACTACCGTTAGGTGCCGAGATATTAGCATTTTGCGTAATGCCATTGCCAGCACTAACATCCACATTTCCAGAGCCAGTTGATAGTGGCGCATTGATGGTAATGACAGCCGTCTGATCTCCTGTTGTTCCTGCTGTTAAGCTAATACCAGTACCAGCATTAATGTCACCGTTAATGGTCATTGGACTGTGTGTAATAAGTTCTACTAATAGTCCTGCTGTAATGTTGCCATTCGTTGTTAAGCCACCTGTACTTTCAGCAAAAACATTGCTAGCGCTGTTTAAGTAGCGAATGGTCATCGGCTGACCTGAATAAGCATTAATATTGCCAGAGCTACTAATATCTAAGTTATCAATTCTACCTGCGGCAGTTAGGTTGGCTGTCGACGCATTAATAATATGGGCATTATTGTTTTGTAAGATGTTTCCATATCGACTAATTAATGTCAGGCTATTGCCTTGCATATCAATTGTTGCATCAGCATTTTCGATAATATCCCCTGTTGTCGCTGTTAGTTCAATGTCATCATCACTATTGATCGAGGATAGTGAGAAGCTTGGGGCGGTAATATTTACGAGTTGTGTTCCTGACGGCGTATTAACCGATAGCGCATTAGTGTTAAGTGCTCCCGATAATACAGCGTAAATATTACCCAATGTACTATTTAGTGCGATATTTGTGGCATCAACGATAACAGGGTCCGTGCTTGTACCAATACTTTGTGCAGTCAATGTTACGTCTTCTGCTTTTAAGCCAGTAGATCCAGCCGCACTAAGAATACTGCCAGCTGCAGTATTAATAGATAGGTTGTCTGTAGTCGTAATGTTGTTGACGATCGTGTCAACATCTATTCCCGTTGTATTTAACGTCAGCGAACCTTTGCTTAAGACAATACTACCGCCTGTTTGTGTAAATAAACTATCTGTGTGAATATTGGCGTTACCTTCGATACTACCTGCAGATTGAGTCAATGAGTTTAAAAGTACTCGTCCCTGTAAGTTGCTATTACCAACTGTTAATCTGCCTGCATTCATATTTAATGCGCCTGCAGCACTATTATTCACCCCTGCAATCGAGGTTAGACTCGTTTCTTGTTGTCCCGTACTGTTGTAATGAATCATTGCATTGGCTGGTAGCACAACATTTGCAACGTTATTAGCATCAGGTAGGGCACTACCTGCCCAGTTGGCTGCATTAAACCAATTGTTATCGTTTCCAGCACCCGTCCATGTTACGCTGTCAAGTTGAGTAATCGTTGCTAGTGATGTCGCGGTTGAGTTCGATAAAACATAGTTACCAGCATCATCACCACCAAGGGTAATGCCTGTTATCGTTACGGTTTTGCTATCAGCCACATTTTTATCGCTAAATACGCCTGTTGCTGTGGTTACCGTCAACACGTCATTGGTAACTTTACCTGTAAAGCCAGCGCCACTGGTTACGAGCGTCGCGGTGGGTGAACCATCGTAGGTTTTGTTGTTGGCTGTGATACCCGTAACAGCTTCAATGGTGCCTTTGCTGATATCAGCAGTTAACCCTGTTGCCTGAACAAGGTTGTAGTTACCTGCATC
>CAZSGH010000061.1:0-13883 GCA_964606405.1 uncultured Francisella sp.
ATGTATGTTCCAGGCGATTTATTTGCCGTCAACCCTGCCACTGTGCGCACTGTACCCGAGCTATTTGCACGCAACGAACGTCTTGTTTTATCATTCGAAACAGAGACAGGACCAATGGTTCTGGTCATGGTTGGTGCTATTTTTGTCGGTAGCATGGAAACGGTTTGGGCGGGTAAAATCACGCCACCGTATAGCAATACCTTGCAATACTGGGACTATCGCAATAGCGGCATCAGCTTCCATAAAGGCGACGAAATCGGACGTTTCAACATGGGATCTACGGTTGTCATGCTACATGCAAAAGACAGCGTTAAAGGCTTAACTGCTCACGTTGAAAATACACCAGTGCGCATGGGTCAAGCCATTGCAACTTTGGTCAATCCGTCGGATAATCAAGCAAGTCATGAAGCGACTGATGATGAATTAGCCTTATTTGAAACAGAGCCATCGACACGTTAATTTTAAAAAGGAATAACACAATGAAACTCGTAACCGCCATTATTAAACCCTTCAAACTTGACGATGTTCGTGACGCTTTGGGCGACATGGGTGTGCATGGCATGACCGTGACAGAAGTTAAAGGTTTTGGTCGTCAAAAAGGCCATACCGAAATGTATCGTGGTGCGGAATATGTGGTTGATTTTCTACCAAAACTTAAGCTTGAAGTGGGCGTAAAAGCCGACCAAGTGGAAGCGGTTATTGATGCCATTACCAAAGCGGCACATACAGGCAAAATTGGTGACGGTAAAATCTTTGTCACCAACCTTGAAAAGGTCGTGCGTATTCGTACCAGTGAAGTGGATGAAGTAGCGCTTTAAAAAACGCGCAATCGATTTGTAAAACCGTCATGAGCTGTCAAGATTGCTAGGCGCAAGGCTCGCAGACGCAAGGCGTGTAGATGACTACACAACGCAGCGCGAGAACCGTAGCAACAACGCAAGATGGCAGCGCAATCGGTTTTTACCAGCACCAACCGCCAACCCAGTTCGTCTGGGTGCGGTTGCCATGTAACTCTCCTCGTGGTGCAATACGCCACTCCCAACTTGCGTCTGGTGTTGCATGTTCCAGCCCTCGCCACGCATCAATGCTTTGTAACAGTTTGTTATTTTCATGATATTGCCACTCTAAATCGGCAATGAGACATACCATCACCCCACGTTGCCTAAACGCATGCAGATAAGTTAAATGCGCTTGCAAGAGTCCTCTCGACCACAAAATGAGCTGCTCATCATCATGAGTCGTCACTTGGTTAGCCAGCCAAGCTAATGGCTGTACGGGAAGCTGCCCCAAAATATTAGCCGAAAAGACAAAACGAATATCCGCATTATCTAACCACTGTTGAGGCTGAATGGTTGTTAGGCTTCCCTTGACAACATCGTTTAAAGTCCCTGTTACGTCATGTTCGATAAAACGAACCTTATGATGATAACCCCAAGCTTTTTTCGTGCTACGCAAGTGAACCATATCCACTAACCACACTTCATCAAACTGTTCGAGTAAAGCCGCTTTGGGCAAATCGACACCTAGACCAGAACCAAAAACAACAGCAATGCCACCTTTTTCTTGGCGATGCATGCAGTTGGTTGCGAACGTTTGCGCCTGCTCGCAATGACTTTTCCATGCCTGCGCACAACGTTTAATGCGTGCTTGCATGGCAACAGCTTCATAGAGGTAACCCAGTTTTCTTGCTTGTGGTGCGCAATCAGTCGTAAGCCAAGTCAACAATTCTGCAATCATTCATCGATACCCAATTGTTGCGACTTACGTGTGAGCGTATTCCGCCCCCACCCCAACAAAGCGGCTGTTTCCTGACGATGAAAGCGGGTAAATTGCAAGGTCTCTTCAATGAGAACCCGTTCAAACAACTGTTCTGCCTCTGTATGCAACCCCGACTTTCCTTGCTGCAAAAAGTTCCGTGCATACAAACGTAAAGGCGTTTGCCAATCTTCTGTTCCCATTGTTTGCGGTGCATGTTGCGGTTGACGCAATTCTAACGGCAAATCATCGATGGTAACGACTTTTCCAGGTGTCATCACCGTTAGCCAAATGCACAAACTGCGTAGCTGACGAATATTTCCGGGCCAATCTAAACTGGCTAAATACACCTCAACATCGTTCGATAATTGTTTTTCATCAACACGCAACGTTTTCGCTTCTGTTGTCATGTAATAACGTAAAATAAGAGGAATATCTGTTTTACGTTCACGTAATGCTGGAATCTGAATACGAATGATATTCAGGCGATACAACAAGTCTTCACGGAACTTACCCTCACGAACCATCTTTTCCATATTTTGATGTGTTGCTGCCAAAATACGCACATCGGCATGCAAAGGGTCATGTCCACCGACACGATAAAAACTACCATCGTTAAGCACGCGCAATAGACGCGTTTGTAATTCAATTGGCATATCGCCAATCTCATCCAAAAACAAAGTTCCGCCGTCAGCTTGTTCAAAACGCCCTGCCCGTTGTGTCATCGCACCTGTAAACGCCCCTTTTTCGTGCCCAAACAACTCAGATTCCAACAAATCACGAGGAATGGCTGCCGTGTTAATGGCAACAAAAGGTTTGTCTCGACGCGGTGAAAGTTCATGTAAGGCCTTGGCAATCAGCTCCTTACCCGTTCCTGTCTCACCATTAATTAACACAGTTACATCAAGCTGGGCGACGCGCCCCATCACGCGGAACACTTCCTGCATTGCAGGTGCTGAACCGATAATGTTTAGCGGCTGCTTATCGTCCTCGGTTCTGCGTTTACGACGAGCTGGCACGCGTTTAGCAATCGCTCGCTCGATTAAGGTTAAGGCTTCATCTAAATTAAAGGGCTTGGGTAGATATTCAAACGCACCGCCTTGATACGCTGAAACCGCTGAATCTAAATTGGCAAAGGCCGTCATTAAAATAACAGGTAAATTTGAATCCTGCTGATGCGCTGCCTGCATCAAGGTTAAGCCATCGACATGCGGCATGCGAATATCACACACCAACACAGCTGGAACGCTGACCGACAAGGCCTCTAACGCCAATTGAGAATCAGAAAAAATACGTGTCTTCCACGCTTTATCCGACAAGGCTTGATCTAACACCCAACGAATCGAAGCATCATCATCAACAACCCAAACTTCTGGCATTTCTTCACTCATAGCGAACCCCAATCATTGTTTTCTTTTTCGTGTGTTAAGGGCAAAAAGACCCTAAATACCGTATTGCCTTTTTGGCTTTCTGCCAAAATCAAACCACCATGTTGATGGACGATACTTTGTGCGATAGGCAATCCCAACCCCGTACCTTCCGTTTTATTGGTAATCATTGGCAAGAAAATAGCATCAATCAATTCGGGGGGAATACCCTCCCCCGTATCACAGACTTCGACAGCAACCACCAACGGATGCAGTTGATTCCCGAGTGTCATCTTATGCACAATACGTGTACGAATGGTTAGCTTACCTGCTCCATGCATGGCATCAATCGCATTACGAGCAAGGTTTAAAAAAACCTGTACCAATCGATCAAAATCCATAACAAATTCAGGCAAGCTAGGATCATAATCCTTATGCAGGCGAATACCTTCAGGTAACTGCCCCGAAACAACCTGCGTCACGTGCTCGAGCACTGCATGAATGTTATGCGTTACCCAATGTGCAGGCTGATTACCCCCTAACATACCATCTAATAAGTTATTTAAACGTGTCGTTTCTTTAATAATGACATCGACAAATTCTAACTGACGTGAACTGCTAAGCTGGCGCGCTAACAGTTGTGCCGATCCTGAAATACCCGCTAAAGGATTTTTAATCTCGTGCGCTAAATTACGCGCCAATAGCGTACTCGCTTCATACTGCGCCCATAACGCCTCTTCTTGACTAATACGATCGAAACGATCTCGTGGTGTCATTTCTAACACCCATCCAGAAACAGGAACCTCTACGGGTGTCAGCGTGCAGGTTAAGCGCAAATTTTTATTGTCAGCACGCTGAATAGGAATATCATGCAGGGTTAACGACTGCTGCACTGAATGCATCGCAAGTTGCGCATCCACATCGGGCATAAGTGAAAGAATCGGCGTCCCTTGAATGCGTCGAACACTCACTCCGAGCAACTCGCCTGCGGCAGGATTCATATAACGAATCACGCGATCTTGATTGAGTAGCGCCACGGCGGTTTCAAGCGACTCTAAAATTTCTTGGTGCATATTGCCCCCATTTGACATAGTGAATCATCATGCCATATTTTGCACAAACTGTCAGCTTAAAAATACACCTCAAGTTTAATCCACTTCAGCCGCTATCCTGTTCATAAATAAAAGTCTCAGACAATCATCATAAAACAGGGAATAGCAAAGATTCCCCACCTCTTGGGAGAGAGTAACATGCGCATCCTATCTAGCGATATGGCGATGCAGTCGCATCACGCCAGTTCATTTTCACAAAAACAAACCACTTCAATGACGGTATGGAATACAGGTGAACAACCGAATCCAAACCAGAACCGTCCGATCAGTAAAGAAGATAAAATACATCGCGGCTTGCAGCTAGCGCAGCTAAGCCAACAACCCTTTGACAGTAAACACGCAATCAAAAGCGACAAGGTATCTAAGGCAGAAAAAGCCGAAGATCAATTGCCACCAGATCTGCTCAAAATGAAGCAGGCAATTGAATCACTTATGGCTTGGATGAGTGGTAAAACGGTCAAGATGGAACTCTTTTCTGACAAAGACTTACAACCAAAAGAAAATACCTTAACCACCAGCGACCCTAATGCTATCGCGCAAACGCAAGGCAAACCATCTGCACCACCAGCACCAACATGGGGTGCCATTATACAAAGTAGTAGTGAAACTGCTGAATCAGAAAGCTTATCTGTTGGTATGCAAGGTTCGGTAACCACTGCCGATGGAAACGCGATCAATTTCAACATGTCGATGTCACTGTCGCGCAGTTATTACAGCCAAGAAAGTGTCGAGGTAAGACTTGGCGCTGCACTAAAAGATCCTCTCGTGATTAATTTTGATGGGCAAGCAGCTCAACTCAGTCTCAATAAATTTAATTTCGACTTATCTGCAACGGGCAGCACAACAGAAAAGCTAGCAGAACTCCAAGGCAATAGCGGCTATCTGGCACTGGATAAAAATGGCAATGGCAAAATAGACGATGGCAGTGAGCTTTTTGGACCACAAAGTGGGAAGGGTTTTGCCGAATTAGCTCAACTTGATGATGATAAAAACGGCTGGATTGATGAAGGCGATGCCGCATTTGCTAAGCTACTCGTCTGGCAACCAGACAGCAATGGCGTGCAAAAAATGGCTGCTATTGGTCAGCTCGGTATCGGTGCAATTTATGCCTCTGGTGTCGATGCCAAATTCGACTACAAAGACAGTCAAAACAACTTGCAAGGACGCATGAAACAAGCTGGCATGTTTTTATACGAAGATGGTCGAGCAGGCAGCGTGCAACAAATTGATATGGCTGCTTGAGTAGATTCATTGGGAATGTGGCGTGGATGCTGGTATAATCCAGCCCACGTCGGAGGGGTGCCAGAGTGGTTGAATGGGCTCGCCTGGAAAGCGTGTATAGGCTTATACCCTATCGAGGGTTCGAATCCCTTCTCCTCCGCCAGTTATACACATCAAGCCGTTTTTTAACGGCTTTTTTATTGCCTACAATTCAATAATATCAACAAGTTACAACAAATAAAGATATTTTAGCGTTTCATTGTGTTGCTTTACATCTCTAGTTTTTGTGTATAATTGAGCGTATAAAGCGTATAACGTGCTTTATACATCATATTTTTTATACTCACGAGAGCGTATAACGTGGCACTAACAGACACACAAACCAAAGCATTAAAGCCAAAAGCCAAAGCCTATCTAGTGGCAGACGGCAACGGCTTGGTTATTGATGTGCGACCTACAGGGTTAAAGGTGTGGCGTTATCGTTATCGGTTCAATGATAAGCCTGCCATTCTCACAATCGGGGAGTATCCGATTATTGGACTAGCAGAAGCACGCGCCAAACGAGACGAAGCAAGAAAGCTGTTAATCAATGGCATAGATCCACGAGCACCAAAGCAAGAAGCAAAAGCAGCGGCTAAAGAAGCACAAGCATTGGCAGAAAAAGAAGCCTACACGTTTGAACAAGCTTTTAATGATTGGTTTGATTTTAAGGTTGAGTCATGGTCAAGTAGCTATGCTGATGATGTACATGGTCGATTCAGAATGTACCTACTCCCTGCCTTAGGCAAGATGTCATTAATCGCTATAACCCCAACCGATTGCATTAAAGCACTTAAGAAGGTAGAAGCAACTGGCAAGCTAGGGGCTTTAGAGAAGGTTAAGACTATATCGAATCAAGTCATGCGCTACTCTGTCAGCATGGGCAAGGTGTCGAGCAATCCATGCCGTGATTTAGATAATAGCGTTTTTAAGAAAGCAAACAAAAAGAACTTTGCACACCAAACAAGCCCAGATGCTATCCGTGAGATATTCCGCAAGTTATGGCAGCCATACAGGGGCTATGAAGTAACACATGATGCGGCTAAACTGGTTAGCCTAACCTTTCTACGCGCCAATGAAGTGGCAAGCCTTAAATGGGACTTTATCGACTGGGATAACAAGCTAATCAGATTACCAGCCGAATCAATGAAAATGGGGCGTGAGCACCTTGTACCATTAAGCATTCAAGCATTGGCAATCCTAGAGAACCGCAAAGCAAACAACTTGCATAATACTTGGTTATTCCCTGCCCCTCAGAAACTCAGCAAGCCAATAAATGACGAAAGCTTAAGAAAGGTGCTACGCATTCAGGGTATTACTCAGGAAGAGCACACAACACACGGATGGCGACATGCAGCAAGCACGATATTAAACGAGCTAGGATTTGAACGATTGGCAATAGAAGCACAATTAAGCCACACCCTTGGCGGTGTTGCTGGCGTGTATAGCAAGGCGCAATATCTCGATGAGAGAACAAAAATGATGCAAGTGTGGGCAGATTGGCTAGAACAAAAACCAGAAAACGCCACGACACTGACCCCCGTAAACCCCCAAGAAGGGTAAAAAACAGCATAATCTATTTTTACAATTTGTTTTTTTATTATTTTCTGTGACTAATGGGGTTATACCTAGAGGGGGGAAAGGGGGGATGTATTTTATAGATTGGTATCTATAACTCAAGGGGTAATTAGCCGTGCTTACTGGTTGTTACGGTGCAAAAAATAACAAATTAAGGTTGCATAGTTATTTAAGTGGCATGATAAAAACCAGAAAATGACAATAGTTAAAAAAAAATAAAAAAATATTTTTTAACTAAAACAGTAACCATAAGCAATCGTAAGTAACCATAGGAAACCGTAAGCAACCAATAAACACGAACAACCAAAAACAATAAAAAATCAAGCACTAGTAAAAAATAAATTTATGAGTATCATTGAAACAGTTAATCAATAGATTGAAACACTAAGCAACTAGCACAAGGACAAAACAAAAGCAACACTAGATATAGTAAAGATGAAACACGAAACACAATAAGGAGTACAAAAGAAACACATAGCAAACATTTTGCTATAATGCAGATAGTAGAACGAATGTTCTTTATATGGGTTTTTGATTAGTAAATGGGATTATGGAAGCTACCAACAACCATAACCCCTAACACCCGAAGGCGGTTCTTTTAGAGGGAACTCTTTCGGCATAACGAAAGGATAAAAAAGGCTTAGATGATACTAAGCCGCTATGCGCATTCTGTTTGTGATATTAGCTGTCTAATACCGTATTGGTTCATTATTGTTTAAGAGCATGATAAAACGGATTAAATTGCCTGCTTATACCTGTCAAATACTTAACCTTAGTGGATCAAATAGTATCGAAAGCTAAACGACTTTACAAGCAAAATAAAACGCCATTGGCTACAAATGGTGTCAAATGGTTACGCATAGTGTTTTGATGTCAAAGGTTTACACCTTAAACATTAGATACTTTATCTTTTTTGTTATCGCGTCAAAAATCCTTTTTATCAGCCTGATAATTAGGAATCTTAAACATGACCAAGAAAGCTAAAACTGTGCTAAAAGCACAAACAACCACAGCAGCAAGCGTGGCAACTCATGAGAAAAAAGCGGTATTTCAATCAAGCGACATCATGCGCATGTTCGGCATTAGTCGGGCTACGGTGTGGCGATGGGTGAGAAATGGCACTTTGCCAAAGCCTGTAAAAATGGGGACACAGCTAAACGTGTGGAAGCCCGAACAGATAGAAGCTTTTGTTTCTAAGTTAGGGGATTAACTATGTTTGATAGCCTACCCAACACATTAGCAGCCGCTGGCATCAATACCGACCGATTGCCCTATCCGTTATCAGTTGGCAAGTTTTACCGATTACCAGCCGTAGGCAAATCAGCAGCAGACAAAAGCTGTTACGTCAAACTGTTGGCAACAGGCGTGGCAGTGTTTGGCAATTGGTCAACAGGCGTGGCAGTGTTTGGCAATTGGTCAACAGGCGACAAAGGCGAATGGTTTGCAGACAAGCCAACGGACAAAGCCGAACTCGCACGATGGACTAAGGAAGCCAAAGCAGCACAAGCCAAAGCATACCGCGAACAGGTAAAGGTGTGGGACGAAGCGGCTATTCGCGCCCGTCGTTGTTGGTTCGATTTGTGCATTGCAGCTGATAACTATCACCCTTACCTGCAAAAGAAACGCCTAAAGCCTTATGGTTTGCGTCAATATCAAAATAGCCTTGTTGTGCCTGTTTACAGTATCACCGACAACAAAACCCAAAGCCTGCAATTCATTGAAGCCAACAGCAATAAACGCTTTCTAATGGGCGGCAAGATGCAAGGCGGCTACTTTGCAGCGCGTCAATACAAGACAGGTGAGCAAATCGTTATTGCTGAAGGCTGGGCAACCAGTCAATCACTGGCACAACATTGGCATATAGACGGCTGGCATGTATGCGCGTTCAATGCTGGCAATCTTATCACCGTGGCAAAGGCTATGCGCAAGCGTCACCAATTCGCACAAATCATCATTGCAGCTGATAACGATGCGAGCGGTGCTGGACAGGTAGCAGCAGCACAAGCAGCTAAAGCAATAGGGGCGATTGTGACCATGCCAGAGTTTACAGCAGAAGAACGGGCAAAGTTTGGCAAGGTGTCGGATTGGCAAGATAGATGGGCAATTGACCAGCGCAATATTAAGGAGGTAGCACGTTATGCAGATTGATAACGATACCGCTTCAGAGGTTTCAAACTTTAATGATTTTAGAGAAAACGCCCAGACACTGACCCCCGTAAACCCCCAAAAAGCCTTTTATGATGCAATGATTGAAGCAGATACGACACCAGAACCAGATTTGAACCCGTTAAATTGTGACCTGCTACCAGTGCAAGCGTTTGATGTCGATATGCTCCCCGATAGCTTGCGTGATTGGGTGGTAGATAGTCATGAGCGTGTAGGCTGCCCTATTGATTATCTTGCCGTTGGTGTCATGGTGTCACTTGCGACAGTTATCGGGCGCAAGGTTGGTATACACCCAAAAGCAAAAGATGATTGGCAGGTTATCCCAAATCTATGGGCGTGCATGATTGGCAATCCTAGCGCGAAAAAGTCACCTGCAATGCGAGAGTCTACAGCACCACTGGAACGATTAGCCTCATTGTCACGCGATAAATTCAGCGAACAGCGCAAAGAGTACGAAATAAATAAAATCGTGAATGATGCACTTTTATCAGAAGCTGACAGGGCATTAAAAGACGCAAGCAAGGGCAAGCATAAAACGATGTCGCTGGAACAAGCAGCCCAACATTATCAGAGTATCAAAGACGAAGTAATAGAACCACCGCACGAAAGGCGTTATCTGATTAATGATAGCACCATCGAAAAATTGGGCGAATTGTTAAACCAGAACACCAACGGATTGCTAATGATTCGTGACGAACTGACAGGCTGGCTCAAATCGCTTGACCGAGAGGACAAAGCAAGCGACAGGGCTTTTTACCTGGAGGCTTTTAATGGCAGTGGTGCTTTTACTTTTGACCGTATCGGGCGCGGCACTGTCTTTATCGAGAGTATGACCGTTAGCATATTTGGCGGCATTCAACCAAGTATGCTGTCTCAGTATTTACAAGGTGCGATTAGCGGACAATCTAATGATGGATTTGTGCAACGGTTACAGTTGGCAGTCTATCCCGATAATGTCGCCTTGCCTTATATCGACCGATACCCAAACAAAGAAGCCAAAGACAAAGCATTTGACTTGTTTATAGCACTTGATGATATGCCCAACCAACGATATGAGGACGATTACGGCATAGAGCGTGTTTCTTGCCTGCGCTTTACCACTGAAGCCCAAAGCCTGTTTAACCAGTGGTATCAATTTCTAGACGATGATGCACGCAACGAAGAAACGCCCATCATCATGCAAAGTCATTTACTCAAATATGCGAGTCTCATCCCTAGCCTTGCCTTAATTCTTGAGTTGGCGGACAACCAACAAGCCACAGCCGTTAGCGAGTTAAGCCTTAGACGCGCCATATCGTGGGGTGCTTACTTGCGAAGTCACGCCATGCGCATTTATGGCTACTCTCTCACATCATCATTTAAGGAGTCGGCAAAGAGACTAATAGACAGACGCAATAAGCTGCCTGAAATATTCAAAGTTAAACAGTTGCAAGATAAAGGCTGGCAAGGTTTGGCGGAATATGAACAGGTTAAAAAAGTGCTGTCTGTTTTGGTCGAGCATGGTTACTTAATCGAGATGATAGAGCTAACAACTGGCAGACCATCAATATCTTATCGATGGAATAAAAACATTAAAAACACCTAGGCACTGACCCCCGTAAACCCCCATAAAGTCATTTTTACCACTTCTTGGGGGTTTACGGGGGGACAAGGTTGGGGCATATTTAGAAAAATGCACAATGTTAAAGCTAACAGATATAAAAAAGCGGCTAATGACCAACTGGATCAATTTACATACCCGAAATTACGGGCATGTAGAATTTTATTGTAGATATGTAACCAGTATTGCATTAGACTTATCAGCCTATGCTCATTTTGAGCAATTCAAAGCCATCATTGTGTTAACTGTATTATGGAGGACGACATGGCTAGCTTAACAGACGTGGCTAAGTGCTTCCTTTGCTTAGACGATGAAAACGAAGGTGACGGAATTTCTAACTTAAAACTTCAAAAGCTCGTTTATTACGCGCAAGGATTCCATTTAGCGCTATTCGATAAACCACTTTTTGATGAACAAATATCAGCATGGACACACGGGCCTGTTGTTGAGAGTCTGTACCATCAATATAAAGTACATGGCAGCAATAGCATCCCTTTGCCATCGGAATTTGATAAAGAAGCGCTCTCTGAGGACGAATTTGGCTTGATTACAGAAGTGTTTGAGGTGTTTGGGCAGTTTTCAGCGTGGAAGTTGCGAAATATGACGCACGAGGAATCACCTTGGATAAACCACGAGAAATATGCTAGCGTTATTCCACAATCAGAACTAGCCGAGTACTTCAAACAAAGAAGTAACTAAATGGTCAAACGCATCAAGGCAGCCGCATCAAAACAAGGTGCGACGGTTAAATCTCAAGAACCACCTAACTACGACAAGCACGCCCCTATCTTTTCGCTAGAAAGGCTGCAAACCGGAAGTTATTGCTTTTCAGTACTAGACCAAGAACACAAAGCCATGTTCGCTGAAGCCATATTCCGCAGGAAGTCGCTAACATGGACAGAAATTAAGAAAGCACCAAAACACGGCTTAGGCACTGAGAAAATTCCCAAAGACGCGATAAAAGCACCAATGCCCAGCTTCATCACAGAAGAAGTCGATGAATTTTTGGTGTTTAGGTACCACGGTAAAAACCCAATGGTAGGCTACCGTCAGAAAGACGTGTTTTTTGTGTTGTGGTTCGATCATAACTTCACTCTTTACGACCACGGCTAAGCCAACATTCCTTACAACTTTAGCTTTTCCATAGCTACAGCGCCCTAATCCCCGACATTCAGGGGAATTAAAACCACCCCACCAACAGCCTAAAACATGCCAGATTGAGCAGCGTTTCTGCCATTTACTGGCTTGTAACCCCATTTGCAACCCCTATGGGGTTACAAATAACATAATGATATTAAACTTGTTTTCTCTGTTTTTTTGCCGTAACCCCAGTCATGTAAAAACAAGCACCTATTTAGGCTATGTAAAAACATTGTTGTATTTTTTAGGGGTTACAGGGGTTACGGGGTTACAATCTACAAAATGGCGCATTAGCATTATTATTATTATTTATATAAATCATATATATAGATAATAATAAAGGATGTTTTTTTAACAATTCTTGTAACCCAGTGATATTTTTTGGGGTTACAATGGGGTTACAAACCAAAACTATCAGGCGCAAAAAAAGCGGCTAATGCCGCTTTTCTCACTTCCACCGTTTCTTTTTAGGTGGTGCTTGTTTAGGTGGTTCAATAGGCCGGTTGTCTGCCTGTGGTTCCGTCGTGGTTTCTGTAACTTCACTGGAAGCAAATAGATCAATCGTTTTGCCTTTTTTGCTGATTGATGCCTCGATGCTATCCCAATGGGTATCCTTCATCAAATGCGCCCTGACACTTGGGTGATAGGCAGCTGCTAAGGCGTAATTAGAACAGTCCAAACTTTCATTCCTTTGCCTAATCTTTACCCAACGGCGTTTATTCGGGTCATAGACTTCAGCAGTAAGTTGAGTATAAAAGTATTCCGGCAAATCCTTCGAGAAGTGAATCAGTTGGTCAGCGTGTCCAGAAGCCGTTCGATCAGACTGCAGGCGAGAAAACAAATCAAACTTAGCCGTATCGTGTCCTATTTGCCATTGCTCAGCACCAAACTTCAACACTTGCCCATTGCGCTTCAAATCAACCTTAGAAGGCTTGCCGATAATCGGCTTGCCGTACTGACTGGCACCCTTGACGGCAAACAAACCCCTAACAGGACGATTACGAACGTAGTTCAACACTTCGTTTTGCCAGTTCCCAGAGTCAATTGCGATAGACTTGGCGTAAATAGGAACACCTTCAGTTGTTGTAAATGGCGTAGCTAGGTACTGTGTTAGTTTTGCCCAAGATCCCTCTTTTAATGGATCACCCTCAATCTCAATCCAGTCGAGGTACCAGCGTTGACCACCACGACCAAAACCAAGCGCTAGAATGGCAAAGCGGTCTTTTTGCACGTCAACCCCAATTGTCACCAACAGACAGCCTTCAGGCAAAACACGTAAAGGGTAGTCCTCAGCACGCGACATCAGTTCGGCATAGTCAACCTTTTCGATTGGATCTTTTTCACAAATTCCCAAGCGCGTATTCTTGAACACCTTCAGGCGTGTCGGATCATCCTTGACCTCATCATATTCGGCCGCAATCTCGCTCCAAGTTAGCCCTAGCCCAGCAGGCGCCCACAAACCAGACAAATGAAACCCCCAAGCCTCACTATCTGGATCATCGCTCATCCATTCGCTACGTTCAAGCATCCATGTTTTGTGACTGTGCTCAATACCTGTCCCGCAATGGCCGCAGTAATACATAGCCTCTTCAGGTCGTCCCGTTGGCCAACGAAGGGTATCGAACTTCATTTCCTGTTTTTCCCCGCAATGCGGACAAGGGAAGTGAAGATGATGCCTTTTTGATGCGTTGAACTCCTTGTTAATCCGGCTCAGTGACTCAATTGTCGGTGAACTGATTAGCATGAGCTTTGCGCGGCGGTAGGTGGTTGTTCGCGCTTCTGCAATCTTAATGGGGTCTCCCTCACCATCTAGCTCGAACGGATACCGATCTATTTCATCGAGCAGCAAGTTACCAATCGGCATAGAAGCCAAAGAGGCTGCGGAATTTGCCCCAGCCAACACTG
>CAZSGH010000062.1:0-12960 GCA_964606405.1 uncultured Francisella sp.
ATATTAATGTAGTGACCTTTAAACACAATAGAAGTTGTGCTGTCGTGCGCACCGAGAAGTGAGAAACTGGGGAAATCCATTTAATAACTCCGATCACGTTTATGTTAAAAACCCCGCTTAAGGGCGGGGTCAATGTGCAATTAATGCGCTTTTAATTTTTCTTTGTGCTTGAGGACTTGGCGATCAAGTTTGTCGGTCATCATGTCGATAGCAACATACATATCTGATTCAGATGCCTCAGCGTGGAAGTCATGACCACTTGCATGTAAGTTAGCACTGGCTTTCTGAACTTTATTGTCAACTTCTAGTGTGATATTAACATTAATAGCTTGGTCAAAATGGTTTTTGACTTTAGCCATTTTTTCTTCACAGTGAGTACGCAGCGCTTCGGTCACCTCAACATGGTGTCCAGTAATTTTCACTTGCATGGTTATATTCTCCTTGTTATTCGACTTTATAAGGGAACCTCTAAAAACGTCGCTTTGCTTGTTTTTAGATTTTCCAAGTTTGTTTCTTGGCTGAAGGAAGGGTTTTAATACATGGGTTCCATGTGCTTTCTTAAGCTCCCTTCCTTCAGACATCCTACCCAGTGGGTTTTGAGAGGTACCCTATAACAGCAGTGTTTGCCGCTAAGTTTGATTTAATCATGCATGCAGCCTGTTTGTCTAGAGGCAAATTCAAAAAAGCGAGATTAAGAAAATCACTTATACGGGTAAATGCGCTTTTAATTGCCAATGATTAACAGAACCAATCCTGTTGTAAGCAGTGCAATGCGTACCCAGCTTTCTAGTAACATTAACTCGGGTAAAAATAAGCCCATTAACACCAACGATAACCCAAGTGCGATACGTTGTTGTCCACGACGATTATTTTGCTGTTCGTTAATTAAGCGTGTTAATAATGCCGACTGAGCGGGTAGATGTTCATTCATCGCTTTAATCATTTGCTGATGTTGAACTGGCAGGTGCGGCAAATTTTCGAGCAAATAGGGCAGTTGTGCTTTCACGTTTTTAATGAAGCCTTTTGGACCTAAGCGTTCGTTCATCCAGTCTTGCAAAAAGGGCTTTGCGGTTTTCCAAAGATCTAATTCATCGTTTAATTGACGACCTAAGCCTTCAATATTGAGCAAGGTTTTTTGTAGCAATACCAGTTGCGGTTGAATTTCCATCTTGAAACGACGTGCCACTTGGAACAGGCGTAACAGTACCAAACCAAAAGAAATATCTTTCAGTGGACGGTCAAAAATAGGATCACAGACAGAGCGAATGGCTGCTTCTAGCTCGTTCACACGCGTATCTGCACCAACCCAGCCTGAGTCGATATGGAGCTGTGCCACGCGCCAGTAATCACGATTAAAGAAGGCTAAAAAGTTCTCGGCTAAATAGCGCTGATCTTCGGGTGTCAGTGTGCCCATGATGCCAAAGTCGATGGCAGCATAGCGTCCATCGGGTAGCACAAAAATATTACCAGGGTGCATGTCGGCATGAAAGAAGTTGTGTTTGAATACCTGCGTGAAGAAGATAATCACGCCATCCTCAGACAGCTTTTCGATGCTGACACCTTGAGCGCGCAAAGTCTCTAAGTCTGATACAGGCGTACCATAGATACGCTCCATTGTCATGACTTGTGGTGCGGTGTGTGACCAGTAAATATCAGGAACGTAGAGTAGGCTAGAGCCGTCAAAGTTACGACGTAGCAGTGCAGCATTAGCGGCTTCGCGCATTAAATCGAGTTCGTCCAAAATGGTTTTTTCAAACTCACTCACCACTTCGATTGGATGGAGTCGTCGGGTGAAGGGGACAAGGGCTTCGGTGATATTCGCAAGGGTGCGTAAAATGCCAATGTCGAGCTTAATGACAGGCAAAATGTCGGGACGCACTACCTTAACCACCACATCGGTGCCATCTTTAAGTTGCGCCGTGTGTACTTGGGCAATCGAAGCTGAAGCAAGCGGTGTGCTGTCAAAATGATTGTAAAGCTCGCTAATGGGTTTGTTGAGCTGAGTTTCGATAATATCCATCGCCAAACGCGAGTCAAACGGCGGTACATTGTCTTGTAGCTTAATGAGCTCTTCAGAAATATCGGGCGGCAATAAATCTAAGCGTGTTGATAAAGCTTGTCCGAACTTAATGAAAATCGGTCCTAGCGCTTCTAAGGCAAGGCGAATGCACTCGCCACGACTACCTTTGTGTCGTGTTTGCCACGTCCAAGGGGCGAGCGGTTGCAGCCATAACAGGGGAGCGATTTTGGTGTCGGCAAAGAGTTGCTGATCGAGTCCGAATTTGTGTAGGGTGCGATGGATCGTAACCATGCGTCCGATATGCTTAAAAAAACTGAGCACTGACTATTTCCGCCTATGATCGAGGTGATGAGCGGTGAAACTCGTTATCGCGCCAGAAGGCATAACTGTCTTTGAGTCCTTGCAAACCCTGCAATAAACCTTTGCCAGTGAGTTCTGTTATCGCTTGGATTTGGAAGGCGGCAAAGTCGGGTAAGATTTCGGCAAGCTTGGTTTCCCAGTCGAGATCAAACTGGCGTAATACGCTGACAATTTGTGTAAAAGCTGCTTCGTCACCTTGCACATAAAAGTAACCGTCGTTAAGCGCTTGTGTCGTTTGTTGAACGTCGAGCAGTTTTGGTAAATGCAGGGTTTGTGTTGTTAGCGTGACATCGGCTTCGCCAAAAGGCGCTGCGAGATGTAGGTTGCTCGGACCGAACTGAACAATACGCTTAAAGCCTGTATCCGTCAAAACCAGTTTTAAGCGAAGTCCGTCGAGTTGAGCTAGGCGTTCGCGCCAAAAAGGATCAAGCTGAAAAATTGCACGAACTTTAGCTTCCAATAGGGCATTGGCTGCTGACGATAAGAGTGGGGGCATCATGCAGCTTTCCAGCCTTTGTGAATAGCAACAACGCCCACCGTGAGGTTTTCGTAGCTGACGCGCGTCATACCAGCCGTGCGGAACATGTCCGCTAGGGTTTCCTGATCGGGGTGCATACGGATACTTTCGGCGAGATACTGATAACTTTCTTTATCATTAGCAACCAGTTGACCAAGCTGCGGCAAAATATTGAATGAATACCAGTCGTAACCTTTGGCTAACAACGGATCAGTTACCTTAGAAAACTCGACTACCATGAGCATGCCATTGGGTTTAAGTACGCGATGCAGTTCGTTTAGGGCTTGCTGCTTGTCGGTGACGTTACGCAAGCCAAATGCCATGGTAATGCGGTCAAAGCTATTGTCAGCGAAAGGCAAGGCTTGTGCGTCGCTCACCACAAACTCAGCACGTAAATGCCCAGCATCAATCATACGGTTGCGCCCGATACTGAGCATGGATTCGTTGATGTCAGACAAGGTAATATTGCCCTGTGCATTGAGCATGGGCGCCATACGCAAACCTAAGTCGCAAGTGCCACTGGCTAAATCAAGTACCTGATGATGAGGCAATAAGCCTAAGGTATCGATGGCATGACGCTTCCATAAACGATGAATACCACCCGACATTAAATCGTTCATCAGATCATATTTAGGCGCAACCGAATCGAACACACCTTTGACGCGTTGTGCTTTTTCAGCCCAGTCTACTTGTTGGAATCCGAAATCAATTTTTTGTGCCATAAAACCTACTACAGCCTTATTGAATGGTTACGAGTATCCCCTAAAAACCCAATGGGTAGGAGGTCTGGAGGAAGGGGTTACTGAAAAAAATCCTGTAAAACGTTGCTTTAACCCCTTCCTTCAGTTAAAAAGCAAACTTGGAAATCTCTAAAAAAAAGCAAAGCGCAGTTTTTAGAGGTTTCTTATAGAATATACTGCGTCAAGTCCGCTTTGGCGACAATGCTTTCTAAGCGACTTTCGACATAAGCACGATCAATGGCAACCGTTTCGGCAACGGCTTCCGCTTGGAAAGAGAGGTCTTCGAGCACTTTTTCCATCACGGTATGTAAGCGACGCGCACCGATGTTTTCATTTTGCTCATTCACTTGATGTGCAAACTCGGCAATAGAGCGTACACCGCAGTCGGTAAACTGAATGTTAATGCCTTCCGTTGCCAATAGGGCTTCTGCTTGACGCGTTAAAGCCGCTTTAGGTTCGGTTAAAATGCGCACAAAGTCATCGACCGACAATGCCGTTAATTCAACGCGAATGGGCAAGCGACCCTGCAACTCGGCAATTAAGTCGGATGGCTTCGATAGATGGAACGCCCCTGAACAGATAAACAGAATGTAATCTGTTTTTATCATGCCATATTTCGTCGATACGGTTGTGCCTTCGATGAGCGGCAACAAATCACGTTGCACACCTTCACGAGAAACATCTGCGCCACCGCGTCCGCCTTCACGAGCACAGACTTTATCAATTTCATCGATAAAGACAATGCCTTGCTGTTCTACTTTGTCGACGGCTTGGCGACGAATATCTTCTTCGTTAACCAAACGGGCGGCTTCTTCTTCGACAAGCTGTTTGTACGCTTGAGCAACGGGCGTGCGTTGTGTGGTTTTTTTATCTTTGGTTGCGCCTTCAAACATTTCTTGTAAGTGGCTGGTCAACTCTTCCATGCCAGAAGGACCTAAAATTTCCATGCGTGCCTTAGGCGCCGCTAGGTCAATATCAATTTCAGTCGTATCGAGTTTGCCGTCGCGCAAGCGTTGACGGAACTTTTCGCGGGTTGCTTGAAAGTGTTCGTCGGGTTCTGCATCACGCGCTGCAGGTAGAAGGGCATCTAAAATGCGCTCTTCAGCTTTGCTTTCAGCTTTGCCTTTAGCGGCTTCAATGGCACGAGCACGCAGCATTTTGACCGAGTTATCGAGCAAGTCTTTGATAATGCTTTCGACATCACGTCCGACATAGCCTACCTCGGTAAACTTAGTCGCTTCAATTTTAATGAAAGGCGCATCCGCTAGCTTTGCCAAACGACGGGCGATTTCGGTTTTACCGACACCTGTTGGGCCAATCATTAAAATGTTTTTTGGCGTGATTTCAGTCACCAAGTCGCCTGCGACTTGCATTCTGCGCCAACGGTTACGTAAAGCAATAGCCACAGCACGCTTGGCAGCGGCCTGACCGACGATATGCGCATCCAGTTCGTTAACAATCTGTTGCGGGGTAAGAGAGGTATTAAGTTTTGTATTCATAGGCGATATTGTAGCTGAGGGTAACTCTAAAAACTATGCTTCGCTTGTTTTTAGATTTTCCAAGTTTATTTTTAGCTGAAGGAAGGGGGGGTTAATCAATAGTTTAGATGTTGTTTTTCGTAACCCCTTCCTCCAGACCTCCTACCCATTGGGTTATATAGTGGTGTATCTGAAGTAAGAATTATTTTTGCTGTTTTTCGGCTGCTTTAGAGATGACTTAGGTAAACCCTGAAAAATGCAACGGGTTGGGGGCTTGGGGGAAGGAATGCATAGTGTTGGCCTGCAACCTATTGATAACGACCCTTCCACCAACTAAAAAATAAGCTAGGAGGTCTGAAAAAGGGCGCAAGCCACATTTTTCAGACCTTCCTTAGTATAATGACACAATAAACTTTTAGGATTTAAGGTCGTTATGTCTCAACTGACTTTTTATAAAATGCACGGCTTAGGTAACGATTTTATGGTTTTTGATGCCATTAACCAAGTCGTCACCTTGTCTGAGCAGCAAATTCGCTCTTGGTCGAATCGATATACAGGGGTTGGTTTCGATCAATTGTTGTTGGTCGAAAAGCCAACTCAGGCGGGAGTTGATTTTCGTTACCGTATTTTTAATGCTGATGGTTCTGAAGTAGCTCAGTGCGGCAATGGTGCGCGTTGTTTTGCGCGCTTTGTGCGTGATCGTGGTTTGTCCGATAAAGATGCACTGACGGTAGAAACAGCATCAGGCATTATTGTGCTGTACCTAGAGCAGGATGGGGTTCGCGTGAACATGGGGGTTCCTCGTTTCATGTCGACACAGATTCCATTAACCTTGGCACAAACATCGGTTTATGAACAGCTTATTGACGGTGAAGTGCTAAGATTTGGTTCTGTTTCGATGGGCAATCCGCATGCTTTGATATGGGTCGATGATATTAGCATTGCTGATGTCGAGCGGTGGGGAAAAGCAGTGCAAGCACGTCGCGATTTATTCCCAGAAGGGGTAAATGTGGGATTTGCTCAGTTGATGGGTCGAAACCAGATTCGTCTTCGGGTGTACGAGCGTGGTGCAGGTGAAACCCAAGCTTGTGGCACTGGTGCTTGCGCAGCGATGGCAATTTGTCGTCAATTAGAGCAAGTCGATGAGCGTGTAACGGTCAGTTTACCTGGTGGTGACTTGGTCATTGAATGGTCGGGTAAGATTGATGATGTTTTGTGGATGACAGGTCCAGCGGTAACGGTATTCGAGGGCAAAATTAATGCTTGAGTCTTCTAGTAATCGAGTCGTTTCTTTTGTTGATAAGCAGCTTGCTTTAACCCAAAAGCGTCATGCAGAGATGGAGCAAGCCTTGTCAGAGGTCATGTCGGCTATTGAAGATAATGCACGCTTGCAGTTGAATTTACACGAATTAACCCTAGAAATTATGCGTGCCACTAATCTGAGTGATGCGCTGGTTTTGCTGTGTGATGGGCTAACAGCACGCTTTGAATTAAAGGATGTGCGTGTTTTGGGTCAAGTTGGTAGTGGTTTGCCATTGCCCGTACCAACGGAAATGATGCAAGATTTTATGCATTATATGTCGACGCATCCGCTTGCTAACGGCGATGGCGATGCTTTTCCCTCCGAGGTGTGGTCTAAGCCGGGGGTTGTTTCAGGTTGCGCCTTTGCTTTGAAGGGCAGAGGGACGGCCTATGGTGTTTTACTCATCG
Source organism: uncultured Francisella sp. (assembly GCA_964606405.1). Taxonomy (GTDB): domain Bacteria; phylum Pseudomonadota; class Gammaproteobacteria; order Thiomicrospirales; family Thiomicrospiraceae. The sequence continues at coordinate 6,826 of CAZSGH010000062.1, forward strand.
GGCGCAAAGATGATGCCTTTGTTGGCGAGGTGGATACCTTGTTTTTACAGCAGTTTGTGTCGGTAATTGGTTTTTGGTTTGAAGTCTTGTGTGAAATGTCACAAGTTATCGGTAATAAGGAAGAATAAATGAGTATCGAAATGCACGCCACCACGATTTTATGTGTGCGCAAGGGCAATACGGTTGCCATCGGTGGTGATGGTCAAGTCACGCTGGGTAGTGTGGTAATGAAAGGTAATGCGCGTAAAGTTCGTCGCTTGTATAACGGTAAAGTCTTGGTTGGCTTTGCGGGCGCGACTGCCGATGCCTTCACCTTATTCGAGCGTTTTGAAGGTAAACTGCAGGCACATTCGGGGCAGTTATTACGTGCAGCTGTCGAGATGGCGAAAGATTGGCGTACCGATCGCGCCTTACGTCGTTTAGAAGCGATGTTGATTGTTGCGGACTTAACAGGGATGTTGGTGATTTCGGGTAATGGTGATGTGATTGAGCCAGAAAAGTCACTGGTTGCCATCGGTAGTGGTGGCAGTTATGCCACATCGGCAGCGATTGCCTTGTGGGAAAATACCGATTTGTCTGCGCCGGAAATTATCGAAAAAAGTTTAAAAATTGCTGGTGATATTTGTATTTATACCAATCATCACTTAACTTTAGAAGTGTTAACAGAAGGAGAGGATAACTAAATGTTTGAACGTATTTTTGAATCGGTTTTATGGAATAGTCGTCTGGTTGTTTATGCAGCAGTAATTGCCAGTTTATTGGCGGCTTTGGGGTTGTTTTATATGACAACGGTTGATGTTTACGATACCTTGGTGCATTTGCTTCACTATGCTGTTTTAGATGATGAAGCACAGGATGCCCTGCGTGCCGATACCATTGCTCATGTGGTCGGTGCCGTTGATGGTTTCTTGTTAGCGATTGTGATGCTTATTTTTTCGTTTGGTATTTATGAATTGTTTATTTCGGAAATCGATGAGGCGAAAGATGCGCATGGTAGTAGCATGTTGGTCATCACCTCGCTAGATGATTTAAAAGATCGTTTGGCAAAAGTCATCATTATGATTTTGATTGTGTTGTTTTTCGAACATGCCATTCATATTCGACCTCATGATGTGGTTGAGTTGCTGTACTACGGTGTGGGTATTGCTTTTGTTTCCTTTGCTTTGTATTTGTTACATAAAGCGTATGAAGGACATCCTCCCGTTGCAAAGCAAGCAAATGAAGATAGTGGTCACCACTAGGGAAGATCTGAAAATGCGGCTTACGCCTAGTTTTTAGACTTCCTCATTTGTTTTTTTGCTGGAGGAAGGGGGGGGTCAATTAGTTACAGGCAAAGTTTTATAACCCCTTCCTCCAGACCACCAACTCTTGCTTTTTCATAAGTAGCTTAACGTTATGCCACAATTGGTTGATGACATTCAACGCTTAGCCCAAGGGGCGGGCGCGGTGATTTTGCCTTACTTTAGCCAGTCGGTTGCTTTTGATAATAAGGCTGACGGCTCTCCTGTCACCTTAGCTGATAAAGCTGCGGATGCATTCATATGTGCTGGTCTGAAAAATCTTACGCCAGACATTCCGATTTTAAGTGAAGAAACATTGGTTCCTGTTTCACTCGAAGAACGATTAAGTTGGCATCGGCTATGGTTGGTTGATCCGCTCGATGGCACACGTCAGTTTATTCGCGGTGATGTAGGCTTTTCCGTCAATATCGCTTTGGTTGAACATAACATGCCTGTGTTAGGCGTTGTGTATTCTCCTGTCGAACGAGTGGGTTATGCTGCTGTGCGCGGTATGGGGGCGTGGCGTTGGGATGATAACGGAAGCTATCCTATTCAGATTGTGCCTGTTCAACATCCCGTGCGCGTTATCACGGGCTTTTCGGCCACTAAACGTGGCATCATGACGCAAACTTTTTTAGCCAGCTTGCCCGATTATCAACTGATTGAGTTGGGCAGCGCGATTAAAATTTGCAAGGTGGCAGAGGGTAGTGCTGATGTCTACCCCCGTTTTGGCTTAACCAGTGAGTGGGATACCGCAGCAGCGCAGTTGGTGTTAGAAGAGGCGGGTGGTGCACTCGTTAATCTGGATGGTTTGCCGTTGCGTTATAACGAACGCCCGATATTAGAAAACCCTCCGTTTGTTGCCGTTGGGCAGAAGGACTATGCTTGGGGGTTAGAAGCTGTTAAAGCGGTGGCCTAACCCTTTTTCTTTTTTGTTCTGGCCAGTAAGTGCAGTGCATGTTGTTGTGTTTCAACGCTATCGTCGGTTGTGCCTAACATACGTGCTAACTCATGAATACGTCCTGCTTCATCCAGTATGTCAATTTGCGTTAAGGTGCTTTCGCCATCACTGGCTTTGGCAATCGACCAATGTTGATCTCCCCATGCGGCAACTTGAGGTTGATGTGTAATACAGAGCACTTGTTTGTGTTTGGCAATGCTGGCCAGTTTTTGACCAATACTATCGGCAACACCGCCACCGACACCGACATCAACTTCATCAAAAACGAGAACGGGTAAATGAATCTGATCGGCAACACAGACTTCGATCGCCAAGCTAATTCGTGCTAACTCACCACCCGATGCCACTTTTTGCATCGGATAGAGGCTTTGACCTGGGTTGGCAGAGAAAACGATTTGTGCCACATCCCAACCCGTTGCTTGTGGTTGTTCCTGTTGTGTTAGTTGCCATTCTAAACGGCTGTGCGTCATGCCGAGTGCTTGTAATTGCTCGATAATCAGTGCAGCAATTTTCGGTGCGGCTTGTTGTCGTTTGGCACTTAATTCGTCTGCCAGTTTTTTGTAGGCAGCCAAGGCTTTTTCGATGTCTTTGTCGAGTGTTTCTAAGGTTTCGCTTTGATTTTGCAAACTTGCCAATTCATCGCTAATGGTTTGGAGTTTGAGCCATAACTCATTGGGCATGACAAAGTATTTTTTGGCTAAACGATGCAACGCACTCAATTTTGTATCCAATTCGCTCAATCGATAGTCATCAACAACCGTATGTCGTGCGCGCTGTTGTAGTTGTTCGCTGATGTCATCCAGTTCTGTGATGGCTGCTTTGTATTGCGTGATTAATTCGCAGAGGGTGTCATCGTGATGGCTGATGTCTTCTAATCCACGCAAGCCTTGTCCGAGTTGCGTTAAACAGCCACCCCGATCATTGGTGATGAGTTGATAGGTTTGTGAGAGCGCACTAACAATGTCTTGTGCATGACTCAAACGCGAGTGCTCGCTGGATAGTAACTCGTAATCACCTTCTGCTAGAGGGTGTGAAGATAGTTCTTCGTGCTGAAACGATAGTAATGCTAAACGCTCTTGGCGGCTTTGTGCATCAGCTTGTAACTGGTTGCGCGTTTGCGTCAGTTTATGCCATGTCGCCCATGCTAGACGTACCTGGTTTTTTAATGAGGCATGCTGTCCCCATGTATCCAATAAGTTAAGTTGGACGCTAGGCTGTAATAAGGCATGATGCTCATGCTGACTGTGCATTTCGACTAAAAGTTCGGTAAATTGTCGTAATTGCCCTAAGGTAACACTGGTGCCGTTAATATAGGCTTTGCTGCGCCCGTCGCTATTGATGACGCGACGTAATAAACAACTTTCGGTGTTCTCGTCTAAATCATGCTCTGTTAGCCAGTCTTGTGCAACTTGTAGCTCACGAATATCAAACTCAGCACTAACTTCAGCTTTATCGCTATTGGGGCGAACCCAAAATGGCTGAGCTTTATCACCTAAAACAGCCCCCAATGCATCGAGTAGCAAAGATTTGCCAGCGCCTGTTTCGCCTGTTAATACGGTTAGTTTCGGTGCGACGAGTAATTGTGCGTGTTCAACGAGTACAAAATTACGAATATTCAGTTCGAGTAGCATTTACAGCTTTTCTCCCCAATGTAGCTTTTGGCGAAGCATTAAAAAGTGATCGTGTGGTTTAGGGTGAATCATGGTTACCACATGGCTGTGGCGTTCGATAAAAATACGGTCTGTTGCACCTAAGTCGAATTTAACATGACCATCGCAGGTAATTTGTGCGGGCTGATTACGTTGCTCACTGGAATGAATTTCGATGCGACTGGTGCTGGCAACGACAATGGGGCGGTTGCTCATCGAGTGCGGGTTAATCGACACTAAGGTGAGTGCCTCTAATGAAGGGTGTAAAATCGGACCGCCTGCCGAAAGGGCATAAGCTGTTGAACCTGTTGGTGTGGCAATAATCAAGCCATCAGAACGCTGTGATAAAACAAAGCGGTTATCGATAGCCACTTCAAATTCAATCATATGTGCCATTTGCACTTTATGCAATACCACGTCATTTAGGGCGAGTTGGTCGTAGCAGGTTTCGCCATTACGTTCGATGCGAATACGTAACATTAGGCGTTGTTCTGTTTCGTATTGTCCTTGTAATACACCTAGCACCATGCTTTCCATGTCGGCAGCAGGGATGTCTGTTAAGAAGCCTAAACGTCCTAAATTAATGCCTAAAATCGGACGTTGCCAATTGACAATATTCCGTGCCGCTTCCAAGAAGGTACCATCGCCACCGACAACAATCATCAAATCAACCGCTTGAGCCAGCAGATGCTGAGGCAAACAAGCTGGTTGCTCGGGCATGGCAGGATAGCTTTGTGCGGCAGCTTCATCGATATGCACGCTACAACCTTGGCGACGGAGTAAGTCGGTTAGTAGAACCACCACTTGCCATGCAGCCGGTGCATCACGTTTAACAATAATACCAATACGAGAGAAGTGCATAATTTCTTAGCTTACAGGATTAATTGATGATTAGATTACCATGTGATTCATGAAAATAATAGACAGAACGAACGTTCTTTTTATGTTTTTTTGGTTCTGTATGGATATTTATGATTGTTTGCCTTGAAAAGTACATATTTGACCCCATATTTATCAAGTTATAACTGATTACTGGAGAAAAGCATGGCGAATAGCGAACCTAAAATGGCTGATGCCGACATGAATGCAGAGCAAACACAAGAAGTGCTGAGTCAAGAAGTGGATGCTTTGCTTGCCGAAGCGCGTGCGCAGGCAGAGCAGCATTACGATAGCTTATTGCGTGTGCAAGCAGATATGGACAACTTACGCCGTCGGACAGAGCGTGAAATCGATAATGCCAAGAAGTTCGCTTTGGAGCGCATGGTTAATGACTTAATCCCTGTTATGGATAGCATGGAAATGGGGTTGCAGGCATCTGGTCAATCGGCGAACGATCAGGATACCATTCGTCAAGGGTTAGAAATGACGTTGAAGATGTTTCAAGACGTGATGGCTCGTTTCCATGTTGAGGCGCTGGATCCAACAGGTCAAAAGTTTAACCCACAAGAACATGAAGCGATGACCATGCAGCCAAGCAAAGATCACGAGCCAAATACGGTGATGATGACGATTCAAAAAGGCTACAAGTTACACGGTCGTGTGGTGCGTCCAGCACGCGTGGTCATTTCCGCTCAGGCATAAAGGGAATCTCTAAAAACCTCGCTTCGCGTGTTTTTAGACTTCCCTAGTTTATTTATTAACTGGTGGAAGGGGTTTAATTAATGAGTTACATGCTATTTTTGGCAACCCCTTCCTCCAGACCTCCTACCTATCGGGTTATTAGAGGTGTCCATAAAAATATTAGGTGACTGTCTTGAAAAACCATCAAGGCATCCCTACAAAGCATTTGACAGAACAACTTTTCAGGAGAATTTAAGATTATGGCTAAGATTATCGGTATTGACTTAGGTACAACCAACTCTTGTGTGGCAATCATGGATGGCACAAGTGTTAAGGTTATCGAAAACAGCGAAGGCGCGCGTACGACGCCTTCAATTGTCGCTTTCACGAATGATGACGAAGTGTTAGTCGGTGAAACAGCAAAGCGTCAAGCGATTACTAACCCAAAAAATACCATGCATGCGGTTAAGCGTTTGATTGGTCGTAAGTTTACAGATAAAGAAGTCCAGCGCGACATTGATATGGTTTCTTACAACATTGTTAAGGCAGACAATGGTGATGCTTGGGTAGAAGCACACGGTCGTAAAATGGCACCACCAGAAATTTCTGCGCGCGTCCTCATGAAAATGAAGAAAACAGCGGAAGACTACTTGGGTGAAACCATTACCGAAGCGGTTATTACCGT
>CAZSGH010000063.1:0-12681 GCA_964606405.1 uncultured Francisella sp.
CCCTGATCCAAATTAATCCCAATCCCGACAAGTATGCTGATGTGGTCATTAAAGCTGGTGCGCTTTCGGCATTGTCGCAGATCCAAGCGCTAGTTAATTCCGAGATGGATTTGTTGTATTAATTCAGTTGCTAATTGTTTTAATTTGTTACTCTGAAAGTAGTTGGTCATAACAAGTAAGACTTATTTTGTCGCACTAGTGCGTAAACTGAAATTGTTTTCTTATTTGATCTCAGTAACGATTAATTAGGTTGTAATAATTTATATGAATAAAATTGATAGCATGGCAATGTTAAACACATTGAACGAATTACAACTTAACCGTACAACTATTTATAATGCCGATAATCTAAAAACTGGCATTGCGGCAATTGATGATCGATTGGGTGGCATTCCGCTTGGTCGAACTACTTTTTTTATTGCAGAAGATGATAATCAAAGATTGAATTTTTTGATCAGATTGGTTTGTGAGCAGTTAAAAAAAGGTACAAATCTTGTTTTATTTGAATATAATCCAGAACAGGCAAAGTTACTCTGGTGGCTACTGATGGCTGAATTATCTTCGATTCCATTAAGTAAGGTTTTTGAATTATCTTTTAGTATAGAAGATTGCGAAATAATTTCAAATATAGCGAAGAATATAAAAGGTCTCACTATTTACTATCCAACAGAATCAGAAAGTGTCACATCGAATCAAATGGATATAGAACAAGCAAAGAACGATGCTGAGGTTAGTCCTGAATTTAAAAAATTAAACTTGAATTCTTTAAATGCGTTATTAGATACTAGCGAGCTTTACAACGATTTCTTAAATGAGGAGACGATGATCGATTGTATTAATCGGCATCGACAAGAAAGTCATGACAATCTTTTGGTGTTGTTCAAACTAAGTTTTATTAATGATAGGGAGCAGGTTGAAGCATGCCGAAATATTATTTCGATTACTCAGCTATCTTCAGATGATAGTAAGCTAACATTTTTGATACATGCAGCGTCCAATAAGAGGAGCCGACGTCTATTTACTGTTCACGACATACTAGGGGATTATCGCATCTCTGATAATGATTTTGTCTTGATGATGACCAGTATTCAAGAAACAAGGGCTGTTGATATGTACTTAGTAACAGTGGCACAGTCAAGCCCAAGCTTCCAATGCGAAGTCAAAATGCTGATTGAGAGTGTAAAAAAATTTGTGTAAATGGCATTCTATCCACACAAATGAAAGGAAGAACAAAATGCCCATAGTCAGATCAACTTATTGATCAGCTGCTAGCAACTCAAAAATCAACCTTGATTGCTAAATTAAATGATGAATTAGCATATGAAGGCATGGTGCGTTTGCAGTAATGATCGGAGTTATCAACCCATTTTCGTACAAGGACTTGAAGTTTGATCGTAAGATTTTTGCTTCCATAAATGAGAGCTTGGTGCCCCTTAATCCAGCGATGAGCAATTTTGCGAATCTAACCTCTGTGATGAAGTTATCTTGCAAGAAAGGTCGTTTGGTCTGAACTAACAGTTACCAGCTATACCGTGGTGTTTGTTGAACAGGTCTGAACACGCCATCAATCATATCCGATAATTCAGATTATCGGATATGATTGATGGCCAATGGTCAGATTAGGTGTTTTTCAAAATAATGGTCACCTTTTTCTGATGGTTACAGTCTTAAATCAGATCGGTAATTTGTTCAAAATGCGGTGGCCACAATAATTTGACAGGCAAATCTCAAAGCACTAGCATAATTTTGCATATCTTTTGTATTTCAACTTAACTAGAGTGGCTTTTATGCGAACAGCTGCAATTAATCTTAGAGCTATGCCAGAACAACGCGATTTAATTGATCATGCCGCTGCACTGCTGGGCAAGAACAGATCAGACTTTATGCTCGATGTGGCTTGTGAAAAAGCTCGCTCTATTATCCTAGATCAAACCTTTTTTGGCTTGGATTCCGAAAAATACAAACAATTTAGTGAATTGCTTGATGCACCTGTGTCTGAGAATATTGCCTTGGCAAACCAACTAAACGGCGCAAGTCGCACTTTTGTCGTGACTGATCGTTTAGGGGAAGCTTACGACTTTTATGCCTTGGCTGCAGGCGCAGTCTCGCACAAGATCGGCGTTCTTCGATCGCTTCCACAGTTATATTCCTGGTTGGGAAATTACTAAAATGCGCCCTGAGTTTTTCACCAATCAATATGGTTTGATTGTTGATTACCTAGCCGAGTACCTGCGCGAAATGCGCAAGCACAGCTTTGCCGATGCCATTGATAAATTCTTTAAGCTGGGAAATAACCTAAACCAACGTGATACCATTGCGGTTCGTCGCACCGTATCGGGTTTACTAAAACTTTTGGCACCGCATGGTGATTATGACAAAGACTTAGTGCGCCAGTGTCTTGATTACGCCCTAGAAAACCGTCGTCGTGTTAAAGAGCAGCTTAAAAAAATCGGTGGCATGGAATTTTATGATGTCCATTTTAGCTATATTGATATTGAAGATAGCGTTGAGCGCTTCATCAGTGTGCCAGAGCAATCATCAGGCGCGTTGATTCCTTGATGGACGGCCACAAGCTGGTCTCGTGCACACTGTAACCGAGGGACACCATGGCAGAATAGGTATTTTTCGAATTGAAGTACAGACCATTGCAGGTAACGGCAAGTTGACTATTTTCAACATGGCCAAAGACCCAGTTAAAGTGGCTTATGACTACTTCAAAGCGAATATCAATCGGATTAGTTCACAAGCAAAAGCCAATGAGCTAGAGCTTCATGCACATCTGGTGGACTTACAAAACGCTGGACTGCCACTCGATGTCTCTTTGCCGAGCTTAATTGCGATTTGCTCATCGGCGCTCAATAAACCCGTACAGTCACAATTGGTGGTGTTGGGTGACATGACCTTAGGCGGCACGGTCAAACCAGTTGTTAATCTCGCTGATAGCTTGCAAGTAGGCTTCGATGCTGGTTCTACTGCCAATGGCCAGTGTGAAGGATATTCCCTCTGTGCCTGGTGAACTCTTCGCCAAATTCTAAATCAGCTTCTTTTCTGATCCAGTTGATGCGGTGTTTAAAGCAATTGGGGTTGAGTGATACATGGACTTATACACAAACGTTTAAAGTCACCTGCAAATCGATCACGTAACATCAAGTACGTGGTTTATTCTATTTCTGCCAAGCTAATCGGCGCTCAGCTAGATTCTTATCGCAATAATTAAATAAAAAACACCCTCGTACACCCTCGTACAACTATTTTTTACATCTTAAAAACATCAAGTTACAAACACAACCTCACCTGATAAATTAAGCCTGACGCTATCGCTTGCCTGTGGGTACACATCACGCACTGCCTGCGGCTGGATGTGTTCGCTGGTAGCGATAGCGGATGCTTTTTCTTATCGAATGAGGGTTTTAGACATGAAGAGTTTATTACGGTGTTATCTCGATCCTGTGATTGAGGATCGAATTAAGGTGTTAAGCAGCAATTCTGGTATTTCGGTATCGGCAATCGCTGCTGAATTGATTGGCATTGGGCTAGTGAATCACGGAGATTCCTCTGCGTCATCTGGTTCTGCTGATATGGTTGGATTATTGCGGATGATGCAAGAACAGCTTTATCTGGGCAATTTGCTATTACGTCTTAACTTATCTCACGGCTTAACAAAAGCCATTAATGATGACGACTATAGCAATTTTCGCAGTCAGTCACAAGAATGGGCGGCAGCCCGTGTTCGTCAATTATCAACAGCAGAGGTGTAATCATGGCTATTTTAAGAAACGATACCTTGGGTACGTTATCGCAAGGGTTAACGCGCAGCCGTCATTTTGTAAATGATATGCTGGTGCAAGTGGTGTTATTGGGCATGATTGCCGTGCTAACGTTTGGTGGTTGGTCATATCAATGGTGGTCTGGATTGGACACGATACAGCATGGTTATTGGCTGTTGTGGGCTAAAGCGCATTTAGCGGTTTGGTTAGGACTTCCACCCATCGACATTAAGTATTTTGATCAGAATGTTTGGCATAGTGCAGAGGCTGGTGCCATTGTTCAATGGCAATCATTAAACAATTATGCGGCTGATTTGCATGATGTCTTCTTGTCGCTGTGGATGGTTCCTGTTGCCATTGGTTCTGCCACTTGGATGACCTTAGCGTGGTATCTGTATCAGCTTGGCGGTAACCAAGTCTATCATGATGTCATTGAAGGTGTGCAGTTGGTGTCGCCTGCGGTATATCAAAAGACGTTAGGTAAACAAGCCAGCGATATTCAGTTGGGTAATGTGCCTTGGGTTAAAGGTGCTGAAGTACAGCATTTATTGTTAACAGGTGATCCTGGAACGGGTAAATCACAGCTATTGTCGCAATTGCTGCAACAAATTCGCAATCGTGGTGATCTGGCGATTATCTATGATGCCAAACAGGATTTTGTGCGCGATTTTTATGATGCGGGCAAAGATGTGTTACTCAGTCCGTTTGATGCACGTAGTGTGGATTGGGATGTGTGGCAGGACATTACCAGCCAACTCTATGCCGAGACTTTTGCAGAAGCGGTGATTAAGGAAAACCTAAGTGATCCTTTCTGGTCGAAAGCGGCGCGTATGGTGTTAGTGGCGGCGTTAGGAACGGGGAAGCGAGAAGGATTAACGGTTAAGGCAACGCTCGATAAATTAATGACCTCTGATTTAGAGACATTAAAGACGTGGCTTGCTAATACCGAAGTTGCTGCTGACTTTAGCAATGAGAAAACCGCCGCCAGTATTTTGTCGGAGTTAAAAGGTCAAATGCGTGCACTGCGTTATTTGCCCGAGGTATCAGGCACTGGCTTCTCATTGAAAGCATGGCTGAATGAACGATTAGCGAAAAATGATGCTGGTTGGTTATTCTTGCCATTACCTGAGTCGGTTAAAGCCGTAGGTGCACCTATTGTGGCAGCGCAGTTGGAGTTGTTGGCTAACCATATATTATCGCAATCAACCAATGCCAACCGCCGTATTTGGTTTATTGTTGATGAGTTACCATCACTGCCGAAATTACCTGTATTGGGTCGTTTATTGGCTCAAGGCCGCGGTTATGGGGTGGCAGGTGTATTGGCATTGCAGAACATGAGTCAGTTGAAAGCAGTTTATGGTGCCGATGATGCCAATGCCTTAGCTGGCTTGTGTTCGAGTTTGTTTTCATTGCGCGTGTCTGATCCTGAAACGGCTAAATACGTTTCTGCCAGATTGGGCAAACAACTACGCCGTGAGATGCATCAAAATCAATCCTCTTCGCGTGGCAAGACCAACAGCGTCAGCCAAGGTCAATCGGAAAGCATCAACGAGCGTTCTGCGGTAACCGATACCACTTTGATGAAGTTACCCGACTTGCACGGTGTATTGTCATCTAAAGGGATTGCTTCACCTGTATCGGTCAAGGTGAGCATTGCAAAGGTGGCAGAGCGCAATGAACCTTGGATGCGGGTAGCATTAAAGCAGTTGGGTGCTGATGAGAAGACTCGAACCTCAATACCTGATGCCGATGGTGTGGTGTTACCACCGTCACCCAAAGCATGGGATATTTAAGCGATGATTAACGTCACCGCCTTACACTCAGCCGCTGGTGCGGCTGAGTACCTAACCCAAGATAATTACTATCTCGAATCTGGACAAGCCTCATCTGCTTATGTCTGTAAAGGCAGTGATTCTCTTGGGTTAAGTGGGAAAACTATCAATAACGAGCAACTCACCGCGCTATTAAACGGCAAATTACCCAATGGCGATCAAGTCGGACGTGAAGGCGAACACCGTCCTGGCTGGGATGTCACCTTTTCGGCACCTAAATCGGTTTCTGTACAAGGCTTGGTCGGAAAAGATGATCGTATTTCAGATGCACATGACGATGCCGTTAAAACAGCACTCGATCATTATGAAGCACACTTAGTTACTCGCATTCGCACTAACGGAGAAGTGCATAAAGAAATCACGGGTTCAATGGTAGCTGCAACCTTTCGTCATGACACAAGCCGTGAACTAGATCCGCAGCTGCATACCCATGCCTTAGTACTCAATGTCACCCAAAGTGCCGATGGTCAATGGCGTTCAGTATCCAGTGAATCCCTCTATAAATTACAGCGCGAACTTGATGGTATTTATAAAACCGAACTAGAAGCTAAGCTCAATCAACTGGGTTATGCGACCACGCGCGATGAAAAGGGAAACTTTGAAATCACCGCAGTACCTGAAAAAGTCAGAGATGCTTTTTCTAACCGCAGCGCCCAAGTAGAAGCAGAACTGTCAAAACAGGGATTAACACGTGAATCATCGACCGCCGAACAACGCGACACTGCCACCTTAAAAACCCGTAAAGCGAAACCAACGCACCAAGACAGGCAAGCATTACACGAAAAATGGCAATCGCAAGCCAAAGCACTGGGCTGGACACCACAGATACCCAGCACAGAACAAATCAAGCAAGCTACATCAAATCCACAACAGATGACAGATCGTATCAGTCATACCATTGCCGTCTTAACGGAAAAAGATGCGGTTATTTCTGAGCACAGCATTTACCGTCAACTCAATTGCGACCAGCAACAGCCCGCTATCAGTAAAGAACAACTGAATGCCACCATGAACACTATGCGCGATAACGGTGACATTGAATCACGACAACTCAGCAGCTATGACCGCCATACCAAAACGATCATGACGAAACCTGCTATCACCACCCGCGAAGCAAAACAAACCGAAAAGAAAATGCTCACCACCGCCATGGCAATGAATACCCCATCAAAGCCAACATGGATCGGTAAAGTCAGCACCAAGTTGGAAACCTTAGCAGTCAATAGCGGCTATTTTAAGGGACATGCCATTACGTCAGAAAAATCAGCCGCGCGAGCCGTTGATGTCAAAATCGCAATTGATGCCAGCAATGGAAAACATTGGACGAAGGAACAGCGCACCGCTGTTGTCGGAATCCTATCGCATCAAGGCAAGCTCACCCAAGTGCAAGGTTATGCGGGAACAGCAAAAACATCATCGGTATTAAAATCGGTGCGCGATATCGCCAAACAACAAGGCTATACGGTGATTGCTGTTGCACCCAGTCATTCGGCAGCGAGTCAATTACAACGTGACATTAAAGCCGATGCACAGCTCACCACCAGTGGTTATATGGCAGCGATTAATCAAATAAGCCAAGGAAAAGCTGATGCCAGTAATCCGACGCACCAAGCCTTACAAGATAAAAAAGTAATTGTTATTCACGACGAAGCAGGACTAGCATCGAGCCAGCAGATGCAAGCCTTTTTAGAGCATTCGCATCAAGCGGGACATCGAGTCATTAACAGTGGAGACCGTTATCAAAAAGCCAGTATTGGGGCTGGTTCGGCTTTTGGACAACTGACTGATGCTGGAGTTAAAACCTTTGAAATCACCACCATTTTTCGCCAAAAAGACGAATCACTAAAACAAACAGTACAACACACCCTGCCCAGCGAACCGAAAATTCAACAAGCGATGACGCTATTGGAACGCAATGGTCAAATCACTGAGCTGAAAGAGCGCAATGACCGTATTCAAACCATTGCAACCGCTTATGCCAGCCTAAGCAAAGAGAAACAAAGCAAAACATTGGTGCTCGATCCCACAAGGCAATGCGTGAAAGACCTTAATAATGCCATACGCCACCAACTACAACAATCGGGACAATTACCAAGCCAAGAGACCACTATCAAAACCCTAGTCGCACGTGATGTCAGTAAAACCGAATTAAAAAAAGGCGCTGTCGGCAGCGTGTATAAAATTGGGGATATAGTGACCATTAACAGCAGCGCATTAAAACAATCGAACCAACTCAACAAAGGCGATCAAGCCATAGTGACCAAATTGCACACGAAAAGCAATGAGCTGACGCTCAACCATAATGGCAAACAAGTAACGATTGATGCCAGTGATCTCGCCAAAACCTATCCGACTATTAGCGATACCGAAACCAGACAATTCAGCATCGGCGATCAGGTACGCTTCAATGCTACCGACTTAAAAGCAGGTTATGTCACCAACCAGTCTGCCACTGTTACCCATATCGACAGTAACAGCGTTACCATAACCAATGCCAATAACGGCAAAACTATGACATTGGACAGCAGCAAGCCACTCAATATCGATCACGACTATGCCAAAACGACCTTTTCAAGCCAAGGATTAACCGCTAACAATGTCATTTACCACGCGCAATCGACCAGCACCAATCTGATGAACCAGCGAGATTTTTATGTCGCCACCAGTCGCGCGACAGATAGCATTAGTATCGTCACCGACAACAAACGCGAATTAACCAACTTGGTTAAACAATCATCGGGTGAAAAACAGACTGCGCTAGAAGACAGTAAAAACACCAGCCAGCCTGAAACAACAAAAGACAGCGACAAGGCTCAGGGGATAGAGAGATAGCCACCGCTCACCAGTGCTGCGCACACGTGAGCTATGCTTAGGGGATTGCCCAGTCCCTTGCGGGACACGGCAACGAACTAACAACCAACCCCCTACTTTATTTTCTTTTTCTCGATGTTAGCGACGGGACGACTATTAATCCAGTTATCAATGTCGCTTTCTCGCCAACCGATTCTACCTTCTGATAACTGAAGAGCCTTAGGAAACTTACCCTTTTCACGCAGATCATTTATAGTAGAACGTGACAATCCAGTTCTACTGACGACAATCTTGAATGTTAATGTTTTTTCAGGCATATGCTCACCTCAGTCGCTCTTTGTTTTGTAAGTGCAATAAACTCTGTCTTAAACCTGACGATGATGCCGCGTATGTGGTCATCAACAAGATGGTCGTTATCCAGTCCAGTTACTTTTAGCTGATTGCTGCCAATAACCTCAAACCTATAACTATGGCGTAGCAGGTCATAAATATTCACTATCTCGCGCTTACTCATACTGCTTGCAATTTGGTCAATTGTCGATTTAGTCATCTTAAAAAACCTCCTCAGCAACAGCGTTTGCGCTGACGGGATAATCAATATCAGAAGTTATATGGGTTGCGACTCTTGCGACTTCTGCGACACAGTCATCAAACGGCCTGACTTCGTACACGTTTTGGCGGATTACACCATCTAACATCATTACGCCAATTTTACGGCATAGCCCGTGCTCTTCTAGCGTCAAGGTCGCAGCCTCTAAAGAAGTCTTTGTCCTGAGTCGGTTATGCCCTAAGCGCAGAACATGGCGACCATAAAAATAGGGTGCGTGCGGATTTCTATCACTGAGCACCCATTGCTGTAACAGCTCTGCTAGTTGGATGGTTTCGGGTATCGCAGCCACGCTGTAAATGCGCAGCCATTCATCAAGATACCAACTGGCTAGGGTGATAGCGTTGGTCATGATGGTTTCATCAATCATAACGCCGTCGTTGCCAGCATTTGCACCATGTTGCACCACAGTTATTACGCCTGCAATGCGTGCGGTGTGTTCTACAATCTTGTTGGCAGTACCTTTGATTGCAAAATAGTCGCCATCGCTTTTTAATTGACGTTCAATGTCATCATGAAATTGGATAAGCATTGCGCGTGCATGATGATTTAGTTCCAGCGTCGGTGGTGTAAGTTCCTGTTCGTTACGCTCGCTTGTTGGCTTTGGCGACTCTAAAATATCACTCATAACCGCAAAGTAGCGTTTTAATGCTCGGCTGCTCATTGGGTCTCGGTCAACAAACAGGCGTTCGCCAGCAGTGGTATCGGGGAAAGCAATCAAACATCGGGGCAGAAAGCCTTGCTCGTTGGCTATGCCATCGCTAAATAATGCGCGTGCAACAATGCCTTGCATCATGAGGTGCAAGCTCATGCGTCGGTCATAAAGGACACTTACACCGTCGCCTCCGCGTACCCTGTCAAAAGAGTCTCCTGACCATAACTTACTTATTCGGGCAAGTGTTGCTAATTTATTAGTATCTTGCATAGCGAAGCCACTGGTAAATAAGCCGCCTTCGTCGGTAAACACGCCTATGCTAGGTTGTCCTCCTGCGAGTTGTCGAAAGATGCCTTCTGCTGTTGGATCACTACATAAAATCACTGGTTCAATCGGTGGTGCTGGTGGTTGCCCTAGTGATTCCAGTTCGTCACGAATATCATCCATGCTTTTTTTCTTTTTGCCGCCCGTAGCCTTAGCTGCGCGAGATGCAGCATCATAAGCTTGCCGCTCGATTTCGTAACTCATCTTGTCGGTGTTGCATTGCTCAGATAGTTTTTTCTGATAGGCACGCACTGGTGCAAGCACATAACTATCAATCGCAGATTTGCGCTCACCACTATCACCAACCGTGATTGCAAACAGGCTTACGGGAACGCTAGTGCCATGCAAGAGGCGCACGTTGGCGTATGGTTGCGCAATCAAGCCAGCGGCTGCTAATAAGCTGTTAGCAATCAGTGGCACTGGTGCTTGTACTGTCTGTGTTAATTCTTGCAAAGCATCTCCTAAAACATCGCCCAATTCTGCTATGGGGTAGGGTTTGCCAGCGGTCGCACGCTTGAATAATGGTAATGGTTCGCTATCCCATGTCGCAGAAGTCGCAGAAGTCGCAAGGGGGTCAAACATAGAATCATAAAAAGCATTGCTCTCTAGTGTCGCAACTTTCGCAACTTCTATAGCGGTATCGTTATCAATCTGCATAACGTGCTACCTCCTTAATATTGAGCTGGTCAATTGCCCATCTGTCCTGCCAGTCCGACACCTTGCCAAACTTTGCCCGCTCGTCATCGGTAAATGTTGGCATGGTTACACTTGCCCCGATTGCTTTCGCCGCTTGTGTTGCTGCGATCTGTCCAGCACCGCTCACATCGTTATCCGCTGCAATGATGATTTGTTCGAATGGGTGACGCTTGCGCAGAGCCTTTGCTACATTGATCAAGTTGCCAGAATTGAACGCACAAACATGCCAGCCGTCTATATGCCATTGTTGCGCTAGACTTTGGCTGGTTGCCCATCCTTCTGCTATTACAATCTGTTCGTCTGCCTTGTACCTACGTGATACAAAATAGCCGCCAGCCATCTTGCAGCCTGTTAGGAATCGTTTTGATCCGTTGGATTCGATTAATTGTAAGCTTTTGGTTTTGTTGTCGATAATCGAGTAAACTGGCACAACAAGCGAGCCGTTGTATTGACGCAACCCATATGGCTTAAGTTGTTTCTTATGCAAATACAGGTGATAGTTATCGACAGCAATACATGAATTGAACCAACAACGCCGCGCTCTAAGCGCGCCTTCTTCCCATTGCTTGACTTGTTCGCGGTGGGCTTGGGCTTGTGCTACTTTGGCTTCTTTATGCCTGCGTGCGAGTTCGGTTTTGTCCGTTGGTTTTTCTGCAAACCATTCGCCTTTTTCGCCTGTTGCCCAATTGCCAAAAACTGCAACGTTGAATGATAAAATTTTTAACCAATAGGCACCGTCGCGATAAAATTTGCCTATAGCGGGTTCTGTTGGTATTTTGCGTGGAGATATTCCAAACGATATTAGAGTATCTGAAAGACTAGGATTCATACCTTGCCCTCCGTTTTTGCTTCTTGCTCTGCAATAAATCGCTTGATCTCTTCGATTGAAATAAAACGACGAGCGCCAATTTTGAACGAGCGCAATTGACCCTCTTTAATCAGCTTATAAATCATTGCTTGAGAAATGCCGCCTAATGATTGGCGGCTGTCGATAATTGATAGTGCTTGTGGCATGGTAGCCTCCGTGTTCACTGCTGTTTAAGTAAGTACGGAAGCTATTAGATGTGGTTTGATATATCGGTGAGAATATCGGGATATTGGGGTGAATGTCCCCGATATGATTATTTTTTTCTTGTTGTTGTTATGCCGTAATGTACTGTTATAAGCTCTTTAATATGCGTTGCCTCGTGGCGTGTTTTTGTTCGTTGCTTCAACCATGCAACGATGTCTTGCTGTTGTGTGCCAGTGCCATATCTACAAAATTCGCTGCTATTTGCAAATTTGTCAATAATCTCGATGATTCTGTTTAGACATTTATAGGAGTTGTGTTCTGGGGTTGCTTGCATTTGTGCTGCTTCTAGTTCGGCTATGCGCTGCTTAAATGCTTCGTTTTCAGCTCGCAACTTGTCGTATGTTGGATGGTTTTTTATGACTGATCTTATGCGATCAAGTTCATTAAATGTAATAACAAGATCATCAATCGTTATTTCTCTTTCATACATTTCGTAATAACAATAAATAAACTTTTCATCACTGCCATTTAATCTAAGACTAATGTATGGAATATCTTTTTTTTGGGAGTGATCAATAATACAATATGCCTTAATTTTTAGCTTTTTATCTTCAAGAAGATACAACTGATCATCACTATTTAAATCAACAGTAAAAAAATATGGCACTGACGAGTTATTGTTATCTGTAATGTTTTGTTTCATTATTTTTTTTTCTATATTTTCAAATATAGCTAGATCATTGTCTAAATCAATTTTAACAATTTTTCCAAATCTCTTAGTAGGAATAGACAATAAAACATTGCCTCGCATCGCTTCTTGAACAATTGTATCCCTATCAACTCCTAAATCATTAGCAGCTTCTTCTAACTTGTAATAATGTCTTTGAAACGTCATAACCACTACCTCCAGTGATTACCTTGTAAAAGATGCACCCCCACACGGTTAGGATTACCGCTATTCGCCCCGTCGGGCTATG
>CAZSGH010000064.1:0-12457 GCA_964606405.1 uncultured Francisella sp.
TTGTTCTTCTACACCTACAGAAGAAGGTACTAAGACAACTGCAGCTCCTGCTACGCCTGTTGTTGGTGCTGGTGCTGACCGCGCTTCTGTTGCTGGTGAAAAAGTTTATTTTGATTTTGACCGTGCTGAAATCAAAGCTGAGTTCATGCCAGTTATTAAAGCTCAAGCAGCTTTCTTAAATGCTAACGCATCTAAGTCTGTTTCTTTGGAAGGTCACTGTGACGAACGTGGTACACGTGAATACAACTTAAGCTTAGGTGAGCGTCGTGCTGCTTCTGTTGCTGATGTATTGAAGGCTAACGGTGTTGCTGCTAACCGTATCAAGTTAGTGAGCTTTGGTGAAGATCGTCCAGCGGTTGAAGGTCATGACGAATCTGCGTGGTCTAAAAACCGTCGCGTAGAGTTCGTTGTTCAGTAATTCTTTACTGCTTCGATTCTGATAAAAAGCCTTCTTGGGAAACCAAGAAGGCTTTTTTGTTTGTGTGCTATTCTCTATGAAACCTCTAACTGCCTACTTTGCTTAGTTTTTAGACTTTTAAAATTTGTTTTTTGGCTAAAGGAAGGGGTTAATCGATGGATTACATGTCATTTAAACAAGCCTTTCCTCAGAACCTCCTCCCATTGGGTTTTTAGATGTGCCCTCTATCACTTATAATAGAAAACCGAACTTATTTTTTCTTACGCTTGAGCCACTTTAATGATTGCTGAACCTTTAACCGCGAAATACCTTTCTGATTACCAATCCACGCCTTTTTTCGTTGATACAGTAGATTTGCGTTTTGTGCTGGATCCTACCCAAACCCGTGTTTATAGCCGTTTGGTAATCAGACGCAATCCAGATGCCATCTATTCTGATGTATTGACGCTAATGGGTGAGGACTTGTGTTTGCGTTCGGTAAAGGTTGACAGTAGCGATGTGTTGTCAAGTGCGTATCAGTTAAGCAACGAGCAGCTCTCGTTAACGATAACACAAGATTCGGCAGTGGTTGAAATTGAAACAGAAATTAATCCTCAGGCAAACTCTCGCTTAGAAGGGCTGTATTTGTCGGATGGGGTGTTCTGTACGCAGTGTGAGGCAGAGGGGTTTCGTCGGATTACTTATTTTATGGATCGTCCCGATGTGATGGCGATTTATTCGGTACGTATTGAATCACCTGCGGTTTTGGCACCTGTTTTATTGTCGAACGGTAATTTGCTCGAGCAAGGAGCCATGGTTCAAGATGGTTGGTATTATGCTCAGTGGCAAGATCCTCATCCTAAGCCTTGTTATTTGTTTGCCCTTGTTGCTGGTGATTTGGTTTGTCAGCAGCGTCCTTTTGTAACGGCAGAAGGGCGAGCCGTGTCTTTAGAGGTTTATGTTAAGCAGCATCATGCCACACGCTGTGAGCATGCATTGGTCTCGTTAGAAAAGTCGATGCGTTGGGATGAGCAGCGTTTTGGGCGTTGTTATGACTTAGATAGATACATGATCGTTGCTGTTGATGACTTTAATATGGGCGCAATGGAGAATAAGGGCTTAAATGTCTTTAATGCGCGCTTTGTTTTAGCTGATCCTCAGACGGCTACCGATGTGGATTATACCAATATCGATAGCGTGATTGCTCATGAGTATTTTCATAACTGGACAGGTAATCGCGTTACCTGTCGTAGCTGGTTTGAATTAACGCTCAAAGAAGGCTTAACCGTTTTTCGTGATCAGCTTTACACCGAAGAAACCTTGTTGGGCAAGGTGAAGCGGATTGAAGATGTGCGTAGCCTGCGTAGTATTCAATTCGCCGAGGATGCCTCGCCTTTACAACATCCGATTCAACCCGCTTCTTATATCGAAATGAATAATTTTTATACCGCGACTGTCTATGAAAAAGGGGCAGAGGTGGTGCGCATTTATCAAACACTATTGGGTAAAGACGGTTTTCGCAAGGGTATGGACTTGTATTTTGCGCGTCATGATGGACAGGCGGTAACCGTTCATGAGTTCCGACAAGCGATGAGTGATGCTAATGGTGTTGATTTATCACAAATGCATGCTTGGTATACGCAAGCAGGAACACCACGTTTGGACATGAGTCAGCAGTGGTCGGCTGAAACTGGCGAGTTGGTGATTCACTTTAAGCAGTCTTTGCCACATGTTAGTGATTTTCAGCCGTTGTTAATTCCGATTGCGCTGGCTATTTTTAATATTCAAGGTGAGCGTCAATCGTGTGTTCTGTCGGCAGGTAAAGGACGATGGGATGATAGTGAAGGTGTGTTGTGGCTTGATACGCAAGAGGGGGCTTTTACATTTTCTGGGGTGAAGCAGGCACCAAAGTTGTCGTTGTTACGTGATTTTTCTGCACCTGTTGTTTTAACGTCAGAGCGTACCTTGGCGGACTGGTTATGGCAAGCGCAGTACGATGATGATTTGTTTAATCGTTGGGAAGGTTGGCAGCAGGCATGGCTGCTGATTATTTTGTCTGGCGTGTCGGACTTGCGTGCAGGAAAGGGTTTTGAACCGCCTGTATCTTTATTACCTTTGCTGCATAGCATGCTCGATGATGTTGCATTGGATGCGGGTTGGTTAGCAGAAGCGCTTCGTTTGCCGAGCTTTGATTATTGTGCTCAGCAATGTGATGTTTTGTGGGTAGATGAGTTGTTGGCGGTTATGTGTGCACTGCGTGAGTGGTTGGGTCGTTCTTTGGAGCAGAAAACTATTGCCGTTGCACAGCGTTATACGGGTGAGACGCGTTTTACTTTTTCGGCACAAGCGATGGGGCATCGTGCGTTACGCAATCTGTTGTTTTCTTATTTGGCTCAGGCTCAAAATGCGTTTGTTTTTGATTGGGCGATTGAGCAAGTTCGTTTGAGCGATAGTATGACTAATGTTCAATCTGCTTTGACTTTATTGGTACATAACAACGCGCCTCAGGCAGTAGAGGGTTTGGCGTTATTTTATGATCGTTGGCAACAGAATCATTTGGTTCTGGACAAGTGGTTTAGTTTACAAGCAACCAATCCGTTAGCGCGAGCGGAACAAGTCGATGCCTTGTGTCACCACAAAAGCTTCGTTTGGACAAATCCTAATCGTGTGCGCAGCGTATTAGGTAGTTTTGGACGTGCTAATCCAACTGCTTTTCATCAAGCCGATGGATTGGGCTACCGTTTGCTTGCGCAGCGTGTGGCAGAGATAGATGCGATCAACCATCAGGTTGCTTCTCGGGTATTACAAGCTTTCAATGTTTGGCGAAAGCTGCCTGCAGCTAGGCGCGAGTTGGCTCAAGCGGCATTGGTATCTTTGTCGACAATTGAGCGTTTGTCTCGAGATGTGCGTGAGGTGTTGAACAATTTATTAAGCGCCCATGATTGATTTATTACAACAAAAAGGAATCTCTAAAAGCCTCGCTTCGCTTGTTTTTAGATTTCCTCAGTTTGTTTTTTGGCTGAAGGAAGGGCGTTAATCAATGGGTAAGATGCTATTTTTAGCAATCTCTTTCTACAGACCTCCTTCTTATTGGTTCCTTAGATGTACCCAAAGATTTTGTGTTGGGTTGTTATTTGCTGTCTGGGTTTGTTTGGCTCCGATAGCTGAGGCTGCCGAGTCGATTGTGTTGTTATTGCCGCAAAGTACGGCGGGTCAGGTCGCGGCCAGTAAGGCGATTGCTCAGGGGGTTAAATCGGTCTTAGCGGCTCAGGTCGTCTTGGTGAATCAGGATGATTATCCTGATGTTGCTTCTGCATGGGCAGCGGTTATGCGTTTGCGACCGACGGCGGTTGTTGGTCCTTTACATGAAAATGATGTCAGTGCTTTGGTTGATCTGGCACCCAAAATACCTGTATTAGCCTTGAATCAAACAGCGAAGCAACATGCGAATGTTTGGCAGTTAGCCATGCGAACAGAATTGCCTGTTTATCAGCTTGCGTTGCATTTAGCCGATAAAGGTGTAGAAAAGGTTTTGTTACTAAGCCATCAGGATGCGGTTTCGCAGCGATTACACGATGCACTTTTAGCGGTCAGTGCTGCAGAACAGGTCGATTGGGTGAGTTATCGTGAGCCGCGGGAGTTGGCAGCTGCAGCGAGTGTTTTGCTGCGTAGTCGTAAAGGGCGAGAACGGGTGCAAAGCTTAACCAATTTGTTGGCACAATCCTTTCATGCTTATCCATGGGTCAGGCAGGATGCAGATGCGGTTGTTATTGTTGCTCCTTTGGCCGATGCTTTAACTTTATCTTATCAGATTGATTATTTATGGGGACAAGAACTCAGTTTATATTGGGTTGATTCTGGTACGAATTCTCTATCGGACTATGTACGTAGTGCCGCAAATTGGGGACGAATGAAAACCTTTATGCCTCATTATCAGTTATCAGCAATGCGCCGAGCGCCTATCGCTGTCGACTTTTTTCAGGCACTTGGGCAGGATGCTGGACGTTTATTGCAGTTGCGTTTGGGACGGGATGTTTGGGATGATGGTTCTGTTTTAGAGGGGAGTTTGGGGGAGTTGTCGATGGGCGAGAATCATCATATTGATATTAAGTTGCCGTTGGTTTGGTTGGGAGACGGGCAGGTTGATCAAGTTGATCCTTAGGGCTGTTCAAAAAATCCGTCATTCCCGCGAAAGCGGGAATCTATCTGCTTGATTTTATGGATCCCCGCATACGTGAGGATGACGAGTATTGAGTTATTAAAGATTTTCTAAGGTTTATGGTATAAGATTTGCTTTAGTTGGGTGGGTTCCCTTCAGAAATTGACTGTCTGGGCGATAACCTTTTAACTTATTCAGTAAAAATAGGCAAATGTGTGTCAGATTTTAATTCATTGGATTTAGACAGTTTAGATGCGCTCTTAGATGCGGCTGAAATAGAAGCTGTTTCTCATGATGAGTCGGCTCCAACTGTTCCACCGACTGAAGCTGTTGCTGCCGATGATTGGTCGGCTGCTTTAGCGGAACAAGCTGCCGCGCCTGAGGAGGAAGACCCTTGGGCTTCTGCCTTGGCAGAGCAGGCGGGTGCTGCGGCTGAGCCTGAACCTGAGCCTGAGGAGGATCCTTGGGCTTCTGCCTTGGCAGAGCAGGCAGCAGCGCCTGAGGCAACCGTTGCTCCGACGCCAGTACCAACAGCTGCACCGACATTGCCTCCGACACCTGAACCAACCCTAGCTGCGACACCAGCTCCAACACTCGCTCCCGAAGTGACACCCTCTGTTGCTCCTGTCGCTCATGCTGTTGCTGAACATGATGATCGTGAAGCGCCAGCGGTTTACAGCAAAAACAAACAGCCAAACAATACCGAAACATGGACGGACGCAGAAATGGATTCAATTAAAAAGTTAATTATTATTTTTAGCAGTGTGATTATCGTTTTGGTATTGGCTGCGATTGGTATTAGTTTGGGCGGATTACTTTCCTCACCTAGTGCTGATCCTAAGTTAGTTGAAACGGTAGACAGCATTAAAAATGATGTTGGTCAGGCTTATTTGATTACCGAAGACAGTGGCAAGCAGTTGAAAACAATGGGCACGCAATTGTCTGATGTAGCGACACAGTTGGCGGAGATAGCGGAGGCTATCGAGACCTTGAAAAAAGCCCCTGTGGTTGCTCATGTAGCACCTACAGTACCAGCATCGAGTAAGACCTTGTCAGCCAGCGAGCGCAAAGCAGCGATGCGTGAAGAAATTCAAGCAAATGCTGCTGCAGACGGTGAGCAAGCGTCTGATAGTGAAGCACCTGTTGTCGAAAAAGTTGAAAAAACAGCTAATTCAGCTCAAGTAAAAGCATTAGCGGTCGATATCCTAGATGTGAAGAAGCGATTAGTAGCGACGCAAAAGCTACTAGAGCAGATTAACAAACAGTCGGAAGCTTTGCAGCTACAGTCCTTAACTTTAACAGAAGCAGTGAAAGCGGTTGAAGTTGAAGTTAAGTCACACAAGCCACCACCCAAGGTTGTGAGTGTTGCGCCTAAGGCGGCTGTTGATAAAAAAGCGGAAGAAAAACCTGTAGCACCACCTGTGCAGGTAAAGCCGGCGGATGATCCCCAGTTCCGTGCTCGTTGGAGCCGAGAAATGGGTAAATCAGATGGGTTTCCATAGGATATCAACCTGATGAATACAAAATATAATGTTGCGAAAAGCACAAAAAGCATTGACCAATACTGGCAGTGGGAGAGAGAGAAAAATGAAACAACCACAAGGGAAGTATTATCATGAAACACTTGATGCCCGTGCTCAGTTTGGCGATCGTTGGCGCGATTGCAGTTGTCGGTTGTACGGCTAATAATAGTGGTACAACTAAGGCAGATTCGGTTAAGTCTGAATCAGTAAAACCCGCTTCAGGTACCGTTGCGCGTGAGCGTGTGCGTATCTCGGCAATTGGTTATGGTACAGAAAGCTTATATGAAGCTTATACACCAGGTCAGAGACGCTTAATGGCGATTCGAGCTTCTAAGTTAGATGCTTATCGTGCGTTAGCAGAACAGATTAATGGTGTTAAAGTTGAAGGCAACACCACGGTTAGTGCGATGGCTGTGAAAAGCGATTCGTTCCGTGCGCGTGTTAACGCCTTGGTTCGTGGTGGTCGTGTCATCAGCGTCACGCCGATGGCAGATAACAACTATGAAACAGTGATTGAGGTTTTCGTTGATCGTGATTTCTTTGACAACTACATGTCTTATAGCGATCAGGCGTATAACTCACCCGTGAAGTCGAGCTGCGGAACCAATTGTTTTGATCCCGATGACTTGGCTCCTCGTTAATACATAGAGAACATCTAAAGCCTCGCTTTGCTTGTCTTTAGACGTTCTAAGTGTTTTTTGCTGAAGGAAGGGGTTTTTAACATTGGGTTATATGCTTTTTCAGTATCCCCTTCCTCCAGACCTCCTACCCATTGGGTTTTTAGAGGTGCCACAGAGCCTCCCTTGAGGTTTTCTGTGTAAGGAGCTTGATATGAACAAAGGTGCGAAAATATTTTGGGTTGTGGCAGGTATTGCCGTTACCCAGCAGGTTTGGGCGGCATCGAGCATTTCTACCCGCGTTAAAGTCGTGGAAGAAAAGATTAAGATGCACGACAAAAAACTTCGTGACTTAGCAGCGCAACAAGAGTTGACCAATAAACAGGTCGAATCTTTGAAAGCTGCGCGAGAAGAGGCTGAAAAAGCCATGACAGCTAAAGCGGAGGCAGCAAAACAAGCGGCAGTTGCCTCAGCTAAGGTTGCTTCTGTGAAAGCCAAACAACATCAGGAAGCTGTTGCTGTTAAAAAGGATGATGCTAAATCATCAATCGATGAAACAACATTATCAATGAACATTTCACCTCGCTATGCCTTCCCTTAAAAGGGGAAGACGTAGCTGGTCGCTTCTGATTAGCCCATGTATTGATTGGTAATAAATTTATTCAACTCAATGTATTGGTCATTCATGCGGCGTAATGCATGGTGTGTTGCGCGCGTGATGGCTCGCATGATGTGGTAAACAACATGCGGATGGCTGAGCAGTAGGGCTTCAAAGGGTTCTTTTTCGATGCAGAGCAATTCTGCGCTACCATGAGCACGCAAGGTTAACGAGTGTGTTGTACCATCAATAAAACTCATTTCACCCGCCATATCGCCTTCATGCAAGGTATGAATTTTTGTCCATTCACCAGGAAGGGTGTCTTTAGTGACATCAATTTTACCGTTTAAAATCACGAATAACGTTTGTGTACAACTGCCTGCGGCAAAGAGTATTTCTTTGTCATCAAGATGCTTGGTTTGGGCTATTTTCGATAAAATGGCACAGTCATCGCTGCTTAGATCTTTACCAATTGTCGAGTTTAATAACTTGTCGCAAGATAGTCCGCTCATGTTGTCTCCTTATTATTTGAGTAGGGAATCTCTAAAAACTTCGCTTCGCTCGTTTTTAGAATTTCCAAGTTTATTTTTTGGCTGAAGGAAGGGGATTAACAAATGGGTTACATGTTGCGTTTTACAGCCCCTTCCTCCAAACCTCCTACCTATTTGAGTTTTTAGAAGTGCTCAATAGTTTGTTCAAAATATGGTAATAGATGTTGCTTAACTGAATTAAGTCGTCGACACCCACTCGTTCGTCGATTTTGTGAATGGTCGCGTTGAGTGGACCCAGCTCAATAACTTGAGCGCCAGTAGGGGCAATAAAACGACCATCAGAAATACCACCGCCCGTCGATAGTTCGGGCGTTAGTCCTGTAACCGCTTGCGTTGCTGCTACAGCGGCATTAACCAATTCGGCAGGTTCGGTTAGCCAAGGATTGCCCGATAGTGTCCATTTTAGGGTGTAGGTCAGGTTGTGAGATGCCAAAATTGCTTCAACACGCGCTTTCAGTCCGTCTGCAGTGCTGGCTGTCGAAAAGCGGAAGTTAAAGTCGATGGTGATATCGGGCGGAATGACATTACTAACCCCTAAACCGCCTTTAATATTTGAAATTTGAAAGCTTGTCGCTGGAAAAAATTCGTTACCTGTGTCCCACAGCGTTTGTGTCAGCTCTGTTAGGGCGGGCACGGCGCGATGAATCGGGTTGTCTGCAAGGTGAGGGTAGGCTATATGCCCTTGTTTTCCTTGTACGATGAGTTTGCCAGATAGTGACCCTCTGCGTCCATTTTTGAGCATATCACCCAGCAGGTTTTCTGCGGTGGGTTCGCCAACGAGGCAATAGTCTATTTTTTCGCCACGCGCAACTAAGGTTTCGACCACTTTAACCGTGCCATTAATGGCATCACCCTCTTCGTCCGAGGTAATCAGTAAGCCAATACTGCCTGCATGATTAGGGTGCTGCGCTAAAAAGTCTTCTAGTGCGGCGATAAAAGCAGCAATGCCGCCTTTCATGTCGGCACTACCGCGTCCATAGAGTTGTCCATCGTGAATGGTTGGGGTGAAAGGGTCGAATGTCCAACGAGCAGGGTCGCCAGTGGGAACAACATCGGTATGACCAGCAAAGACAAATAAGGGGGCTGTAGAGCCTTTACGCGCCCATAGGTTAGTGACATCATCAAAGACAAGCGTTTCACAATGAAAGCCCAAGCTTTGCAATTTTTCACGTAATAGGGTTTGGCATCCTGCATCTAAGGGGGTGATCGAAGGTCGAGCAACAAGCTCTCCTGTTAGTGATACCGCATGATGTGGGTGTGCTCTTGCATCGGTTTGTGTCATTTGTGTTGCCAGATTATTAAGTTGGATGTTGAATGGGGGATCCCCTAACCCTCTCCCGCAAGCAGGAAAGCGGTTTGTGTTCTAAAAGGAATCGGAGCACTTGTTGTCTTTTCTTCCTTTTGGAGAAGGTTAGGATGAAGGCGGCAGCAGATTACCAGCGTGTTTCACGCTCAGGGGTTGCTGTAATGCGGTGGATGGTCATGTCCGCGCCATCGTACTCTTCTTCTTCCGATAAGCGAATACCAATCGCTTTCTTGAGTAAACCGTAAACGATATAACCACCGACAAAGGCAATAGTAATGCCCATAGCTGTACCCATTAGCTGTGCACTAAGACTAACACCACCCAAACCACCCAGCGCAGTCATGCCGAAGATACCCGCGGCAATACCACCAAAAGCACCACAAATACCATGTAATGGCCACACACCCAGCACATCATCAATCTTGAGTTTGTTTTGGGTAAAGATAAACAGATAGACAAACATGGCACCAGCCATAGCACCAATAGCGAGTGCGCCAATAGGATGTACGATATCTGAACCAGCACAAATCGCCACTAAGCCAGCGAGCGGGCCGTTGTAGGCAAAGCCTGGATCATTTCTGCCGACAATGATGGCGGCCAGTGTACCGCCAACCATGGCCATCAGTGAGTTGAGTGCGACTAAGCCGGTGATGGCTTCTATTTTTTGTGCCGACATGACGTTAAAGCCGAACCAGCCGACAATTAAAATCCAAGAGCCTAGTGCAAGAAAAGGGATGTTTGATGGTGGATGCGCCGATACCATACCATCTTTGGTATAACGACCCTTACGAGCACCTAAGAGAATGACCGCAGCAAGGGCAATCCAACCACCAACGGCATGAACCACAACAGATCCTGCAAAGTCGTGAAATTTAGCACCAGTGGTTGCTTCTAACCATTCTTGTACGCCGAAGTTGCCATTCCAAGCGATGCCTTCGAAGAAGGGATAAATAAACCCAACAATGGCAAAGGATGCCGCTAACTGAGGGTTGAATTTAGCACGTTCAGCAATGCCGCCCGAAATAATGGCAGGGATAGCTGCGGCAAAGGTCATTAAGAAAAAGAACTTAACCAATTCGTAGCCAGCATTAGCAGATAGTGTCTGGGCATCGGCTAAAAAACTCGTTCCATAAGCAACACCATAGCCAATAAAAAAGTAGGCTAGCGTAGAAACCGATAAATCGGCTAGGATTTTAACCAGTGCATTAACTTGGTTCTTTTTACGTACAGTGCCTACTTCTAAAAAAGCGAAGCCTGCATGCATCGCAAGAACCATGACCGCACCGATGAGAACAAAAAGTACGTCATTAACAGGTAAGTTGGTCGTTTCCATCGGCGAATGCCCTCAAAATAGCAAAAATTGATCGTTTTATCTGCGGTATTTTATCCGAATTATCGCTATCATGGCAGCTATTAGGTGCTAATGAGACAGGTTTATGAACAGATTATTTCTATTTAGCGCGGTGTTGCTCGTTTTTTTTGTAACGGGATGCACAACAATAGAGAAATACACCGATAAATTGGGGCAAGCAGTTGACTCGTTTACGGATAAAGTCGAGCGTACGGTGAAGAAACAAGAGCGCTGCGAGAGTCAAACTGCGCGTTATGGGCAAAGTTATACCACCACAAGTTCTTACCGCTGTGTGGGAGATGGGTGTCAGGATTATGGGTGTAATCAATAAGGAAAATCTAAAAACGCATTTCGCTCATTTTTAGATTGAGGCAGCACTAATAACTTAATGGGTTAGAGGTCTGGAGGAAGGGAGTGCCAAAAACAGCATATAACTCATTGATTAAAACCCTTCCTTCAGCCAAAAATAAACTTGGGGAATCTAAAAATAAGCGAAGCGAGGTTTTTAGAGGCTCCCATTGCTTAATCTTGTTGTGCGTGATATTCGGCAATACCATCTGCCCACTGGCTGGCATTGAAACCCTGTTGGGTGAGCAAGGTTACGGCATCGCGAGCATAAAGACAAAATGGACCGCGACAATAAGCAACGACGGGTTTGCTTTTGTCGAGTTCGCTCAGTCGGTTTGCGAGTTGTTCGATCGGGATGGATTGCGCTGCGGGTAAGTGTGCTTGTTGATATTCATTTTCGGGTCGAACATCAATAAGTTGTATTTGTTGCTCTGTGCTCAGTTGAACCAAGGTGGCTGTGTCGGGGATGTTGCTTTTAACACCAATGGTTGCGCTGAGTTGCTGTGCTAACTCTGGAAGTTGTTGCGTTGCAAGCTGGTGCAATAAGACCCACAGTTGGCTGACTTGGCTGTTCATTAAGCGATAGCGCCGGTGTTTGCCTTCGTTATCGCTCGTCACCAAATTGGCTGCTTTGAGTGCTTTAAGGTGCGCACTGGCTAGCGCGATGCTGATTTGTGCTTCGGCTGCCAGCATTTCAACGGTTTTGGGGGCTTGCGCCAACAACTCGATGAGCTCGAGTCGTTTGGGGCTAGCAACTGCCTTGGTTAGGCGTGCAACTTGTTCGAATAGTTGGTCTTTGAGTTGTCTGTTAGATGTCATTGTTTTGAGGGTGTTTGTTGCATAAATTTAGCAATGGATGCCGCAACATCTTCATTTGCTAAGTCCATAAAAAAGTGATCAGCACCATCAATGGTTTCAATGGTTAGGTTTTTGTTGCCTTTAACCGCTGCCATTCGCGCTGCCAATTCGGGTACAAATTGATCCTCGGAAGCAATAAATAACAGTGTTGGCTTTTTGGTCGATTTTAATAAGTTAGGTGTGTCAAACTGTGGCTTTACCGTGTAGTAGTCGGCAAAGGCAGCCGCTGTTACCTGTGCTTTTTCGCAATAGATGAAATCGATATCTTTCATCATCTCTGTGCCTTTGCCCGCTTTTACTAAGTCCTGTGCTTTTTTCAAAATGGGCGCAAGTGGCTTGCCATACTTTTCTTGGTAGTCTTTTGCCGATTGTTGTTCGCCTGTTGCGGGGGCAAGTAATGCAACGTTACGAATCATCGTGCTATCGTTTTCATTGGCGAACCAAGCGATTTGGTTACCACCACGCGAGTGACCAATAAGTGTGACCTGCTTTACGCCTTGTTGTTTTAGCCAGTTGAGCCAGAATTTTGTTTCAGCTAAGGCATCGGTATGCTTATGAGTGTGCGGTGTTGCACAGTCGTATTCACCATGACGATCTGTTAAGCCCAAAGACAGGTTCATTGATAGCGTGCTAATCCCTTGCTTGGCTAGGTTGTTTTGTAAATCAATATAGTTAGAGCGACCATTATGGGTTAAGGTGCCGTGTAGCAATAATGCCACTTGGCTTCCGTAGCTTTTGCCATCGGCAAA
>CAZSGH010000065.1:0-12307 GCA_964606405.1 uncultured Francisella sp.
GTATTAGGTGCACGTATCGGTGGTATGGCAGCACCCTTTTTGCAACCCGCAATGGAGTCTACACAAGCAGTGATTCAGACCATCGAACAAATTGCCCAAGAAATTCGCATTGCCATGTTTCTATTAGGTGAAAGCCATCTTGATGCCATTCGACTCAACGATAGCCTAATGATTGACCTTTCTGAAGGAGCCTACCGATGAATACTGTTGGCATCCAACGCATCAGCTTATACACAGCCCCCTACTACTTAGACATGGATGATTTTGCCGCTGCCCGTGGTGAAGATCCTGAGAAATTCCATGTCGGCTTAGGTCAAGATGACATGAGTGTGTTGCCACCTGATGAAGACATCGTTACCCTTGCCGCCAATGCCGCGGATCCTATTTTGCGCGAGTTTGATCCTAAAAGTATTACAGCGGTACTCTTTGCAACAGAAAGTGG
The DNA here is from genome assembly GCA_964606405.1 of uncultured Francisella sp. Taxonomy (GTDB): domain Bacteria; phylum Pseudomonadota; class Gammaproteobacteria; order Thiomicrospirales; family Thiomicrospiraceae. Next base: position 443 of record CAZSGH010000065.1, read on the forward strand.
CATCGACCAATCCAAATCTGCTGGTGCTTTCGTTCACGGTCTGCTCGGACTTTCGAACCGTTGCCGCGTTGTCGAACTGAAACATGCTTGCTACGCGGGAACGGCAGCGCTACAAATGGCGGCCAACATGGTACGCGTCAACGCTAACGAAAAAGTATTGGTGATCGCTTCCGATGTCGCCCGTTATGAGCTAGGATCGCCAGGCGAAGCCACCCAAGGTTGCGGTGCAGTTGCCATGCTTGTCACGAATCAGGCTGACATTTTGGCACTCGAAACAGGTACAGGCTATTACACCGAAGATGTGATGGATTTTTGGCGTCCTAACTACCGCGATACGGCTTTAGTCGATGGCAAATACTCAACGATGGTCTATCTGACGGCACTCAAACATGCTTGGCAGTCACTCAGCGAGTCACGCAATCTAAATTACCAAGATTTTGCCCGTTTTTGCTACCACCTGCCTTTTGGCAAAATGGCTGTTAAAGCGCATGGTCGCTTAATGAAAATCGCGGGCTTAGAAGCTAACGATGATGAGTTAACTCATGTCATGGGCGCTTCGTTAATTTATAACCGGACCGTCGGCAACAGCTACAGTGCCTCTTTGTACTTTGGCTTAACCTCGCTACTCGAAACAGATACCGATAACTTAGCCAATCAGCGTATTGGGCTATTTAGTTATGGTTCGGGCTGTGTCGGCGAGTTTTTTACAGGCATTGTTGGCAAAGACTATCAAAAGCATCTATATCAAGCCTCACATCATCGCTTACTGGCAAGCCGTGAAAAGCTCAGCTTCTCACGCTACTTATCGTTTTATAAGCAATTTGGTGAAGTCGAGCGTAGCGACAATATAGAACTACCTGTTTATACCAAAGGGCGTTTCCGCCTGAGTGCGATTCGTGCGCATAAGCGTCAGTATGCTGACCAGCAGCGCCCCCGCTAAACTGATTTTGGCAGGTGAACATGCCGTTATCTATGGCTCACCTGCGATCACCACGCGCCTGAACTGGCAGACGTACTGCGACCTCTCGCTAAGTACAAGCAATCGGCTTGGGCTAACAAATGCAACAGAAGTGGGTTGGACTGAGACGACACTTGATGCGCATTGGCAAGCGCTCAAAGCGCGACATCGTGCATGGCAAACCGACAGGTCAACGGTTTTATTACAAGCGCTAGCTGATTTACCGCTGGCTGTTTTCGCTTGGTGGCAGCAACATTATGTCTTGCCAACGCTCAACTGTCAGATTCGCAGCGACATTCCGATCGGGCAAGGCTTGGGGTCGTCTGCCAGTTTAATTATTGCCCTGTTGCGTGGTTTGTCAGCGCTCACAGAAACAACGCTGAGCCATGAAGACTATCAATCGGCTGGCACTGAATTGGAAAACTTGGCACACGGAAAATCATCGGGCTTAGATGTGGCAGCCATTATCACCAGCGATAGAAGCCGTTGGCATCATAGCAAGGCGACTGCCTTAGCCAACTTTCCACTGATGGGTTATATTGTCGACACAGGAAAAGCGCAACATAACACGTCTGATTGCGTCGGTTATGTTCGAGAACATCATCAAGATAATCAATCGCTATGGCTAGACTTTTCACAAAAAACAGCGCAACTCGAAGACGCGCTTACTCGACAAAATACAAAAGAGATTGGTAACCTTGTCTCTCTCATCCATCGCAATCTCTGCCAAATTGGCGTTGTGCCGCAGCGTGTACAAAGCTTTGCGCAACAAGCACAAGAACAATACGGCTGGTCGGGGAAGTTATGCGGAGCTGGAAGCCTTGCGGGTAATGGCGGTGGATTCTTCTGGCTATTGGCGGATAGAGAACCCAAAGCCCTGTGTCAGCAATTTGGTTATACCTATTGGTTACTATCGGAATTGAGCGAGGAAAATCTCTAAAAACCTCACTTAGTGAGATTTTTAGACTTTTCAAGTTTATTTTTTAGCTGAAGGAAGGGATTTAATCAATGGGCTAGATGTTGTTTTCAACACCCCCTTCCTCCAGACCACCTACCCGTTAAGTTTAGAAGGACTCTGAAATACAAAATGACGAAACACTGGCAAAGTCGCGCCCCTGGTAGCCTAATGCTTTTTGGTGAACATGCCGTCCTTCATGCTCGCCCTGCGATTGCCTGCGCGATTGATACGTGGCTCACGATTGATTGGCAAACACGGGATGATGATAAGATTTTAATTCTCTCGTCTTTGGGCGAACATCTTACCGACTGGCAACGACTTGATGCCCATCCAAAATTGACGTTTGTACTGGAAGCCTTAGCCCAATTTAAGGCAACAACAAAACACACATTACTGGGACTGACCCTAACCATATCGAGCGATATTAACAATACCCAAGGGTTAGGAAGCTCGAGCGCCGTGGTAGCGGCAATGGTCACGGGCTTTTCGCTATTGGATTCGACCTTAGAAAGTATTGATGCCCGCTTTAAACTGGGACTGAGCATTATTCGCACTGTACAAGGAACAGGTTCTGGCACAGACTTAGCAGCAGCGCTAACAGGGGGCGTTATGATGCTTCATCCTGCTCAACAAGCCATTACCCGCCTTACCGATGGATTGCCGATTGTCAGTGTTTACTGCGGTTACAAAACACCAACACCCGTGGTGATCGCCAAAGTTAACGCGCAATGGTCAGATACCCACCCGTTATTCTTACATTGGCTTGATTGTGTCTCTACCATTACCGAGATGGCTGCAGAGCAAATTGGTAATGGCGACCTGATCGAAATCGGACGCTGTATGAATATGGCGCACGGACTAATGAACGCCTTAGGTGTTAGTGATAACACATTGGAATATATCGCTAATCGACTCAGACAAACCGATGGTATTGTTGGTGCAAAAATTTCTGGCTCTGGCTTAGGCGACTGCGTTATCGGTTTGGGAACGCCATGCGTGGCATTAGATGATGCTTTAGCCATCACAACAACGGCTCAAAAAGCCTACTATATAACGAAAGAAGAATAACATGACAACAGCACAACAAATTATTCAACAACTCACCAAAAGACAATCGACAGTCACTAAAACCGAAGGCAAGGCTTACGCCCCCGTTAATATCGCTCTGATTAAATACTGGGGCAAGCGCAACAGCGAGCTTAACTTACCCATTACCGACAGCTTGTCCGTGGGACTAAGAACCTTAGGCACACAAACACGCATCAGTATATGTGATGGGCAAGATCAAATCACACTCAATGGGTTATTATTGGCAACGGATCACCCTTTTAGCCAACGCACGAGCCGTTATTTGGACTTGTTCCGAACCTCCCCTAATATGGGCTTTGTGATCGATACACAAAATGATGTGCCAACAGGAGCGGGACTCGCCTCTTCGGCTTCTGGCTATGCAGCACTTGTCTTAGCATTGGATGACTTGTTTAACTGGCAACTCGACAAGACACAACTATCGGTGTTGGCACGCATTGGTTCAGGTAGCGCGTCACGTTCGTTGTGGGATGGTTTGGTGCATTGGCAAGCTGGCAAACAAGCAGATGGCATGGACTCATACGCTGTGCCACTGAATCAAACCCTACCTGATCTACGCATTGGATTACTAACCCTATCTGCCAAAGCAAAACCGATTAGCTCGCGCGCGGGCATGAAACAAACGGTAGAAGGATTAAGCCTTTATCCTGCTTGGAAGGCAATGGTTGATGCCCATTTAGCACAAATCATCCCTGCGATAGCACAAGGCAATATCGCCCAAATAGGACAAATTGCTGAACACAATGCACTGGCAATGCACGCCACCATGATCTCTGCCTACCCAGCATTATGCTATTGGCTACCCGAAACCTTAGCAACATTGCATACCATTTGGGCAGCAAGAGAGGCAGGCCTAGCCTGTTGGGCAACGCTAGACGCAGGACCCAATGTCAAACTCATCTTTGACCAAGCTGCACAAGCCGATATTCGCGCCTTATTTCCCGATGTTCAGATTGTACAACCCTTCGTTTAGGAGCGTGCTTTCTCTAATAACGCGTCATTCCCGCGAAGGCGGGAATCTATGCTATTGAGAACATCTAAAAACCTCACTTCGCTCGTTTTTAGACTTCCTATTTTTGTTTTTTAGCTGGAGGAAGGGGGTTCAATCAATTCATTACAGGCAAGTTTTTGCAACCCCTTCCCCCAGAACCCCCAACCCGTTAAACTTTTACAAGTGTTCCCAAGCTTAACTTGCTTTAACTTCAATCTTGCCGAATTTATTAGCAAAACTTTGCGGACGTTGCGCCAATAAGCCACCAACACGATGCGCTAGGCCTCGATAAGCAGCGGCAATTGCACCCTCAGGATCGGCAACCATGGTTGGCTTACCGCCATCGGCTTGTTCACGAATAGACATTTCTAACGGTAAAGATGCCAATAAAGGCACCTGAAAGTCATGCGCCATTTTTGCGCCGCCACCCTGACCAAAAATATGCTCAACATGTCCACAGGCACTACAAACATGCATCGCCATATTTTCAACAATACCCAACACAGGAATATTGACTTTTTCGAACATTTTTAACCCCTTACGCGCATCAAGCATGGCCAAATCTTGTGGCGTGGTCACAATTACAGCACCCGAAACAGGAATTTTTTGTGCTAAGGTCAATTGCGTGTCGCCTGTACCTGGCGGTAAATCAATAATCAGAAAGTCTAAACTCCCCCAGTTAGTCTCGTTAATGAGTTGCATTAAACTCCCTGTAACGACGGGGCCACGCCAAATCATGGGAGAGTCAGCTTCGACTAAAAAACCAATCGAATTGACTTTAACCTCATAAGCAACTAACGGCTCCATCGTCTTACCATCGCTGCTATGCGGCATTTTCCCAACCAAACCGAACAAGGTTGGCATACTCGGACCATAAATATCCGCATCTAACACACCAACCTTTGCCCCTTCTGCGGCTAACGCCAAGGCTAAATTAGCCGAGGTAGTGCTTTTACCAACCCCACCCTTACCAGAACCAACCGCAATCACATTGGTAACGCCTGCAATCGGCTCAATGTTTGATTGCGTCTGACGCGGTAAAACACGCGTTACAAAATCAACCGCTGCGAGTGTTAAGTCTTGCGCAGCACAAGCCGCGCTTATTTGTGCTTGCCAGTGCGACCATAAACTTTTGGCAGGATAAGGCACTTCAAAGACCAAAGACAGCCCCAGAACCCCAACACGCGCATCAACAAGCCAATGCGCTAGCGATTGCTGACTATAAACATCGATAATTGAATCCAACGCTGAGGATAACTTAGCTTGATGTTCTGCACTTAACTCGCGTGCAAAGAGTTTGTTTAGCCATGATTTCATAATGGATATGCCCGACTTGTTTTTTATGTAAGGAGCAAATTGTAACATGGTGTATCAAAAGAACGACATTGCCCACACGCTTCCCATACAGTAAAATGGTGGGTTATATCAAATTACGATGCAAGGCTTTCCGTACTATGTCGTCTACACAACGCCGTCTGCTGGTCACCAGCGCCCTACCCTATGCCAATGGTCCGATTCATTTGGGGCATATGGTTGAATATATCCAAACCGATATTTGGGTGCGTTTTCAGAAACTGATGGGTAACAACTGCACCTACGTGTGTGCCGACGATGCACATGGCACACCGATTATGTTGCGCGCGCAAAACGAAGGCATTACGCCTGAAACCTTGATTGGCCGTATTTGGCAAGAACATACACGCGATTTTGCAGGCTTTGGCATTGGCTTTGACCATTATCACAGCACGCATTCCGAAGAAAACAAGACCTTAGCGCAAGGCATTTACATTAAGCTTCGCGAAGCTGGCCTAATTAGCGAAAAAGACATCGAACAAGCATTTGACCCAGTCAAAGAAATGTTCCTGCCCGATCGTTTCGTAAAAGGCGAATGTCCTAAGTGTGGCGCTGCCGATCAGTATGGCGACAGTTGTGAAAGTTGTGGTGCTACCTACAGCCCACTGGATATGAAAAACCCTGTATCGACCATTACGGGCGCAACGCCTATTTCAAAAACTTCGCGTCATTACTTTTTCGAGTTGCCAAAGTTGCAGGCATGGCTGTCGGACTGGATTCGTGCCGAAGGACGTTTGCCGTCTCAGTTAGTCAATAAATTAGACGAATGGTTCAAAGACGACTTACAAGCATGGGACATCTCACGCGATACGCCTTATTTTGGTTTTGAAATTCCCGATACTGTTGATAAGTTTTTCTATGTCTGGCTCGATGCACCGATTGGTTATATGGGTAGCTTCCGCGCTTATTGCGATAAAACGGGCGTAAGTTTCGATGATTATTGGAAAGCCGATAGCGATACTGAGCTTTATCATTTTATTGGTAAAGACATTGTTTATTTCCATACCCTGTTTTGGCCTTCAATGCTTCATGCGGCGGGTTATCGCACACCAACAGCCGTATTTGCACATGGCTTTTTGACCGTCAATGGTCAGAAGATGTCTAAATCTCGTGGCACATTTGTCACGGCAGAAGCTTACCTTAAGCATTTGCCTGCACAAGCATTGCGTTATTACTTTGCTGCCAAATTATCGAGTCGTGTTGAAGACATCGACTTGAGCATGGAAGACTTTGTACAGCGCGTCAATAGCGACTTGGTCGGTAAATTGGTGAATATTGCTAGTCGTTGTTCGGGTTTTGTGCATAAGTTTTTCGATGGTAAACTGGCAACATGTGATGCTGAACATGCAGCATTATTAACCCCTTATCAAGCTGCTGCTGCGAACATCGCAAACTTATACGAACAACGCGAATTTGCACATGCCATGCGTGAGATTATGGCTTTAGCTGATAATGCGAATGCATGGATTGCCGACGTTGCGCCTTGGCAACAAGCCAAAGATGAAGCAAAACGTGAGGCATTACATCAATCCACCTCGCTGGCGATCAATATCTTCCGTGTATTGATGGTCTATCTATCACCTGTATTGCCAGAAATGTCGGCGCAAGCACGCACTTTCTTGAATGAAAGCGATTGGACATGGAACAGCGCCCAAACCGCACTCGAAGATCATGCAATTGCTGCTTACACCGCCCTATTCACCCGTTTAGAACTCAAACAAGTCGAGGCAATGATGACCGAAAATGCTGCCCAAGTTGCCGCTCAACCGCAACAGAAACAAGAAACAGTAGTTGCCGCAGTCGCACCTGCCGCCATCGAAAAAACGGAATTAGCATTAGAACCCATTAGCGATGAAATTGCCATCGAAGACTTTATGAAAATCGATTTGCGTGTGGCGCGTATTGTCAAAGCTGAATCGGTTCCTGAAGCGGACAAACTGGTGAAGTTGACGTTAGATATTGGTGTCGGCACACGTCAGGTCTTTGCAGGTATCAAATCCGCTTACAGCCCAGAACAGTTAGAAGGTCGTTTGACGGTAATGGTCGCCAACCTCAAGCCACGCAAAATGCGATTTGGCATGTCGGAAGGCATGGTGCTTGCGGGCAGCGGTGATGGTGGGCTTTACTTGCTAACACCTGATTCTGGCGCGCAACCTGGGATGCGTGTGAAGTAATTTACTGATGACTACGGTAGATCGCAACTAAAAAAAATAATGCGATCAATTAAACTAGGCGGGCTGCCAACAATGAGTGACATTATATTTATTCTTATCAGTACGGTATTGGTTAACAATTTCGTACTGGTAAAGTTCTTAGGGCTTTGCCCCTTTATGGGTGTGTCCAAAAAAGCTGACAGCGCGCTGGGTATGGGATTGGCAACAACGTTTGTTTTAACCCTCTCAAGCATCTTGTCGTATTTGGTACATGCTTATCTGCTCGTGCCATTTGAGGTCGAGTTTTTACGTACCGTTGCCTTTATTTTGACCATCGCGACAGTGGTCGGGTTTACCGAAGTAGCAATGCGTAAGCTTTCTCCGATGTTATATTCCATTTTAGGCATTTATCTGCCGCTCATTACCACAAACTGTATTGTGTTAGGTGTGGTACTGATTAACGTGCAAGAACAGCACAACTTACTGCAAGCGGGTTTGTATGGCTTTGGTGCGGGTACTGGTTTTGCGCTCGTGTTAGCCTTATTTGCCAGCCTACGCGAACGCATTGCCGTAGCCGATGTGCCCGTTGCCTTTCAGGGTAGCGCGATTGCGTTGGTGACGGCCGGCATTATGTCAATGGCGTTCATGGGCTTCGCAGGGTTGGTAAAGTAATGATGACAGCAGATAATAATCAAATTGAATTGGTGACGGCTGGCATTATGAGCATGGCGCAGCGTTGTATTCTGATGAGCTTCACAGGGTTGGTGAAATGAGCGAGTTTATTGCCTTAGCGCTATTTACCCTGTTGGCACTGGGTTTTGGTGGTTTACTCGCATGGGCCGCAAAACGCTTCCATATCGATGGTAACCCCTTAATTGGGCAAATCGATGCCATTCTGCCACAAACGCAATGTGCTCAATGTGGTTATCCAGGGTGCAAACCCTATGCCGAAGCCATTGCTAACGACGAGGCTGACATTAACCTCTGCGTCCCAGGTGGAGAAACGGTTGTCATTATGCTCTCTGAGTTGACTGGCAAAGAAATCAAGCCTATTGAAGCAGAAGCTAAACCAAAACAATTTGCGTTTATTAAAGAAGAAGAATGCATCGGCTGCGTGAAGTGTATTGCAGCATGTCCAGTCGATGCCATTATTGGTGCGGCTAAATTTACCCATACCGTCATTACCCACGAATGCACGGGCTGCGAGTTGTGCATCCCCGTTTGTCCGACGGACTGTATCGTCATGGAAGAACCTGCCGTGACGCAACGTAATTGGCAATGGCCAAAACCTGTCGGCCCGATTGGTGAAGGAGCAAGAAAATGATCATCGCCAAGCTCGTTGAAAAAATTGATGGTTTTATCCACCAACTCACTGAAAAGGTAAGTTTTCATGGTGGCGTACACCCTGCACAAAACAAACTCATGTCAACCCATCAACCGATTCAGACCGCTCCTTTTGCAGCACAGTTGATTTTACCGCTGAACCAACATATTGGTCCTGAATCAGTACCTTTGGTGCAAATCGGACAACAAGTATTGGCTGGTGAACTCATTGCTCGCTGTGCGCCACCCTTAGGCGTTCCCTTACATGCCCCAACATCAGGAACCATTACCGACATCGGTGATTACCCTATCGCGCATGCCTCGGGTATTTACAGTCGCTGTATTGTGCTCACGCCCGATGGTCTCAATCAGATGGCAAGTTTTACGCCGCGCTCAATTCCAACAAGTCCGCAGAGCTTAAAAGCGATTTTATTGCACTCGGGCATTATTGGTATGGGCGGTGCTGGCTTCCCAAGCTTTCGCAAAATCGCCAATAAAACAGGACAAATCCATACGCTGATTGTCAACGGTGCTGAATGCGAACCCTTCATCACTTGCGATGACATGCTGATGCGTGAGCGTCCTACTGCCATTATCGAAGGCGCACTGATGGTGGCTCATGCCTTAGGCGCAACACGCGTCCTTGTTGGCATCGAGGACAACAAGCCCGAAGCAGCTTTAGCAATGAAAACGGTTTATCAGCACGCAACCCAATATCCAAACATTCAGCTCGACATAGTACCAGTCCCCACCATCTACCCAATGGGCGGAGCAGACCAACTGATTACGCAGCTCACGGCAAAAGAAGTGCCTAGTGACGGACACAGTAGCGACCTTGGCTTAATCATGTTCAACGTTGCGACCTTAGCAGCTGTTTATGATGCGGTTACCGTCGGCAATCCTGTTTTAAATCGCGTGGTTACCATTACGGGCTTTGCGATTGAACACCCTTGCAATGTGCTTGCTCCGATTGGTACGCCCTTCAATCACCTCGTGACCTGGGCAGGATTAAAACAGCAAAATGCGCAGTGGCTGATGGGCGGCCCGATGATGGGGGTTCCCGTTACCAACTTTCAATCGCCCGTCATTAAAACCACAAATTGTATTTTGGCTAATCCCCCCGAACCAGAAGCGGAAACCCTACCCTGTATTCGCTGTGGTGCTTGTATGGATGCTTGCCCGATTCATTTGTTACGGCAACAACGTTACTGGCACGCCAAAGCTGGCGAGTTAGAAAAACTCGAAGCCTTGCATCTCAAAGACTGCATTGAATGCGGTTGTTGTGCTTACGTTTGCCCCAGTCACATTCCACTGGTGCAATATTATCGACATGGAAAAGTTGCGGTACGCACTGCTAATAACGATAAAATTGCCGCACAACGCGCCAAACAACGTCACGAAAACCAACTCGCACGCAAAGCCGCCGAAGAGCAAGAGCGAAGCAATCGCCTTGCTGCCAAACGCGCCGCCATGATGGCTGCTGACGAAGCAGCTCAAGCAGCAGAAGCCCCGAAGGAATTACGTTAACATGAATCAAATACACTCTTCGCCCTACAATTGGGGACAACAAAACGTTCGCAAGGTGATGCTACAAGTGCAAATGGCTGCAACACCCGCCCTATTTGTTCATGCGTACTTTTTTGGCATTGGTATTTTTGTGCACATTGCCATCGCCTTAAGCGTCGCTTTTGCAGCCGAGGCGGCGATGCTCTATCTACGACAAAAGCCCATTAAGCCTTATTTGCTTGACTGGTCGGTGGTGCTTACCGCGATTGATATTGTGTTCTGCCTACCGCCTACTTCGCCTTGGTGGATTACCGCCAGCGCCGTATTGTTTGCGGTCATTTTGGCAAAACACATCTTTGGTGGCTTAGGTTACAATATTTTCAACCCTGCGATGGCGGGTTATGCTTTTGTGCTGATTTCATTCCCTGCCGTGATGACAGTATGGCATCTGCCCAATGCCTTGGTAGCGAATCCATTAGATGCTTGGCAAACCATCGACTATATTTTTACTAACACGCTGCCAAATGGTGTGGCATTGGATGCACTCACGGGGGCAACCCCGCTCGAAGCAGCCAGAACAGGATTACTCAACGATCAAACGCTCAGCGCTATTTTTAGCCACGAGCTGATTTTTCAGAGTGGACAGTTAGCGAACAGTTCCTTCTGGTTGAATATGTCGTTTTTGCTCGGGGGCTTGTGGCTATTGTATAAAGGCATCATTCGTTGGCAAATGCCTGTTGGCTTTTTGCTGGCGATGGTGATTTTGGCATCCGCTTTTCATGCCTACGATCCTGAGCGTTATGCTGGCGTACTCTTTCACCTCTTTTCGGGTGCAACCATGTTAGCAGCATTTTTCATTATTACCGACCCTGTGACAGGCAGCACCACGCCCACTGGTCGCTTATATTTTGGATTAGGTGCGGGCGTATTGGTTTATGTCATCCGTACGTGGGGTGGTTATGCCGATGCTGTTGCTTTTGCGGTATTGCTGATGAACATGTTAGCGCCTTGGATTGATAGTATGACCGTACCCCGAGTTTATGGTCATGGACAAACAAAGGTAAATCATCATGAATAGCACCATGATGCGACCAGCCTTGATGCTTGCTGCTTTTGCGTCTGCTGCAGCCCTATTGCTAACGGTGGTTTATCAAATTGCCACCCCAGTTTTACAACAACATCAACAAGAAGCACTATTAGCACAGCTGAATAGCCTTGTACCCAGCGATCGTTATAACAATGCATTGACAACTGACACGCTCATCGTCAACGAACCCAGTTTAGACGGCAAAAAGCCAGTCACCATCTTTCGTGCGCGAGACAATAATCAGCCCGTTGCGGCACTCTTGTTAGTTACGGCTCCCAATGGCTACAGTGGTGAGATTAAACTATTAGTCGGCATATGGGCAGATGGTAGTCTCGCAGGGGTGCGTGTGATTGCGCATAAGGAAACACCGGGTTTGGGCGACTATATCGAAGATAAACGCAGCCCTTGCGTGCATCAGTTCGATGGTAAGTCGCTTAAAGACCCCGC
>CAZSGH010000066.1:0-12173 GCA_964606405.1 uncultured Francisella sp.
CTTTATCTTCTTCATGTTTCTTTGCAATTTTACGAATAAACGTTAATGGGAATTCAATAATATGGGCAAAATTCTTAGGTGATCCTTGGGTGTTTTCAATTTCTTTTTTTGTGGTAAAACCTAACCTGCTAGGTGGTTCTTCTTGAATCGTTTTAGATGCCGAAGGGCAAGCATCCTTAAAAGAAAGCAAGGTAATACCCGGCGCGAATTGACGGTCAAAAAAAACCAAGTCACCCCCTTTTATATCGTTAGGCTGGTTAGTTCGCTGAAAATATACAGGTTTTGGTCTCGATTCTACAGGTTCTTCTAGGTTCTTGGTTTGTCTTGATTCTGGCCAACGATAGGGCAAATAGCTGTAAGAGCTTAAACCACGCCAATCAAAATCTTGAGTATCTGCGGTATGCCAAGGAATGGGGGCTTTGTTATCGACATACACATCCAACTGACAGGTAAAAGCAGGCCAACACGCATTGGGGTTGCCACCATGACCACACATCGTTTGACCAATATTAGTTGTGCGCCATGCCAATGCCAATGCGCCTTTCAAGGCAGGATCAACCCATTCTTGTGGCATAGCAAACTTATCAGCAAACTCTTGAGATAGCGTCCAAATAAAGGGGTCTTTATAATAGAACTGTTGCGTTTTGTTGGTATTAAGATCTTCATAACAAGAGTGAAATAATCGCTCTTGTTGGGTACGATCTTTCATAGGTATGTTACTGCAAGTTTCATCTGCACTGACGATACTGGTTATAGATAAGCATAATGTAAACAATATGATGGCATGTTGACTCATAATGAACCCTTTAAAAATTCATGGTTTTATGTTGGAGAACGAGCGTGATGATACAAACTGTATCAAAGACAATTGCCAAGTTGAAACGTATGGATAGCGAAATAAAGCGGCATGTGCCGTAGAGACGGAGTATGGGTACAGAGACCCAAAAGATAGACGGGTAATGTTCATTGTGGATACACCTAAATGTTGTGTTATGCCGTGTTTATGATTGCGGCGTTGGTCAGAGTATACCCATCATGTAACACAAGACGCTAACTAAATATTTTTATATGCTGTGAAGGGGTACTTATGCTGTGTACTGACATCATCTCGGAGCAAGGGGAGGGGGCTTGCTTGAGTGGTTGGCTAACGCCTCGGCTTAAATCTGATAATGCCTTAACCACTGCTTCAGATAGCTAGGGTCTTGCTGAAATAGGCGTACATCTTCGGCCAGTTGTTTGTTTTGATATTCTAAGCGACGTATATCTTCTTTGAGCAGTTGGGTGATGCGTTTGGGTGAAATTGGTTCGTAATAGGGGATGCCGAGCATGGCACGAAAATGGTGCTGGATGCTCTCGACTTCTTCTTTGAGTTCCTGAAATTGATTGTTGAGCACCTTGATGTAATGCGTTAAGCGATCTTCGGCAAGGGTATTGATTGTGTGCTGATTGATTTGCTCAACGGATAGTTGTAGTTCAAGCAGTTTCACTAGGTCTTTCTTTTCGTAGGCAACGGTAACTTCTTGCATGAGCGCTGTTTTGCGTTCACGCTCGTTGGCATCGGGTTCTCTGTCGGGGTGTAGCGCAGCGACCAGTTGACGGTAAACAGCTTGAATGGATTTACTCATGCCAGCTTGTTCTTCTTGCTCCTTGGCTTCTTTCGCTAGCTGTTTTGCCGACTTTCGACGTTGCTCCCGATTTTGCTGTGCCTGTTCGCGTCTGGCTTCTTGCTGCTCAAACAGCTTTTGCGCGATGGCTTCTGAGTCATTGAGATCAATATCATCATCGAGTTGGAGACCAAACTCATCTTCGAGCATGGCTTTGAGTGCATCCGCTTGGCTTTGCTCTTGTGTTTCAAAGTCAGGTTCGTCATCGCTCTGGTAACGGTTATAGATTGCTTTGAATTCATCTCGACCATGTCGTTCAATCAGTTCGATACACAGAATGCTAATCAGATGTGCGATTTTGGCTTTTTGTGCTTTGGTGAGCTTTTCGCTGGTATAGGCGGTATCCAGCACAGTGATAAGCTGCGCTTGATGTTGGGCGAATTGTTGTTTGAGCGGGTCGAGTTTTTTCATGGCATCTTGCTGGCAGCGGTCACTGGCTAACTGCCATTCGCTTAGCAATGTCTTTTGCTTTTCAATTTTTTTGAGCTGATCGTTAAATTTTCGCTGCATTGGCGTGAGCGGACGCTCTAGGGTGTCCGCTATGCCAATAACCAGTGGTTTGCTTTTTGGCATTTTATCGTTTCAGTTCTGCACTAACCAAAGCGAATACTTGCTCAACACTAATGGCGCTCATGCACGCGGGTTGACTGCAAGGTGTTTTGCGATGGTTAGCCGCCGACACACAAGGCGCACAAGCCAGTCCGGCCCAAATCGGCGTGCTATTGCCTAAAGAGCCATAAAGCGCGGGGGTTTCTGGTCCGAATAAGACAAAGGTTTTGAGTGGGGTAATGGCAGAAAAATGCCCAGGACCTGAGTCGTTGGTAACCATGAGCGTGCTGATGGTGTAAAGAACAGGCAGTTCTGCAAACTTAACCGCGCCAGCAAAGTTAATTACCCGATCTGATTCGCATTGCGCTTTCAGACATTCCGCTTCTTCTTTTTCGGCGGGTGCGCCTGTAATTAAAATCAGGATGTCGTCAAATTCAGCTAAGAGCGCACGCATAAGCGCGGCATAACGCTCTTTTGCCCAACGACGTTGGGGCAGCAGTTCCGAAGCGTTGGGGTTGATAAGGACTAAGCGCTTCCCTTCGATTGAACCATTTGGGCACAGCGGCGCAATACGCGCACGCAAGGCATCTTGCGTTGCGTCATCGAAACTGACTTGTGCCAGCTTAATGTCGTCGTCGGTAATGATGGTTTTGGCAAAAGGCACTTCTGCTTCATCTGTTTCTAAGCTATAAATGAGGGCGATGAAGTTTTTAGCAACGTGCTGATGTGCGTTGTAAGCCACTTTATGTGTGAGCATAAAGCCACGCCATAAACCTTCGTTATGAAAACTATGAAAGCCGACGCGTCGCCATGCACCAGATAATCCCGTCAATAAGGCACTAACACGCGAGAAAAGTTCTAAATCGATTACCGTGTCAATTTGGTTTTTGCGACACCAAGCAAGGTAACGCAAGCTATCCCACAATAGGGTGAACAAGCTATCTTCGCGCAGCGTGAAGACATTCTCGCGCGGTACCGTATCAAGCAATTCTAAGCTAGGACGATTTTTGGCGAAAATCACGAAAAACAATTCGGCATTGAGGTTTTTTTGCGCACGACGCATGGCAGGGTCAGCAATAATCGTGCTGCCCATTTCGGACAGTTCGACAAACAAAATGCGTTGTAATGCAGGTGCTTCTTGCTCTTGGACATTGCGCCACATGTCTTGAATCTTAACGACAATGCTGGAGATAAATGTCAGCGGAATGCCGAGCCAGTAATCAAGTTGACGCATGGTGTCTACGCGCATGATGAGTCCTTTTTGTTGTCTGTTTTGTTAGTATTATTGGGTTTTTCTCAAAACCTAATGGGTAGGAGGTCTGGAGGAAAGGGTTACAAAAAATAGCATCTAACCCATTCATTAAACATCTTCCTCCAGAAAAAACAAATTTGGGAATTCTAAAAACAAGCAAAGCTAGTTTTTTAGAGCTTCCTCATCATTATTTTGCCACCATTGACGGTCATGAGCAAAAAACCATAGTCCTGGTAAGCTCGCCGCAATCAGCGTTAAGCCATAAATAATGGAAAGGGCAAGTACAGGGGCTTCAGGCGCACCGATGAGGGCAAAAATGCCAATCATTGCCCCTTCGCGAATGCCCCAGCCAGCAAATGAAAGGGGTAACAAGGTGAGCAAAATAACGGGTGGAATCACCACAAGGTAAACCAGTAGATCGAAATTAAGCCCTAGCGCTTGCCCTAAGGTCACTAAAACCAGCATTGAAAACAAATGCGTGAGTGCTGATAAGCCCATCTGAATGCTAATGGTGCGTGTACAGTTGTAAACCTGAGCAAAGCGAGCAGACAACTTTTGTAAGCTTGACCAGAGTGGCAATTTAAATTCGGGTAGTTTGTGCATCAATAAGCCAAAAAGCGCGCCCGCAAAGCCAATCGCTAAAATAATGCTGATGCCTTGTGCAATATTGCTCGGTAGTAAATCGGGTAGCCACCAGAGGGCGAGGGCATTTAAGAGCAGTAAACCAAGCAACCCCGCGATGCGGTCAATAAATACGCCAAAGAAGGCTTCTTTATGATCGTTAATACGATGCCCGTTCTCAAAAATACGATAAGCATCGCCACCGATACTGGTGGGTAGTAATTGATTGAACAAGGAACCTTTGAAGTAGCTTTTGAGATAGAAGCGTGTGTCGGGCGGATCGCCTAACCATTTTTGAATCAAGCTCCAGCGATAGGCAGCGGTTAACGTGCTCGCCAGTTGTAATCCTAAGGCAATGAGTAAGGTTGTTATGCCAATGCCTTGAATGGATTGCCAAAGTTGCTCGTCATCGATGCGCTGATAGAGCAACCAAATAAGGGCAACAGAAAAAAAGACTTTAAGCCAAGCGAGGGCGGTTTTCATGAATAAGGTTTCGGTGAACGGATAAATAGGGTTAATTATACTGGGCTACCTATAAAAACCCAAACGGGTTGGAGGTCTGGAGGAAGGGGACGCAACAAAGTGGCATGTAACCCATTGATTAAGTCCCTTCCTTCAGCTAAAAAATAAACTTGGAAAGTCTAAAAACAAGCAAGGCGCAGTTTTTAGAGATTTCCACTGGATTTTAGGGTGCTTCGGCAGCCATCCAGCCTTGGCAACGGTAGAAACGAAAGTTTTCGTTGGTTTTTGTTAGGTAATCGCAGTGATTAAACGCCGTTAAGATAGCGTCACCACTATCTGGCGATAGTACGAGTAAACCGCTCGTGCCTTGCGATGGACTACCAAACCAGATATCGAACTGATCGATTCTGTTGTCTAAAACCAGTACGGGCGCTGGACGTGCATACCAAGCAATACGGCTACTATCGACCCAGTGCGTTGTGAGTAGTGGTTCCTTGTCTTGGCGTAGCTTTTGTGCGCTTATAGCAGCTTCTTTCCAACCAATAAGATCGGCTGCAGGATTGGGCGTAAGCGATTTGCCTAAACTGGGTACTGTCATTAAGATGGTTGCCAATACAGTGATGAGCCAGCCATAGCTCATGTTGAGTGTTGTCGCGCTATTCAGCCAAGATTTGTTCTGTGTCAGAAGATAATGCGCCAAACTTGGCAACCAAAGCAAATAAAAAAACGCTAACCAGTGCGGCAGGCTTGGTTCTTTACCCGATGAGATGGTAAACATGAGCAAGGCTGGCAGGGTAAAAGCCAGTAATTGTTTGTGTTGTGTATCTTTAACAGATCGCTTGAATGATAAAGTGAATAACCAAGCAGATAGCCAAATGAGCGGCGTATAAACCAATAGTTGAGAAACTTGGCTTTGCCCCAAACGCGACCATTGCCACGCAGTATCGGGCTGACCGTGATTGAGTTGATAGCTGATCGAAATCCAATCATGCTCCGCGTTCCAAAGCAAAATGGGTAAGGTGAGTATGCCTGCAACCGAAACCGCTAACCAAAACTTTAATGATGCAAACCAGCGCCACGCATCGCTGACCATCAGCATGGCAACAAGTCCGACAGTAAAAAGCAAGGTAGTGTATTTGCTCAATGCTCCTAAACCGATGAGTAAGCCCAATAGTATCCAGTTGCGCCAGATCGGGTTTGTTAAGGTGCGTTGTGCTTGCCAAAATAGCGCGATGGTGAGTGGCATGAGTAAGGTATCAGGAACCAATCCAATGCCCAGTAAATGCATTAAAGGGATGCTACTAAAGAGTAGTGCGGCTAAGTTGGCAACGGATTGGTTTTTATAGGTCGTTAGCGTGTAACGATGGACGAGAATGAGGGTAAGGGCATAGCTTAACAAGGCAAAAAATCGCAATTGCCATTCGTGTTCGCCAAATACGAGCGCGATTGCTTGTAACCAGCCGACCAGTGGTGGATGGTCAAAGTAACTGAGGGCAAGATGTTGACCATAAAGTGCATAGTGCGCTTCGTCTACGCTCAGTGGTGCAAAAATAGCAGGGAAAAGATGTGCTACAGTGGTTAAGAGCAGTAAGGTGCCGAGAAGGTGTGGGGAGTTTAGGTGGTTTTTTAACATAGCATCACGGTTAAAATAAAAAAGCCTGATAAAAATCAGGCCAAACCCACAATTTTTACTTGCTTGTATCCAGAGGAAAGCCAGTCAAAATCATAAACGCTCACAACATCCAGTAATCCATGACTTAACATGAGTTTCTGGATGTGTATTAGAATATTATTAACTGTTAATATTGTCAACAGTGTCAGCTAAAGTTTAGCGAATATCTGTAAAATGAATACGTGAAAGGGGCTTGGGGGAAGGGGTTGCAAAAATCAGCATGTAACCCATTGATTACCTCCCTTCCTTAATCACGGAAGTTATTAAATTGTAACGGACGCTCTAGCTCATCCATCGCGCGAAGTAAGGCAATAGCTTCTTGTAAGTCATCACGTTTCTTGCCTGTAACACGCACTGTTTCACCTTGAATGGCGGCTTGAACCTTCATTTTTTGATCTTTAATGGCTTTGGTGATTTTTTTAGCAATCGTTGCATCTAATCCTTGATGAACGATGACGTTCTGTCTGGCAGTTTTAAGCTGAATATCAGGGTCTTTACGCTCAATCGCGCGCGTGTCGATACCACGCTTAATCAGCTTTGCCGTTAAAATGTCGTACATTTGATCGAGTTGAAACTCAGACTCACTATGCAGCTTAATCATCATTTCTTTTTCGTCGAGGGTAAAGCCAGAATCTGTTCCTTTAAAGTCAAACCGAGAAGTGACTTCTTTATTGGCCTGATCGACGGCATTGCTCAGTTCGTGTTTGTCTACTTCAGATACGATGTCAAATGAAGGCATTGTTTTTTCCTTTTTTAAATAATGTATTGGTTTTTAAGCAACTGCGTGTAATTTGCCGTAATGGGTTGCAACACGCTGATGCGCAGCGCGCATATTCGCGGCAATTTGCTCATCCATGCCTTGGCGTGATTCTCTACCAAGCCGCTCGGCGTAGGTAACAGGACCTTCTGCAGGCGCGATAACAGGCGGAAAGTCAGCTTTGGGGACTTCGGGAGTGTGTTGCGCTATTTTACTCTGACGCTCATTGGGTGAGTCAGATAAGTGATAACCTTGCGCTTTAAGAGGGGCTGCAACCCAATTTGGCGCAAAACCACCAATACCACCAGATTCCATGATTGAATCCTCCGCGATTAACGTGTCTTTACGATAGAATAGCCTATCGTTACAACAATTTCACTATGTAGACTCAGAATATTATGCCTATCTCTTTATCCGCAGCTTCCCTATATCGTCAAACGACACCTGAGTCATTGCTTGATTTTTCTTCTTGTCAGGATCAGATGGGATTATTACATCCACGAGCGCATGCGGCTTTATCGACCTTATTACGTTCGCCTAGACGTGTGAATGCGATGGTGGTCGATCATGGCGTACAGGCATGGCGTGATTGGGTTGTGGAACAAGTCAAGTCGGTTGCCGCACAGCGTCCAACGCCGCTTGATGTGGTGTTGGTTCATGATTTTACGCTGCCTAATGGTGGTTATTATCTTAACCTTCCTGCTGGCTATGGTGCTGTTTTTCGCTCGGCTATTGCCCAGTTAGTGCGTTCGATTCGTGAAGAGTTACCCTTGTTGTTCGATGGTCATGCTTATCAACAGCAGGTGCAACAGTTAGAAGAACAGCTTAAATTAAAACAAGAAGCATTATTGCGTCCTGTTTTTGAATTGGCAGCGACATTGGGTATTCTCATTGATCAAGAAGAAGCCTCTTTTACCCTTCGTGCAAAGGTTGAAGAAGCAGCATTAGGTCGTCAGGCGTTAATGCAGTTGCCCGAAGCGCAGCGTGTTCCCTTATTGGCCGCGGTCGAACAAATTGAGCAAGCATTGAATGCGGCTCTGGCGCACTTTCCAGCGTTACAACATGCGCACTTAAAAGCCGATAAGGCATTAAATCAATCGGTTGCTAATGCTTTGTTAGACCCCTTGTTGGCGCGAATTTTATCAGACTTCGATGGTGATGTTGCCGTTGCCCGCTACCTGCAAGAATTAAAAACCTACGTGCTTGCACGATTGTCAGATTTTTGGAGTATTGATGATAGTGCCACAGCGGTCAGCAGTTTGGCGGTTGTTGGGACGGACAAAAATTGGCTAACCGTGTTTGATGTACAAGTCATGTCGCATCATCAGCCCGATGCAGGTGTGCCGGTTATTTTTGATCCAGCATTAACCTTGGCGCGGTTTTTAGGAACCATTGCGGGCAGTAATGGTGCTACGGGTGGCGAGGGCGTTGTGAGTACCTTGTCCGTTCGTCCTGGGGTAATGCATGCTGCGCAGGGCGGTTTTTTGCTGTTAACCGTCGAATCGTTATTGCAAGAACCTGGGTTATGGGCATTGCTGAAGGGGATGCTGCGTGGTGGCGTGGTGTCGGGTAGTGATTGGCGTGCGATGCAACCTGCAAGCTTGTGGGGTGGCGGGTTTGACCTACCCGACTGGGCTGGCAATATGCAAGTGTTGCTATTAGGCGAAGCTGAATGGTTTTATGCGTTAGAGGGTGCTGATTCTGATGTGGGGCAGTTGTTTCGTTCTTTGGTCGAGTTTGAGTCTTTTGCATCTCGTGATACCCAGTGCGAGCGAGCACTGATGTCGGTATTGTTGGCGCGTGTTGCAAAAGACTGCGTACTGCCGATTTTGCCAGAAGCCTTGGCTGCCTTGTGTAATCATGCCGCGCGTTTGGGTGAGGATGCAACACGGTTAGCACTACTCATGGAAAATTTAGAAGAAGCTTTGTTACGTGCGCAAGATGAAGCACTTCACGCTGGTCGTGATGCGATTGATGCTAAGGCCATCGAGTCAGCGCTGGCAGCAGATCGATATGAAGCGGGACGGTTAGAGTCTGAGTATCGTCATGCGATTACCGCTGGCTGGCTGAATATTGTTACCGAAGGCAGTCGCATCGGACAAATTAACGGCCTGACGGTCTACGAAGTCGCTCGTATGGCGTTTGGCCAGCCTGTTAAAATTACGGCGCAAGCATCTCCTGGTAATGACGGTCTCGTTGATATTGAAAAAGAAGTGGATTTGGCGGGTCCCATTCATAGTAAGGGTATGTTAATCGTACAGGGTTATTTGCGTGGACGTTTTATGCGCTCCCGCGTGATGGCGTTAACCGCCAGTGTTGTTATGGAGCAAACTTACGAGGGTGTCGAGGGTGATAGTGCTTCTGCTGCTGAAACTTTGGCATTGTTGTCGGCGATTGCACAATTGCCTTTGCGTCAAGATATTGCCGTAACGGGCGCGATTAATCAGTTTGGGGATGTACAAGCAGTGGGTGGCATCAATGAAAAAATCGAAGGCTTTTTCCGTTTATGTGCCATGCGTGGATTAACGGGTGAGCAAGGCGTATTAATTCCTGCTGTCAACGTTCAGTCGTTAATGTTGGCTGAAGATGTCCGTAGTGCTTGCGAGGCTGGAAAATTTCATATTTGGTCGGTGTCGCATTTAGATGAATCCTTAGAGATGCTAACAGGAATGCCCGCCGATTTTGCCAATGCGAAGGTTCTCGAAGCATTAGAAACCATGAATCCATTACCGCCAGAGGAAGATGAGGGAAGTCTCTAAAAACTTTGCTTCGCTTGTTTTTAGAGATCCCAAGTTTATTTTGTAGCTGAAGGAAGGGTGTTAATCAAAGCGTTACATGCTATTTTTAGCAACCCCTTCCTCCAGACCTCCTACCCATTGGCTTTTTAGGTGTGCGCATTAGGTTTTTGCATCGCTTGTTTTTAGGGAAGGTCTGAAAAATACGGCTTGCGCCTTTTTTCAGACTTCCTGATTTATTTTTTAGTTGGTGGAAGGGTCAATTTCAATAAGTTACAGGCTAAAAATGTGCATCCCTTCCCCCAAGCCCCCAACCCATTGCATTCTTCAGAGGTTCCTTAGACTTTCCTCAACGCTTTCCGCCGCCACCTGCCTTGTATAAAACCACGTCTAGCCAACGTGTTGGTAATAAGCGTTTGAACCACCAAAATACTTTTGTTGGTAAGGTGACGCGATAGCGTGCTGCGGGCCAATAGCTGGTCAGCGCGCTTTTAACCTTATTGGCAACTGCCTCTGGTGGCAACGTAAAGGGGGCGGCAGCGCCTTCTTTTTGTAAACGGGCAATCATGCCTTCATATTGTGCTTTATGGGCGCTGTTGTCGGTATTGACCCAAGTTGTAAATTCGCGAAAGGCATTGGCTCTAAAACGACTTTCTATTGGGCCCGGCTCGATGAGGCTAACGCTGATGTTACTGCCAGACAGTTCGAGTCTAAGCGTATCTGCCATACCTTCGATGGCATACTTACTCATATTATAGGCACCACGATAGCCCATTGCTGCAAAGCCTAACACCGAGCTGTTAAAGATAATGCGTCCATGTCCTTGTTTTCTAAAGTGAGCAATGAGTAAGCGATTCAACTCATGTGTGCCAAACACATTGGTTTCGAATTGATGACGCAGCGCGTCACGACTAATATCTTCTAATGCCCCCGGTAAACCAAAAGCGCCGTTATGAAAAACAGCCGATAACCGATGACAGGTGAAGTTTAAGATAGCGGTTAAGGCACTTTCGATACTGGCTGTATCGGCTAAATCTAATTGGAAAGCATTAAACTCGCCATCAAGCCACGCCACATCTTCTGCTTTGCGCGCCGTGGCAATAACATGATATCCCATGTCTTGTAACACACGTGCGGTACGGTAGCCGATGCCACTAGAACAGCCCGTAATTAAAATTGCTTCGGGAGGTAACACGGGACGTTGCATAAGGGTTTTTCTCTTCTTTATATTTTGGGTGGACGGAGCTAAAAAACACATTCGGAAAGTCTAAAAACGAGCAAAGCGAGGTTTTTAGAGATTACCTTACCTATTGGATATGATAGCCATTGCCGTGTTCATGCAAAAATTGTTGTACAAATTGCCAATTCGCCTGAAATCCTGTGTGAATGGTATAAAGTACGTCGCCTTTGCGGACACGCGCATCGAGTTTGTGATGTAAATCTATGCCTGCTCCAGGGTCGAGCGGAGCGCCTGCAATATGGGCAAGCTGCGCCAGAATCAGGTTGTCGATCGCGCTTACTTGTCCCGCGTGCATCGACTTAACACTCACGCTCAACGGACTAACTTGTGTTGGTTGCTTTCTACCTTGTGCATCAATGATGCGGTTCATTTTATCTAGCGCTCGTCCCGATGTGAGAATGTCGCGAGCCAGCAGATAACCCTGACCACCCCGTACATCGGCATGAAACTCTAGTAACATACCTGCTAACTGCAATGATTTTTCACGTAAATCTGCAGGTGCATTAGGGTCATTATTTAACACCTGCATCACATCGCGCGCTTCGAGGACCGGACCAATCCCACGCCCGATGGGTTGTCGTCCATCGGTAATGACCACTTCGACTTGTAATCCTGTATGCAGGCCGACATATTCAAATAGTTTTCGTAACTGCATCGCATCACGCATACTGGTGACTTTGGCGTGAGGACCGACGGGAATGTCGAGTAATAAGTGGGTTGCACCTGCAGCCAATTTTTTAGACAAAATAGACGCGATCATTTGCCCTTGCGAGTCTAAGTTTAAGGGGCGTTCGACAGAGATGAGAATGTCATCGACAGGCGCGAGCTTCGCCGTACCACCCCATGCCAAGCACGCACGCTCTCGATGCACAATATCTTTGAGTTTATCGACAGACAAGGTAACTTCAGAGAGCACCTCCATCGTATCTGCAGTCCCAGCGGGGGAGGTAATGGCGCGACTTGAAGTTTTAGGCATGAGTAACCCGTAAGCTGCAACAATCGGGGTAACAATCATGGTCGTTCGATTGCCAGGAATGCCACCGATACAATGCTTATCGACTACCATGCTTTCTTGCCAATTTAAGCGTTGACCGCTATCCGTCATCGCGCGCGTCAGAAATAAAATTTCTTCTCTATCCATTCCCGATTGTGCGGAAGACACCAAAAAAGCAGCAAGTTCCTCTTTAGCGTATCGTCCTTGCACAATATCCTGACAAATTG
>CAZSGH010000067.1:0-11772 GCA_964606405.1 uncultured Francisella sp.
CTTTTGATGAGATTTTAATCTATGAGCGTTTACACAGTTTAATTTACAGACTCGATAGACATGGTCACCACTAAATACGACATTAGCTTTGGGTACATATACGGTAGCATCGCCTGGAAAATGTGCATCGGCAAAGTATTTAACCAACACTTCTGTACCACCAATCGTCGTTTTATACTCGTTTGTTGCGATAGGCGCTGTAGCGTGAACGGCTTCCGTTCCTTTCATCTGATCGCCGAGGGTATTAGTTAAGGCATCGATTTGTCCCTTCGCCAGTTTTTTTTGTGTATCCACTGTACGTTGTAAGGCAATAATCTGTGCCCCTTTACTAGAAAAATAGCCATTGCCTAGCCAACGATGGTCTTGGCTACCTGTGTTAATTACCGCAACAATGGGTTGTTTGGTTACTTTAGTAGCCGCATCTTCTAGTGCTTTGGCCGCGGTAAAGGATGCGCCTGAATCAATTAAAATCGCACCCTTATCGGTAATCACGAGTCCATGATTTGAGTTGAGCCCTAGATTATCCTTAGTGCGATCATCTGTTTGCCCCACATAAGCGTAAACATTATCTGCGATTTTATTGAACTTAACTTCTATGGGGGTTGCTAACACGCCCATTGAGAAAAAACTACCAGCTAGAGATAGCAGTAACGCTGTTTTTTTCATCATTTTTCCTTCGTATTTCATATTCGATCATTATAGTGTAAAAAAGGGAGCCAATATGGCTCCCAACGAGGGGTGTTGAAGACTAACCCAATAACTTATTTGTTAACAGGCGATTCTGGTGCTAACAAGAATGCCGTAATATCCGCGATTTGTTCTGCCGTAATAATGCCGTTATGACCAAATCTTGGCATGTTAGAACAGGGCATAAATGCTTGTGCGTTGTAAATTTTATCGTAGGTGTATTTCACCATTTCTGCTGAAGTACCACGCATTTTTCCGTATCCTGTTAAGCTATTACCGATGTTACCCGCCGCAACTTCTTTTGGATCAATCGCATGACATGCGTAACAGTTGCCGCCATTGCCGCCTTTTTGCTTTTCTTTTGCATCAGGTTCAATCGCACCGATACGCATGGCAAAACCAGATTTAGCGAGTTTTTCGCCTTTTTTCCAGTCGCCCATTAAATTGCCAGAAGTAGGGTACTTAATCGTTGCTTGTGCATTTGCCATAATTTCATTGGCTTCTGCGCCTGTTGGTTTGTTGGCGCGAACACTACATTTCTTTTGTGTTTCATCTTGCTTTAAGCGAGACAGGTCTTGACCTTCACCAGCTGGAAAGCTTTTTTCGACCAGTGCGTCAATTTTGCTATTGATTTGAGTAAAATCTAATTCTGCTGCAGGCGCAGCAAAAACAGATGTTGTGCTTGTTAGCGCCAGCGCTAATGCAAGACTTGTTAATAATGGCTTATTCATAGTTGTATCTTCCTAACCGATTAACGCTTCATTCCTGGGACATTTAATGTGCCGCCTTCAGATTGCTTTGTTAAGAAGGCAATCAGCGCAACAGCACCATCAGAACCATATTCAATGTCGGGTAGACGCATCTGCCAGTTACAATCCCACATACGGTGTTCATTATTACGTACCACGTTGTGTGATACACGATAAGTAGGCCAAGTGGTCATGGTTGCCTGAATGTCTTTTTGATTGTACGCATTGACTAATGGCTGTAAGCGAACACGCTTACCATCTTCAGCATGACAAGAGGCGCACGAAAAGTCCATTGTGCCATGACGACGCCAAAAAAGTCCTTCACCCAAGGCGATCGCTTCTTTTTCTTTCACATGGCTGCTTGACGGAGCGAGTTTCATGCCATCAGATTGATAGGCAATATAAGCTGCAATCGCTTCTAGTTTGGTATTGTTTTCGTGCTTACGTTGATCGGCAAATGTTTTTTTGCGATCAATAATGGTCGCTTTGTCCATTCCTTGCAATGTTACCATGCAGGTTACAATGCGAGATTCAAGGTCTTCGACGCGGTCAGTATCTTTGAAATAGCGAGGCATTTGCGCGTATGCACCTTTTAATACCCCTTCGCCCAAACCAAAGTTACACTTTTCAAGCGAGACGTTTTTCGGACCTGCTTTTTCTTTGAAGTATTGTTCGCCATCATCAATGACCATTAAGCCAGGATTAGCGTCTTTATCGGCAAGTTGTGCGCGATAAGCATCGACGCTTGGCTCAGCAGCATAAGTTGAACTTGCTATTAACGTCAGCATTGCGACTGAAAGCAACTGTTTTTTCATGAAATTATCCTCAAATAATTAAAACTTGGCATCAATACCAACGGTAAAGGTACCCGCCTCGCGCTTAAGACCAGCATCGGTGTCGCGATTATGAACCGAGTATCCAGCAAAAACGGATGAAGTATCTGTCAGTTTATAAATGCCACCTAAGCCCATTGTTGTACCATCTTTTTTGCCGTAAACACTGCTATTATCGCCCTTGTTTAGACCATATGATGCCGTTAGTAAGCCGTTTTGACCGACCGATTTAGTGAAGACAACGAGGTTGTTAACACCCTGATTAATTTCAGTAACATCTTCGTAGACACCTCCTAAGCTATAACCACCAGAGAATTTATATTGTGCGGTGAATTGTTTCGCCGTACCGTTTTTGACTTGACCATTAGTACCAAAATTGGCATTAGCCACGACAGATTTGGCATTATCAGCCCCAATATTGATGGCATCTGCGGTTAGGCGCAAATCACCAATAAGATACTTAATACCAGCACCAGAGGCGGTTCCACCTTTGTAACGTGATAAAACCCCAGCATTGTAAAGCGCATCTGATGTGTTGTCGGTCATTTCAGATAAAAATGCGTTGAGTTGAACACCACCGAACATGGGAGAAACATATTCAACAGCGTTATTCACATAATTACTGTTGAGTGCTGATACGCCCTGTTGCCCGTCTTGACGTGCTTGCATGATGTGGTCAGTCCAAGGATCAATGGCGACATAGCTTGCTTTGTAGCCTGTTGTTAAGCGTCCTAAACGCACTTGACCATAGTCTTTGTTTTTTAGACCAGCATATGCCTCACGAACGAATACGCTGTTATTTCCTGTTGTTGTACTGTTTGCCGCCTTATCTTCACCGACAGTAGAGTATTCCATTTCTGCTTGATAAATCATTTGAGTGTCAGCAAGGGTTGTATCTTGATATCCCTTGATTCCTAAACGTGATGCGTTACTCTTGAAGCCAGTGCCTTTGTTGCGTCCAACAAAAGGGCTAGATCCATCTTGTTGTCCCGCAGTTAAACCGCTGCCAGAAACCGATGTGCTGTCAATAGAGACACGCATTTCACCGTAAACATCCGTTTTACCAGCCGATAGGGCAGATGTTGATACTAAGACCGCTGTAATAGCGATAGCCAGTGAGTTGGTTTTGTAATTCATGGTATTTCCTCGTTGTTATCATTAAAAAGCATTAAAGCTCACTTTTTAATAGCACAAGGAGTGCCAAGTATAATTTGTTGTTTTTGTTGTGTATTTTGTTGTGTTTTGCTTGGTTTATTTGCAGGATGCAATGACGTTAGTCTGTATTTTGCAAGACTTGTTGCTCTTGCTTCTTCATTTTTCGCCATAAGGTAGCGGCATCAATACCAAGCTGTTTTGCTGCTTGGCTTTTATTGCCATGATATTTTTCTAAGGTATAGCTAATCCAAAAGTCTGTCACAGTTTCTAAGCTTGCGTCTTCCGACCAAGGTAACTCGGCTTGTTGTGTGCCAAGTCTATGGCTGAATTGAAAGTCTAACGCCTCAAGTTGCGATCCTTGGCAAAGCAATAAAGCGCGTTGAATATGACTTTCCAACTCACGAACATTGCCAGGCCATGTATGAAGCATTAAGCGTTCAATCGCTTTGGTCGCGATGTTAGTAACAGCGGCGTTAATACCCAATCGGTGTTTTTGCAAAAAAAACTGTGCTAATCGTCCAATATCTTCTTTACGTTGGCGTAAAGGCGGTATAGTGATCGGAAAAGTCTGAATACGGAAAAACAAGTCTTCTCGAAATTGCCCTGCTTGCACAGCTTGTTCGAGTGGTTTATTGGCGGCAAAAATTAACCGAGTTTCGATATGAATGGGTTGTGTACCACCTAAGCGCAGACAGGTTTTGTCTTGAATAAATTGTAATAAACGTGTTTGTGTTTCATGACTCGCGCTGTTAATTTCATCCAGAAAGAGCGTTCCACCCTGTGCCAGTTCCAACAGTCCTAGTTTGCGTTGTTGTGCGCCTGTAAAAGCCCCTTTTTCGTAACCAAACAATTCTGCTTCGAGCGTATTACTGGGTAATGCTGCACAATTGATGGTAAAGAATGCGCCCTGATGACGGGGGCTGTTTTGATGAATGTATTTTGCAAGCAAACTTTTGCCAACGCCCGACTCACCATTAAGCAATACTGGAATATCCGTTTGGCTCACACGCATTGCCAGTTGTATCGTTTGTTGCATTTGTGCATTGTCGGAGTAACATACGCCTTGCATGTTATCGCTGTGTTGAACCAGTTGCGCATTAAGTTGCGCCAGATGAAAGCGTTGCTGTAAGTCTTGTTTGAGTCGTTGAATGGCTAATTTCGTGAAGGCAAGTTCTAGCGGTTTTAATAATACATCCTGTACACCTAAATGAAATGCTTCGCGAGTATTTTCGACAGTAGCGTAGCCTGTAATGAGTAAAATAGGCAAATCAGGCAGTTGCTCGCGAATATCTCGAATGAGTTCTAGGCTTTCCCCGTCGGGTAAGCGCAAATCGGTAATTAAGGCATCGCATGTTTGCCAGTGCGCATCAGCACCTGCAAGGGTGTAACAGGTTTGCACAGAAAACCCTGCCTCTTGGCTAATTTTAGCTAACAGGTTGGCATGAATGGCATCGTCTTCAATAATCAGTAGTTTAGGTTGCATTTTTTATGCCTTAAAAAATGCCATATTTTGAGAGAGCACCTGAGCCTGTTGGCTGAGTTCTTGAGCGGCTTGACCGTTGCTGTGAAGGACTTGTGTATTATGCTCGGTCGATTTGCTCAGTTCTGCAATACTGGTATAAACTTGCGAAATACTCTTTTGTTGCGTTTGCGCAGCAAGTGCAATAGATTCTATTTTAGAGGCAACTTGCTCGATCGACTGGTTAATGCCACTTAACATAACACCCGATTCGTCTGCTAATTTTGTTCCCGATTCAATGCGTTGAACACTGTCTTCGATCAAGACACGAATATCTTTTGCTGCTTCTGCTGACTTACCTGCCAATGCCCGAACCTCGCTGGCAACGACAGCAAAACCACGACCATGCTCGCCAGCACGCGCGGCTTCAACCGCAGCATTAAGGGCTAATAAGTTGGTTTGGAAAGCAATGCTATCAATAATGTTCACAATATCGCTAATCCGATGACTGGACTCTTGAATGGATTTCATGGCAACAATGGTTTGCTGCATCACATCACTGCTTTGTTCGGATTGTGTTTTAACATGATGCGCAAGCTGTTCAACTTCGGTTGCACTTTGACTGCTTGCTGTTACCATGGTTGCCATTTCATTCATCGATTGATGCGTTGTCGATAATAAGGTTAACTGCTGTGCCATTAAGTGAGAGAGATTATCTGTGCCCTGTGTGACTTCATGAGCGGTGTGAGTGACTAGCTGCGTGGCGTGATCGACTTCTTGTAAAATACCAGACATACTGCGGTTAGCTTGCAGTAGTCCTTGCTCTACCGTTGCCAACTCGCCTGAAAAATGATGTTGACTGTCTGTGATGAGTCGACCTTGTGCCATGGCTGACATTTGTTGCGATAATACCGAAACGGTTTTTGCTAACTCATCCAGTGCTGCGTTCACTTGATTTTTCATGGTGAGCAAGTCTCCTTGTGCCGCACTGGTGACACGTTGTGAAAAATCACCTTGTGTCATTGCTGCCATTACGCGGTTGATATCATGAACAATAATTTGTAATCCTTGCATCGTTTGCGTTGACTGCGTCAGCATTTGCGCAAAAATGCCTTGTTCACTCACTTGTCCTTGCTGAATATCAAACTGCCCTAAAGACAGTTGCTGAGTTACTTGCAACATATGCTGCATCACCTGATCAATGGTTTCTAAACTTTGATTCATGCCATTCGCCAGTAGTGACAAATCACCCGTATAGTGCGCCGACATGCGAGATTGCACATTGCCTTTTGCCAGAGCGCCAACGAGCTGGTTGGCTTCTGCGATTGCTTGCGATGTGTTAGCAAATAGCGTGGTTAAGGCTTGAGATAGCTGACCAATTTCATCGTGATGTGGATGCGTAAATGTTTGCTGAAAGTTGATATTGGTTGCGATGTTATTGATGCGGGCACTAAGCGTTTTTAAAGGACTGCTAACGTGTGTTTTTAACATCCACAAAATCGCCATGAGTAGCAGAAAAGCAACCAAAACAGCAAAGACAATAGATTGCATCATTTGTGATTTTGTATCGGCATTATGTTGATTATTAATAATGAACTCAACCGTTCCAATCGATTTTTGCATGGAATCTAACAGGGGAAAAGCAATGTGAATTTGTGTATCGCCCAATTCAATCAATTGCGACTGCATGGCACTGAGCAATTGATCTTGATTCAATTGACTATCGCTCGTTTTGTTGGCAACCCTCCAGTCCTTGCCATCAAAAATATGTACAATCACATCTGACTGGTGGAGTTGTTTGAACGCAGACAACATTTTGTCATTGAAAGACATGCCAATTTCCATTGCGCCGACATGTTTGCCTTCTTTAAAAATAGGGACAATGCCACGGATGCCGATGCCAGACTTTCCAGCTGCCAAACCAGAGAAACCTTTTTGCTCTTTGTTGACTTTTGCGACATCTGGGCGCTTTTGCGTGAGATCATCGCTGTGTTGATCGGGATGATGGGCGCGATAAACGGTAACATTGTTTGCACCGTGAAAATGCATTTGCCCAATACCATAGTCTTTTTTCATGCGTTTGAATAAGTTCTGATAATGCTCGTGCAAATAAGCGCGGTCATTGTTGGCAACCGCTTCAATCACATCGGATTGCTGTGACAGCAAATAAGCCATGTCTTGTGCGGTTTGAGCCTGTTTTTGTAGTTCATTATTGAAACTACGTTGATGATCTTGGATGCGCGCAATCTCTTCTGCTGCTAAGGTTCGATTAAGCTGATAAACGAAAATCGTCGATAGTAGTACTAAAATGGCAGAAATGCTACCAATGACGCCAACTGTAATTTTAGTATCAATATTCAGGTTTTTTAACATCTTGCTACGCTCTTATATCTTATTGGTGGTGTGGTATCGTCAAGTTAACAACAAAGCAACAGCCTTGTTGCTGTGGCACAAACTGCAAGTCGGCTTGCATGGTTTGAGCCAGTTTTCGGCAAATAAATAACCCCAATCCAGAGCCTTGTCCAGCGGGTTTGTCGGTTGCAAAGGCATGAAATAGCTGATGTTGTATCGCTTCACTAATTCCCTTGCCATTATCGCATAGTTTTAGGTAAATCCCCTCAGACAGATCAATCGTTAGCTTAATGATTAGGGCGTTGGCATAGAGGCTATTATTGGTTAAGTTTAACAAGATTTGTTCTAAGGCGGTTGCGTTCGCTAACACAATCACAGGATGACTTGGCGCATCAATGATGAGCTGGCAGCCTTTTCGTTTGGCGATGGGTTGCATGAGCTGTACAAACTCTCGGCACACGAGTATTAAATCAATTTCTCGGTTTTCGGATGCAGGTAATCGGGTTTGTTGCAAAATGCGTTGCACAATTTGTCCTGCTTTTCGTGCCTGACTTTCGATTGTTTTTAACGCTGTTTCTTGTTCGTGTGGATTGTCTTGCAACCACTGGCTATATACCAGAATATTCGACAAGGGCGTGTTGAGTTCGTGAGCCACTTCCGCAGTGAGTTGACCGATGGTCGCTAAACGATTTTCTGCACATAATTTACCGAGAGTTTCATTTTGTTGCTGTGCTAGTGTTTGCACGTTTTCAATGGCATCGTGTCGTTCTTGCAGGAGTTGTGCCAAGAGTCCTGCCAAGGTTTGTACCTCGCTACTGCTATTTGAACTGGGCGTCGGTTGTTGATTATTTAATGCTTGCTGTGTTAACTGACCGATTGGCTCAATAAATTGTTGTACCAGTCGTTTTTTGATCCCCAAAAAGCTCAATACGGTAAATGCCATAATGCTAAACAATGACCAAAATAAGAGCATGATTGGCGGTTCAATCGGATCTGCTGCTTGAACACTTAATGTCGCTAAATGTTCTTCATCTAAGACGATGTTATGGGTTCGCATGGGTAAGGATTCTTGAAGCGAGCCCGCTATAATGCCCGTACTATCTTCTGGAAAAAATAGGGCAACGTAGGTTAGCTGCTTTTCCTCGATTAGTGTCTGTAAATGACGCTCGATACGACCATATTCTTTGAGTAAGATGGGGTCGATTAAGGTTGCACTAACGTTCGCAAAACTTGCGTCAAGTTGCGATTCGAGCAATTTTTCGTGCAATTGGTGAATGCTCATTAAAATAACCGCACCAAATAAGAAGGTAAAACCGAGCCACAGCTTAACCAAATAGTGTGTCAATTGTTTTGCTAAGGAAGGATTTTTTGTCGGCTTGCTCATGATGATATGTCTTCACTCAGTGTTTGGAAAATTTCCTGCATAAAATCATATGCATTGGCATCGTAATGGGTAAAGCCGTGTTGCTTTCCTAAAGCACGAATGGCAAATTCACCTTGGCTGTCGGGGAATATCAGTCGTTGAGAAATCTGGTGACAAAATGATGTATCTGTTGGTGATGATGCCACCACGATGTGCGGTGGCAAGGGTTCTGAGCGATCAATCACGCGCAAGCCACGACTCAGATAGGGTTGGGCAATATCTTCGCGCACGCAGCCGATGTCGGCTTGCTGATGGAGTAATGCTTGTAAAATTTGATCATGGTTTTTGTAGCTATCCCAACTCAGGAGTTGGTTTGTTTCAACATCGGCTCGTTTTAGCCAATAGCGTGGGTAAAGTGTGCTTCCTAAAGATAATTCATCTCCCACGGCAAATCGTCGCCTAATAACATCTTTAGGTTGAAATATGCCACTATCGGTTTGAGTGAGTAGCAGTGCGCGAAAATGAGTTTTGCCGCCAATGGTTTCCATCGCTAACGGCTTAATGTTAGGGTTGAGCTGCCGTGCTAAGTGAAAAGTAGAAGGGCCTAAGTAGGCGACGTTTTCTTGTTTTTGGCAAGTAATCATATCAAGCTGTTGTTGGTAGCTGGTGAGTAAGTTGAGTTTTATCTGGTGTGTTGCCTGACTTAAATAAGTCGTCATGGGATGAAAACGCGCAAATAACCGACGCGGGTTATCGAATGGATGCACCAAT
Source organism: uncultured Francisella sp. (assembly GCA_964606405.1). Lineage (GTDB taxonomy): Bacteria > Pseudomonadota > Gammaproteobacteria > Thiomicrospirales > Thiomicrospiraceae. Next base: position 9,370 of record CAZSGH010000067.1, read on the forward strand.
AATGAAATGGGGTGTTGTGATGAAAAAGCCTTGCCACTCAACAAAGTAGTAGCATAAGTTGCTAGGTTGCGAAGCAATGTGCGTCGGTGCATTATCAATCAGCATCGCTCCTGTTTATTGTGTGATGACATCTGGTTATCGTAAAAAAGACCACCGAGGTGGTCAATCTCATCTGATATGCTGGGAATTCTGGGGCAAAACCATACAAATCAGACCGCTCACAACATTAGATATATCAGCATAAAAGATGCCACAAGTAACCGTTTGAAAAATATCGTTATTTTGTTTTATAATCTGACCAACCATTGCGGAATGATATGGTGTTGTCTTGCAAAGTGCAACGTTAATTAAATTTGCTGTATATTATTTTGGAGCTATTATGTCATAAAAAATTTCTTGTTTTGGTTGTTTTTTGTCTTTTATTTCTATATTATTGGAATTGTGAAAACAATAGTGGTATTTGATGATGAATGAAAAAGTAGCGGTTATCGCTTTGTCTGCTATTGCCCACGAGGGGCGTTTGGCCATTTTTCGCTTGTTGGTGCAGTCGGTGAACGATATTGCGGCGGGGGATATTGCACAGCAACTATCGATTCCTTCGTCTACCTTGTCGTTTCACTTAAAAACGTTGCTACAGGCTGGGCTGATTGTGTCGCGTCAAGAAGGGCGGTTTTTGTATTATTCACCAGCGCGTGAGGCGTTTGCTCAGTTGCTGGCTTATCTAACCGAGAATTGTTGTGGTGGCGATGGGTGTCCTGTCACAGATAAAGGAGAAGGTTCATGTCAAAGTTAAGCGATTGGGCGTTGAAGCAACCCGTGCTGTTTTTAGTCTTGTTTGCGCTGGGTTGGTTGTTTTGCTACGTGCAATTGCCGAGTTGGTCGCAAGGCGTCGTCAGCTTATTGCCTGTTGAACCAGAAAGTCGATTGTTCGAGTCTTTGTCTTTCTTTTTCTACGATGTGCCGAAAATATTGATGTTACTGCTGGCGATTACCTTGGTGATGGGGATTGTTAACTCTTACTTTACGCCCGAAAAAACCCGTGCGTTATTGTCGGGAAAGCATGAGGGGGTGGGTAATGTGTTGGCGGCTTTGTTGGGTATCGTGACGCCGTTTTGTTCTTGTTCGGCGGTGTCGTTATTTGTCGGATTTTTACAAGCAGGCGTGCCGCTAGGGGTGACCTTTTCGTTTTTAATATCAGCTCCGATGGTGAATGAAATTGCCTTGGTACTCCTTTATGGTTTGTTTGGTTGGCAAATTGCCGCGCTCTATTTAGGGTTGGGCTTGTTGGTGGCGATTGTGGCAGGATTTGTGATTGGCAAGATGAACATGGAGCACCAGTTAGAAGACTGGGTGCAAGCCTTGCGTAAGGTCGAAGCGGGGTTGGTGCAAACGCGCTTAACGTTTAGTGATCGTTTGCAAAAAGGCTTTTCGACGGTTAAGGATATTGTCGGTAAAATTTGGTTGTATGTGGTGCTGGGAATCGCTGTTGGGGCAGGTATTCATGGCTATGTGCCAGCAGATGCGATGGCGAGTTTATTAGGCAAAGACTGGTGGTCTGTTCCTTTGGCAGTGGTGGTTGGTGTGCCTCTTTATGCCAACGCTGCGGGGATTATCCCGATTGTTGAAGCCTTGATGGCAAAGGGAGCAGCATTAGGCACTGTGTTGGCATTTATGATGAGTGTCATTGCGCTATCGCTGCCCGAGATGATTATTTTACGTAAGGTACTCAAACCCAGATTAATTGCCACTTTTGTTGGTGTGGTTGCAAGTGGTATTTTATTAGTTGGTTTTGTTTTTAATATGGTGCTGTAAGGAGCAAACAATGGAAATTAAAATATTAGGTACAGGCTGTGCTAATTGTGAGCGTACGGCTAATGTGATTGAACGTGTGGCAGCGATGCAGGGTGCAAAGATTAACTTGATTAAAGTCACTGCCATTGAAGATATTATGCAATACGGTGTTGCCACGACACCAGCAGTCGTCATTGATGGGGTGGTTGTGCATAGTGGCGGCGTTCCTAGTGCCGAGATGGTAAAAGCATGGATCATTTCACCAGAAACGGGTAAGGAAGCGGTAAGTTGCTGTTCGGGTGGAAATTGTGCCGTCGCGCCAGAAGGTGAAAAGACTGAAACGGAAGCATCTGCATGTTGTTCTGGCAGCAAAACGGAAAAAACAAATCAAGTTACAGCAAACAGTTGTTCAACAGGTACTTGTGGCACCGATGTTGGTGCAAAAAACGGCATGGGTGTTGGTGCGCTGATTAACCTGATGGCGGGTTCGATGATTGTGTTGGGCTTGGTCTTGGCGCATCTGTCTGGTACGGTTGATATGACATCGGCGAGCTGGTTGTGGTTACCTGCTTTTGTTGGTTTAAATTTGATTCAATTTGCTTTCACAGGCTT
>CAZSGH010000068.1:0-10163 GCA_964606405.1 uncultured Francisella sp.
GGCTTGTTGGTAGTTATTTGTCATGATTGCACCTTATCTGCTTAAGTTAAGTTAAACTTAAGAGACAGTGCGACAAAATGCGTCTTATTTGGTTTTTATAATAATCATTTGTGCAACAAAAAGCGTCGAACAAATTATGGGCTATTAATACAAAAACCCAAAAAGCCATAGAGGAATGCGCTGTCCGCGCCCATGTTCGATGTTATCAATCGCTAAGTAAGCAGGCTGCTGAGCATCTTGAATCTGTCGAGTCGTTTTACTTTCACCGCCGACTTCAAAAAGCTTTTCACCATCGACCAGGAAATCGGCTTTATTGGGGTAGCGCAGCTCATGTTTTTGCGATACTTGGCTTACAAAAAATGTCTCACGCAAGGTGCCAATATCGGGTTGATTGCACAAAGCATAAAAGCTATTGGTATTGGCTAAATAGAGTTTTTCAGGTTTAGCCATCATTGCGGTATTTTTACCCTCTCCCCAAACCCCTCTAATCAGTTCTGCTTGTTCCAAATAGTTCAGGTAGGTGTAAACTGAGTTGCGACTAACGCCAATGGCTGCCGCCATTTTACTAATGTTAAGTTCTTGTGGTTTTGCTTGGCACAACATGACCATCATTTTCTTAAGACTCGCAAGCTTGTCTTGCTCAATATTAAATAGCTTGGCTAAATCTAGATCTATCGCTAGGGCAATGGTTTGAGAGAGTTTAATGGTGTAGGAAGCTTCGGACTCCATAAAATAAGGGTAGTAACCCTGCTTTAAATAATCTTTAAAAAACGTTAAAGGGCGTACTTTTTGACAAATTTCGTGCGTGATTTGCTGATGATGATCACAAATTTCTGCCAATGAATAGGGCTGAAATGTTTGCGCTTGGGTAAGGTTGAGGTATTCTCGAAACGATAGCCCCGACAAATGATGCATGACGGCTCGGCGCGATAAGTCGGCCTTGCTATGTTCGAGATGGAGTGCCGATGAGCCAGAGAAGATGACTTGAATGGATAAGCTATCGTATATAGTCTTTAGGGTGCGTTCAAAGTTTTGGTAATGATGAACTTCGTCCAGCACAAGTAGCTTGCCCCCTTCACGTTCGAATTGTGTTGCCAGTGCAAACAAATCGACATTGCTGACCAGAAGGCTATCCAAGCTCACATAGAGCGCTTCATTAAGATAATTGGGGCGCTGTTGGATTAGTTGCAACATCAGCGTGGTCTTACCCACCCCTCTGGCACCAATGATGCCTATCAGTCTTTCGTTGGGATTCAGCTGTGTTAACAAGTAACGTTGCCAAGAAGGCAAAGGTCTTGTCATTATTTGCGCATAGTGTGAATAGATGGCATCTAACATGTAACTGAGCTCCAGCAACGAATAACTGATCGAGTGTTTAATATGATTAACACTATATCACACTAACTGTTCAATAGGATTAACAATATCTCGTGCTTACATTTCACACCTTATTCTTATTAATCTGTTGGCAACTGACTCAACTCCGCAAACTTCCCAGCCATGGTCGGGTTTTTCCTCGTTAGTTTTTTAATGGTTACATCTTGCGCTTTGTCATTGGCAAGGCGAAGATTGCGGTCAGAGCCTAATAGTGCGTCTTTGGTTTTTTGTAGGTGATCAATCGACTTATCAATTTCAGCAATGGCTGTATGGAATTGTCGTGACGCCAGTTCGTAGTTTTTACCAAATCCTGACTTAAATGACTCAAGTTCAGCCTCGAAATTGGTAATGTCGATGTTTTGCGCTCTCATCAACGCCAACTCTGTTTTGTATTGCAGCGAGTTCATGGCGGCATTGCGCAATAACGTTATGATGGGAATGAAAAACTGGGGACGTACCACGTACATTTTGGGGTAGCGATAGAATAGATCAACGATACCTGAGTTATAGAGTTCACTCTCAGGTTCAAGCAGTGAGACCAGCACGGCATACTCACAGCCTTTTTCCTGGCGGTCTTTATCGAGCTCTTTCAGAAAGTCTTCGTTTTTTTTCTTGGTGGCAGTGGTATCGCTCTCGTTTTTCATTTCAAACATAATCGACACAATCTCAGTGCCCGATTCATCCAGATCACGGAAAATATAATCACCTTTACTGCCAGTGCTTGAGTCATTGTCTTTTTCGAAATAGGCTCTGGGAAATGCCGTCGCGCGAATACGGTTAAACTCCGTTTCACAATGCTGCTCGAGTGTTTCACCAACCATTTTAGTGGATAGTTTGGCTTTCATATCACGTAAGCGTTCAATAGTATCGTCTCTGTCGCGCAGTTGAATCTCATAACGCTCGCGCAAAGATTTTTCTTCGAGATTTTTTTCAAGCTCAACGCGTTGAAGATTACTTCGTAACGCTTCACGTTCTTTCTCTAATTCACTGACAGCTTGCGTAATCGCCAATTGCTTGCTGATGACGCCTGAATCGAGCTGAGCTTTTAGAGCCTGAATTTCCGCATCTTTGGCTGCTGCTGTTCGTTGCAGTTCGCCAGCCAACTTTGCTTCGGCAAGTTGACGCTCTGACTGCTTTTCTTGCTTAAGTTGGGCAAGCTCATTAGCGAGCGCATCCTTTTCCTTTTCGAGCGCGCCCAAGGCTTGTGTCACGGCGAGTTGTCGTGCAACCTCACTGGCATCAAGACGCGCTTTCAGTTGCTCTATCTCGGTATCTTTCGCAAAAGCTGTTTTCTGAAGCTCACCAGATACCCTCGCCTCAGCCAATTGAATTGCTGCTAATTTGTCTTGCTCAGCCAGTTCTAAACGTTCATGTAGTTGCTTTTCAAAGTCACCATCGCGCACTTGCTTGAGGATGTCAGCGTAACCCGCTTCATCAATTTTAAAAGCCTTACTACAGTGGGGACAGATAATTTCATGCATTGTGGACTTCCTCTTTCCAGTGAAACGCTAGGCGATAGTCTTCAAAAGTAACTAGTGATTCTTTGATTTTCAAGTTTAGCAAATACTAAGCTGCAGTAATCACCGAATTGATCAACGGCGCAAAGTAAAAATGCACGGGACTATTGCCCGAAGAATCGGTTTCAACTGTTTTCTTGCTAAAGCTTGGCATGTCATGGGTTGATATTCCTCTCATAGAATTTCACCTTCTGGTGAGACTTTAATCTATGATCGTTTACACAGTTTAAATTACAGGTTCACACAAACTAATCAAATGAGTCGTCAACAATATCTGTAAAGGAATCTTCGATCATATTCTCAAATGGATCGTCAAACAAGACTGTTGTTTCATTTGTCCACCAACTCTTAGGAGCATTTTCAAAACGACAGTACTCTCTAACAAAAGCTAAGGGAATACTGCCCAATAAATCATTAGGTTGCTTAGCAACAATTATCTCGGCAAAAGTAGACAAATTATCTACATATGCATTATAAGGTTCGTCGCGATAAATAAATAGCACAGTATCTGCAAATTCAATACCATCAGAATTACGAAAATCAGTTAATCGTGGTCGCTTGTTTAAACGGTGCTCTAGTTTCCGATCTAGTTGAGATAAAACTATGACAGATACGTCTAACTCTCTTGCCAATAACTTTAATTTACGTAAAACCGATTCACGATCATGACTTTCTTTATTTACAGAAATCAACTGTAAATAATCAATTACAATCATTGATGGGTTATTGTGTTGCTTTAACCTTTTTAGATGATCACTTATCGTTGAAACAGTACCGGCACAAGCAACGAACGTTATGGGTGAACTTTTAATCTCACCAATTGCATTAGACAGTCCGAGCCAGTCTTGAGGCTCTATTTGACCTATACATAAGTCTTGTATTGATACACTACTAAGCGAAGAAATCATTTGCATCATCAAATCCTCACTTCCTCTATCAAGGCTAATTATAGCAACACCCTGTTTACTTTTAACTGAGACATTTGCTGCAATATTCATTGCAAAACTTGTTTTACCCACTCCAGGGCGGCTGGCGATAATTGTCAAGTCCCCTTTCTTCAGGCCAGTAATGAACCTGTCCAGATTTTTATAACCAGTTTTAATACCCGTCACAGGACCTAGCCTTTCGTATGCGTGATTTATGGTTTTAACGCACTGCTCTAAAACATCATTACAAGTAAAATGCTGGCAATCACCATCTAAAGACTGACCCATAAAATAATTCCTCTAACTTCTTTCGTTATAAATGGCTTATATAACTAATAAAATCTTATAAAACAATATGATAGAATATTATTTAAACGTTATTTAACTTTCATATAGTTTTATTGGCCACTAAATTGTGCGATTAATAAACACATCATTCAACTGATTTGATGCGCCACATATGAAGTTTATTATTATCGACATTAAGACAGAATGAGTCACATGCGAGTGATGTCTTGATTGAGGGTAAACATTGATGACCTAATGTCATAAGTACGCAGATGCGCTGCTAATCTGTAAGCTCCGCTATGGGGGCATCTCCAATGCTTGGTATTCTATTGCTGTTATTAAGTCGTCAAGATAACTACTATCACCCTACTTCCATGACAGCTGAATTAGCGAATTCGGATTATGGATTGCTGCTTCTAACTGACTTGTAGGAAATGAATCCACAACGCTTAACTTCCCTGCTATATTTATTCTGATATGCTGATAACTTAGTAGTACATATGTTTTGGGCGACTCTGATCTTAACAACCCACTCAAACTACTATTCAGAACCAGCTGCTGCCATAACTCTTTACTTGTTAAAATGGGACGACGGTGACTAGTATTAAACAAATCAATAGACTTCCCATCATCACTTGGGACACAACGCTCTGCTAAAAAACTATTTAGTGATAGAGAGCATATTTGATCAATGTCTCTATACCCTAGTTTCCAATTTACAATGTACTTAACCCTTAAGTTATCTTGGCCATGAGCTAGCACATCAAAATGAGTGATTTCTGGAGACATTCCAAACTTTATTATTTGCTGAATTTTATTGATAACCAAAAGCTGATCTTGCTCACGGGATTGTTGGTCATTTGGGTTAAGTTCGGTACGTTCGTGTAATTTTGCTATTTGTTTATCGGCATCTTGCATTAGTGTAACTGCTCTTATTTTATTTCGTGCTGCGTCACTTAAGGCATGATCTATCCAAGAACTTGTTTGCTCTAGCTTATGCTCATACGTTGTCATCGCTTTTTCAATACTTTGATTGGTGGCCGACAACTCTTGCGGATTACTGTTTTTATGATTAATTAACTGCAATAGTTCTTGTTGTTTTGCATTTAACTCAAATAAAACGTCATTAACTCTTTTGTTTTCAGACATTAAAGCAATTAAATTTCTCTGCTTACTTTCATCAACATCTGCCACTAAGTCAACATGATATGAAATAGTATCATCACTAATTTCGACGTTTGACTTATGCTCAGAAACTATCTTCGTAACGACGGCTGCTGTAACTCTGACATCTTGTATTGATTGTTTATTGTCATTCATTTGAGACAAACGCTTTTGTGCGTCCACAAATAAATAAGCCTGTTCACTTATTTGTATCAGTGCTCTGTTGCGTGCAATGTTGTAAGCATCCTCAGCAAGCATCAACTTAGGTGCAACATAAGCAGCCGAAGCCGAAAATAGCTCGGCTTGGCAAATGTTACTCACAATAGCAAGAATAAATGTAGATACAATTCTAGTTAATATATTCATGGACTAATTGGCATTCTTACTTTCTGCAGCAACTCGATCTAATAAGGATTTATGAACGCTACGTAGCTCAGTAACACTATCTGTCTGTAATTTTTCGTTTGGAAAAAACAACATGATATATGCGCGAAAAATCGCTCCCTCTCGCTTAACTTCTCGTTTAACAACTTTATATCCAGCAACATTTTGGCCATTAATAAACTCATCAATGATTAGCTCACTGGTATTATTACTTTTACCATCTGACGACTTCTTTTGAATCTGTGATTTTTGAGCTGACAACTTCGAACTTGAGACACGAGCAATGTCAGTGAGTGCCAAAGTTCTCGCATCATCTAGTGCTACCTGCGGGTCGTTTGCAAAACTACTGCCAACACTATAAACTCCGGTAGCATCTTCTGGTTCATAATTTAAAAACCAATCAGGCATATCTGACTGAGTTTGCTTAGCAATGTCCGCCTTTATTGTCTCTATTTTTTCTTGTTGTTTTGCAAAATCAGTTTGCGCAGTATTAGAACCACAACCAGACATAAATAGTGCAAATATAAATGCGTAAAAAACATTATTCATATAATTACCTTTAATTAGATATTGATAAGTTAATATTGCGAAGAGTGTCGATCTCTGAGTCCGATAAACCGACTAGAAGTATAAAAGAACGATGTTTAGCAATTTGTATGTCTTTATATACATTTCCTACGCCCAAATGTGACCATGGTAAGAACCCATTATCTGATAGAAATCCCTGATCATAAGGAATAACGAGATATTTTCCATTTAGGCCGCTATTTTGTAAAACATTATAACTTGTTATTTTTTCGTAACTTAACAATTTATTATTAAAATCTACTAGCTTAATAGACAGACTGGGCAATGTTGACATTAATGACTTATACTCATAGTAATTGTACTTTTCTAAGTTGTTTTTTTTCGCCACGTTCAGTTTAAAAAGTGAAATGCGGACATTTGCCGTATTATTACGATAAGTTGCTGGAGAGCATTCGCTAATAGACGACACTTTTACCGACACTATCGTATCTTCAACCTTACGTTTCAACGTACTAAAAGATGGATAACTACTTGAATTACAGTGCACCATATCGTTAGCGAGCGCATCAGACTTTTTGTGTAAGAAACGGGCATAGTCTCTCTCAAAATCCTTATCAAAACTTGATATTAGCTCAATGGCAATTACATTTTCTCCAAAACGACTCATAAGATTGCGTACTTGAGAATTTTCTTTTAGCCACTGGGATTGTTTCATATTTTTTAATAATGAAGGTTTTGATGGCATTGAAAGTTTGGTAGTGTACCCCGCTCGAATGGCATTAAGAATGCTACCTAACTCATCTATGTTCTCAAAGTTAAAGAACGGCACTTCATGTGACATTTCTTTAACTTCGATCGCTGATATTTTTCTCTGTTTAGGCTCAGATTCATTGCCATCATTAACAATATTATCTGTATAAGAATAAGTGGTATTGCTATGAACTGCCTTTGAACATCCATAATTAAACAATGAAGCGATTAACACTAAAAAGAATATATGCATTTCGTTTCTCATATTTATGAATTAATTTTTTATAAAATTAATATTAATTAATATACGCAAAATAATACAACAAGAAGCACACGTTAACTATAATTGTTAGTTCATAACAATCTATTGCACACTGCTTCTAGACTCGATATGCACCCATCCTCTAGAATCTAAATGTATCCAGTCAGGCGACCCATCATTGATACTAATACCAACACCATTATGAAACTTAACTTGCTGCATCCATTGAAACATTATGTCAGTAGGAACATCTTTTATATAAAAGTCAATGCCCTGACCTCTTAAATGATAGCTGGCAGCTATCTTGTCGTCTTGTGCATGCTTATGACCATCCATGCCAGCCAAAACTACAAACGTAGGATTTTTTATTCCTGCCTGAACAAGTGCGGCACGAACGCCATCTAAAATATCTAAAAGGCGAAGATCCATCATTGGTATCGTTTCTGATTCAATATCGCGCATTAGATGACATATTTTGTTATATCCATCCTTATCAAGCTCACCATTTCGCTTGTAAATCACGGACAATTTCTCCTGAGACTGAGGTCGAATAAGGTTTAACCAACGTCCTGTTCCTTTTGACTTCGCCTCTGTCTCTGTCGCAGCTTCATCAATTGTGTCAGCTAGCGCTGGAGGTGCTTTGTCTTCTGTTTTAGATTCAGGTTCTTCACGGAGGCTGTTTTCACCTTTTATCGCTAACGCCTCAGTGTTTAATTTTTTTTCTTCTATAGTAGGTTTATCAGCAATTATCGCATCTGGAGCGACTGTTAATTCAGTACTAGACGGAAAAAAACTTTCAATCAAAGAAAATTTATAAGTAATTAGGGATAATATAGATGTAAAAGTTAAAATAATAATTATCACTTTATTTCTATTAAATCTTGCTACTTGCTTTCCGTTGTCTGCTGATTCGTGATTCTTATGTTGCGAACTCACTATAAGCCTCCTAATGAATAAACTATTTTATATCTTTAAAATCAATAACATCAAAAAGACTACTTACTTACAATTCTAAATAAAAGTTCAGAACTAAATACAGCATCAGATGGCGCTCTAGGTAGCGGCGAGGCTCTTCTAAGCCCGGCAACAATAGCTTCTTTATACGAGTCGGTAATGTCTTTATCACATCCTTTAATAACTACCGCCTCAACAACACCGTTTCGATCTTGACGCACAGATATATCACAATTAGCCTTTTCGTTTAATGCCCCATTATTGTAACGTCGAATATGAGCAAAAATAGACCGTCTCCACTCTAATTTATCATTTTGCAACTGAGCATCTCGCTCTATTTTTTCCGCCTCTTTCGATTTTTTCAAATCTTCTTGTCTTTTTATAGCATCTTTTTTTTCCTGTGCCTTCAATTTTTCTATTTTTTCTTTATGCATTGATTCTATTTTTTCATTCAATATTGATATGTTTCTTTTAAGACTAATTTCTGAAATACTTATGTCTTTTGATTTTATGTTGCTACAAGGGTTATCCAACTCTGTGAGTATATGCTTTGACACTGAGCCGCCATTTTTTTTATACTCATTATAATTAGTATCTATCCTATCTCTTGTATCTATAAAATCAGAACCTAAACTATACATAACACTTTCATTTACTACACCAGATATTTTCGATATTTCTTTTTGTCTATCAATGGATTTTTCTAACTCAGCCAAATGATTTTTATCTTTTGTCAATTTAATTGAAATTAAATAATTTCTATAGTCTTTTCCATCGGTACAACTAGCATAATAAGGTATGTCATATATTTTATCTATTTTAACTGCCTCTAGTCTGAAAGACTCAGAAAGGGTATTTCTTACATCTTCTTTTAATAAGATAATACCGATGTTATACATCGAGAATGCATCATTTTTACTGTACGCACGCGTACACCAATCATAATTCTTTCCTTTAATATTGAAATCATCTACAATTGCTCGGCAAAGCATGGACTGCGCATTTACGTCTCCTGATTTGGCAAGACTAACCAGCTCATCGTTTCTGCTTTTCATCCAACCTTCGTAATTAACTGAATAATTATCATAAGAATATGAAAAAGAAGAGAAAGTAAAAATAAAAAACAAATAAATAAACTTCACAATCTTACCCTACATAAAAATGAAATACATTTGAATACTAATATATAGTCTGTTACCCTAATGTGCGATTAATAGGACCGGCTAAACGTTGCCTATGTATACCCCTTAAGCGCGTTTTCTAGCGCCTCAATCGTTCTTGTCCGTAAGCTTTCCGGCTCATAGATAATCATCTCTTTACCCTGTCCCAATATCCACCATCCTAATTGCCAAGTATCATGAATACTTGCTGTAAAGATATACCCTTCGTTAGCTTCTTGCGGATGTAGTTTTTGGTCTTCAGACAGCGGAGTTTCTTTCAAGCGCGCAGCCAGCTCATTACTTACCCATGAGCGCATTTTTATTTTTCCCTTAGGTTGATCATGAAAACCACCCGCACCAGATGTCAGATAATCCTTCCACGAGTGTTTGTTTTTGGGTTGCACATCATCTAGTGACTTAACTATTGCCGATTTAAATCGGTGCAAGGCGAAGAAACGAATGTCTTCGTAATCATTAACTGTTGCGCCCAAGTAGCTCACTTTTCCGCGAAGGATCAGCCCTAGTGGGTGTAATGTCATTTCTTTAGCCAAATCATTACCAGCAGCTTGATAGCTAACCAACAACTGTTTTTGCTCGAATAGTGCTTGATACACCGCTTCTTGCACAACAGAACAAACCCTTGGCGCTAGCATTGGTTGCGTTGGCGATTCAACCACCACAGACTGCAGCCAGTGACTGATTTGATTCTGAGACCCAAGGCTGTTGATGGTTTGCTCTGCCTGTTTAAACATGGGCGATAAATCATCAAGCATATTGGGCGGTAAAATCTGCGTCAAATGTTTATTAACAAGATGAAGACCCAATGCTTCTTGTAAACTCATCATTGGCAAAT
>CAZSGH010000069.1:0-10092 GCA_964606405.1 uncultured Francisella sp.
AGCTAATACTGCTGGTGCGTTTGTCTTGGGTGAGCAAACAGAAGCTGCGATTGCTGCTTTAGACGCCGTTTCTGCAAAAATAGACGATTTCTTTACACGGGCTTCATTGGTTGCTTTTGATGCACAGTCAATGAGCGCTTTAAATCCGAGTTTGCCCATTTATGAGGCGATGTATGGCAATCTGTTAACGGATGCAACGCAAGATATTGCTGCTTTGCCCATTGCGCAAGTGTCTGCTCATGCAACTTTGTCTTTTAGCAGGGGTATTAATCCAGCGTGGCGTCATTCACTTGATAGTTTTTATCAGAAGGTCGTGCTGCCTGTTTTGGGTGAACGTTTGGCACTAACATTAACTGATTGGCAGCAATTGCAGCAACAGTTTGCGATGAGCCGTGATTGGTTAACGCGTCAAGAAGGGCTTAGTGTTGCGGGTTTGGATCGTGCGCGTTTGATTGCTTGGCAAACATCGAGTTGGGCCGTTGGGTTACAGGAACTGATTACAAAAGATAGCACTTATTCCGATCAGTTAAAGATGATGTCTGATTTGCGTAAGTTGTTGCTGTTATTGCGCGATTTAGATGTGGTTGTCAATAACTTTGTTTCGTTTAGGGATTTTTATTCGCCCGATCAGCTGGGCTTGTTTGAGGCAGGGACGTTGTTTTTAGATGGTCGGAGTATGCGCCTATGTTTACAGGTGGATAGCGTCGCGGATCATGCCAAAATGGCGCATTTGGCAGGAACATTTTTGCTGTATTGTGATTGTGTTCGTCGATCGGGTGCTGACCACATGAGTATTGTTGCTGCTGTCACTGCAGGAGATGCGGATCAGCTCATGGTTGGTCGTCATGGCGTTTTCTATGACCGTGCCGGTGATGAGTGGGATGCTGTTGTGGTACGTATGATTGAGAACCCAATTAGTGTTTCTGAGGCTTTTTGGTCGCCCTATAAACGCATCGGTCGGATGGTTGCCTCTCAGTTAGAAAAATTGGCTAGCGCGAGAGATAAAGCGGTGGAGACGAAGGCGGCAACGACTGTTACTGACGTCGTTAAGGAGCAGAAACCAGCCGATAAACCAGCCGCGCCGCCATTTGATATTGCTAAGTTCGCGGGTATATTTGCTGCGATGGGCTTGGCTATTGGTGCGTTGGGGACGGCGATTGCGACGGTGATCGCAGGTTTTTTAGCTTTGCCCTTGTGGGAAATTCCTTTGGTGATTGCGGGAGCAGTATTGTTGGTTTCGGGGCCTTCGATGCTGTTGGCTTGGTTGAAGTTACGCAAGCGTAGTTTAGGGCCGCTATTAGATGCTAACGGTTGGGCGGTTAATACCCATGCCAGTATTTCTTTGCCCTTTGGCGCTACCTTAACGAAGGTTGCTGTGTTGCCAGCTGGTTCTCATCGTTCATTATTGGATCCGTTTGCGCAAAAGTCTCGCTCGGGTTGGTGGTGGGTTTTGCTGCTTGTTGTGTTGCTGAGTGGCGCTGGTGCTGGTTATTGGCAGTGGTCTAAGATGGAACAGACTGTTGCCGTCAAGGAAAGTACAGTGCTGATTAAACCAGATGCTAAGTCAGCGTTAGGCACGGCGGTCAAGGCAGAGTAAGTTTGGTTTTGGAGCAGCTATCACATCATCTGATAGCAAGATCGGTTTGGGAAGAGCTTTCGGGGTCTTGTCTTGATGATCTTGCAGCAATAGAAGTGTTTGACGCGATTGATTCAACGCAATTGGCGATTCAGTCTCGTTCGCTACAGGGGCGAGATTGGCTTGCCTGTGTTGCTTTGCAACAACGTGCTGGTTTCGGTCGACAAGGGCGTGTGTGGCAGTCTGTACCTGGTCAGGTTGCTTTATCGTGGCGTGGGTGGCTGTCCATTCCGACCGCGTCAATCGGGTTGATGAGTCTGGCCGCAGCTTTAGCCATTGGTGATGTATTGGACAAGTTCCAAGTAAAAGGTGTCGGTTTTAAGTGGCCTAACGATATTTATATCCAAGACAAAAAGTTGGCGGGTGTGTTGGTATCTATTTGTCAGCAAAAGGGAAATCGTTTTGATGCGGTTTTGGGGATTGGATTAAATCGATTGCATCTGTCTTTACCTGAGCAAGCAATCGCATTAGCCGATACAATACCCAATCCACCGTCTCTGTCTACTGTGTTGGCTGAGTTGTTAATGGCTTGGCATCAGTGGAAATCGGTCTTGATGTTAGAGGATGGCAGAAAGCAAGTGCGTGTCGCTTGGTTAGAGCGGGCATTGTGGATGAATGCGTCGGTTCGTGTGTGGTTGCATAATGGGTATGTTGATGGCGTTTTTGTAGGGATTACCTCGAGCGGTTTATTACGTGTGGCAACCGAGAGCGGTGAAATGGTTTTTGCAGCGGGTGAGGTTCAACTTCGTCCGCTTGATTGAATTAGGCGTGGGAAGCGCTATAAAGTCTTGTGTATTTATTTGCGCTCCCAACATTGTTTTTTTGCTGGAGGAAGGGGTTTTATCCCTTCTCCCATACCCCAACCCTTATGGGTTTTTAGAGGTTTTCGAGTATAAATGGCTACATTATTGTTAGACGTGGGTAATACGCGCGTGAAGTGGGCGCGTGTGCGTTCTGGATTGTATGAGTTTTCGGGTTCTATGCCTCTTGTGGGGTTGTCGGTTGATTCTTTTTTGCAACAGGTTTGTCCTGATGCGAATAAACCCAATTTGGTCATTATGTCTGTTGTTGGTGATGGTGAATGGGCGCGTATGTTGCGCTTTAGTGTTGCCAACTCGTGGAATACGCGATTGCTGGAAGTGGTTGCTGAAGCGAAGCGAGATGGTTTGAAAAATGGTTATGCTCAGCCGCAACGTTTGGGTAGTGATCGTTGGTCTGCGCTCTTAGGTGCATGGCGTATGCAGTCTGAAGCTGTGTGTGTTGTTGATGCAGGTACAGCCTTGACCATGGATGTTGTCAATAACGGTGGTGAGCATCTGGGTGGCTTGATTGTGCCTGGTTTGGCAATGATGCGTCAGTGCTTAACCATGGGAACGGCTAAAGTCGGTTCGCAATTAACGCAAGATGATCAAGAAGCTGATGCGCCTAAAGTTGGTTTGTTGGGTCGTAATACGGCGCAAGCCGTTGCAGGCGGTGCTTTGTGGACGTTAGCGGCGGGTGTCGAACGTTTGCGTGAACAGGCTTACGATTTGGTGGGTGGTTCTATGCGTTGCGTGATTACAGGTGGCGATGCACAGCAGTTATTGCCTTTGTTGTCTGGTGATTGGCAGTGGACGCCAGATTTAGTGTTGCGCGGTTTATTATCCTACACTGGTGATATCAAATAAGGAGGGAGCTGACTACTATGGTGCATGAATCTGGTTTAAAGCGCGTGCTGAGCGCTTGGGATTTGTTCTTCATGGGGGTTGGTGCCATTATTGGTACAGGGATATTTGTGTTGACGGGCATCGCTGCCGCAACACAAGCAGGACCTGCTGTTGTTGTTTCTTTTTTAGTTGCGGGTGCTGCCGCCGCTTTTGCCGCTTTTGCATACGCTGAGTTGGCAGGTATGTTGGGCGGAAGTGGTAGTGCCTACGGTTATGCGCGCACGGCTTTTGGTGAGTTTGTCGGTTGGTTAATCGGCTGGGTTTTGGTGATGGAATATGCTGTTTCTGTCGCTGCGGTCTCAACTGGCTGGTCGGGTTACTTTAATAACGCATTAACCGCGGCTGGTTTGGGGTTGCCTGACTATCTAACAAAAGCACCAGCGTTGGGTGGAATGATTAATTTGCCAGCGGCGGGCATTATTTTGGTGCTGATGGCGTTATTGATTGTTGGTACGAAAGAGGGCGCTCGCTTAAATACGGCGATGGTTTTTGTTAAGCTATTAACCATTACGGTCTTTCTTGTGGTTGGTGTTGGCTATGTTAATGCCGATAACTGGACTCCTTTTATGCCGTTTGGTTGGTTCGACCATGCTGCCGATGGACACCCGATTGGTATTTTAGCAGCCGCCTCGTTGGTGTTTTTTGCCTACGTTGGCTTTGATGCCGTATCGACTGCAACAGAGGAAGCAAAGGATCCGCAAAAAGATGTGCCTCGTGGATTGTTGTGGGCATTGGCGGTTTGTAGCTTTATCTATATTTTAGTGTCTATCGTTCTGACAGGCATGGTTTCGTATACTGAGCTGAATGTTCCGTCTCCTGTTGCATATGCTTTGCAGTTGGTTGGCGTTAATTGGGCTTCAGCGTTGGTCTCTACTGGAGCGGTTGCGGGGTTAACAACCGTGATGTTGGTGCTTTACTATGGGCTAACACGCATTATCTTTGCCATGTCGCAAGATGGGATGCTGCCTGCGCCCTTGTCTCTGGTTTCGAAAAAACATCATACACCCGTGAATGCGATTGTGATTACGGGTGTAATGATGTCGTTGATGGCTGGGTTTTTACCCTTAGGAACCCTTGCGGAGTTGGTGAACGTGGGTACGCTCTCGGCATTTGTGTTGGTCAGTTTGGCGGTGGTGGTATTGCGTCGGACAGAACCTGATCGTCATCGTCCGTTCAAAATTTCAGGCGGAGTGACCGTTCCTTTATTGGGAATTGTATTTTGTGGTGGATTAATGCTGTTCTTACCCAGCGAGACATGGTTACGTTTTGGTGGTTGGGTGTTGATTGGTGTGCTCATTTACGCAGTGTATGGACGTAGAATGGCGGCGGTTTAGGCGATTATGTTTTTGCTACGTTATCCGATAACGTCATTTTTTGTTCTATCGGTTGTTTATGCGACTAGCCAAACGTTATTTGTATGGGTTATGGTTTCGACTGTTATTTTGAGTGCGCTTGCATTTTTCCAGAGTGAAAAAAGAGACGTCTAACGCTACATTTATCAGCTTCCGCTCTCACCCCGTAATGCTATAATGCCCTCGCTCTTTCAGTGGCTCACCTGTGTGTTATAGCTTCCGCTCTCACCCCGTAATGCTATAATGCGTGATGGCAGTGAAGCAAAGATATCGGTGTTATAGCTTCCGCTCTCACCCCGTAATGCTATAATCAGTCATCTCGGCTAATGTCTGACCTACATGTTATAGCTTCCGCTCTCACCCCGTAATGCTATAATGTCGAGTTCGCACTATGAAGTGCTGCAAGGGTTATAGCTTCCGCTCTCACCCCGTAATGCTATAATCAAAATTGAAGCGGTTTACGCTGGCTCTAAGTTATAGCTTCCGCTCTCACCCCGTAATGCTATAATCAGCGAGCGAGGGTCACGATGCCCAACAATGTTATAGCTTCCGCTCTCACCCCGTAATGCTATAATGAAAACCTCTCTTTGCCTGCCAGCTGTTCGGTTATAGCTTCCGCTCTCACCCCGTAATGCTATAATATTGGGGCGCGGTTTTATTTTCTCTTTTGCGTTATAGCTTCCGCTCTCACCCCGTAATGCTATAATCCCTTACTCCAAACCCCGTTCCAGCTAAGCTGAAACGGGGTTTGGAGCTGTGTTTTTTTGTCTTCAAAACAGTAATAACTGATCGGCATTGACCTTTTTTTCTTGGTGCTTCTGTAATCCGATCAGCATTTTGATGCCTGCAAATTGTTTTTCGCTAATCTGTAAACACCGCACGGAACCCGAGCTGGGTAAATTGGCTTGTAATCGTTTGAGGTGGGTTTCGCTATCGTCGCTGCCATTGACGACGCGCCCGTACACCGAAAATTGGATCATATCGTAACCATCTTGCAGTAAAAAGCGTCGAAAGAGGGTGTAAGCCCGTTTATCAGCTTTTGTGGTTGTTGGTAAGTCGAAAAAAACCATTAATCACATAAATCGTCGTGTCTCTTGGCTCATGATTAACTCAATGCTGGCAATACCAGCGATAAATTACCATCTTTAATACTCTGCCCGAGACTGATGCAGCTGGCATCGATGAGGGCTAGAGTAGTGCTGATACCCATTGCATTGCCATTTTCGAGGCGCAGGGTATCTTGATGCAGCAGATTAACCAGTGTCGCTTTTGCCGTCATATCTAAGTCGTCATCTCCATCGTAAGTTTGGCAGAGTTTGATAACGCAAGCATCAACCAAAATGCGATAAGGCTCAATGAAATCGTCGGCGAGATTAAAGGCGTTTAATTCGCTACAATGGTGCAGTCCAAAGGCAGGTAAAAAACCATAGCTCACCAAGCTACGGGCAATGGCAGAACGCACAATGGCATAACCATAATTCAGCGCACTGTTGGCAAAGCAGGCATCGTCTCGGGTAAAGCTTTTACCAAATAGCGCGGGAAAATACAGTTGCGCTGCTTGGGCTTCGAAATTGTCAGGGTCGCCAGAGCGCACTTGTGCAGCCAGTGATTTAATGGTTTGTGCAATCGGGTGCTGAAGCTGTGACAGCAATTGAGCCTGATTGGTCATTTTTTGCTTCACAATCAGTTGCCACAGTCGTTTTTTGTGCGGTTCAGACATCGCAAGTTGACCACGCATGATTTTTAAGGCGCGGCTATGCGGTGTGTGTGCCAAAAATATACCATTGGGCGTATGACTATCATCGACGGTAATCACTGCCACTTGCCGCTCGGCACAGGCAACCAATAAGGCAGCGGTAAGCGTTACCTGTGGTTGGTCGATAACAATGGCGGCAATGTCTTCCAGTGGTACACTGGCAGTGCCTTGTTCTTGCTCGACCACCAAGGAGCGGTTTTTGAGTGTTAGCTTTGCGGGTTTGCTAATGACCACACTGCGCCATGCCACGGCATTACCCCTTTTGTCCTTTAGGGGTGCGCAATGGTTGGCGCACTTCGTGACCTACTGGGTATAAATTGCCTAGCATATCGACGTGGTATTTTTCGACAGATACCGCTAATTTTATTCCGATACTTTCAATTAAACCCTTATTTCCAATTGCAGGGTTTCGATCATGTGCCCAAATATCGATGTTGCCAGTTGCTCGATTGAAGCCTGAGAAGTATCCTTCTTTTATTGGTTTTCCTTTCTGGCTCACTTTAATCCAGTCATTTTGATTTAGGCTAAACAAAAATTGATGAGAGTCATCCATGATTTCATTTTTTGGTAGTGCTGTAATTGGCAAATCCTTTTTCACAGCATCAGCGACATAAAGCGGCACCGCGTAGAATTTACCTGCCTTAGTAAAAATATCGACGCGTAGCATACTGCCATTGGCGGCAATACCACCACGCACGGGTAAGCCGCTTTTTTGTGTGTCTGCAAGGCGCACACTACGCACCAGTGGGGCTGTTTTGCCTTCAGCACTCGGGCGATAGAGTGGTTCTTTGAAGGCTTTTGCGCCATCGTCGTTAAAGGCTGTAAGTCGGTCGCTAATGGCTGCAATTAAATCGGCATTGCGCGGATCGTCGTAGCCCATGATTTTGGGTAAGTCTTTGAGTTTTAGGTTGGTTAGCGGTACTTTGACTGTGCTAAGGGCTTCGCCTTTGGCCAACAATTTGGCACTACGAATGGTTTCTTGGTGCGCTTGCCCTAAGCCTTTGCGCAATGGTGCTCGACTGACACGCACTGGTTTGGGTGCGTCGCCTTCGGGAAAAAATACCGCTGGGTTGGGGCTAAGTCGTGCTTCGAGTTCTTTTCTAAAGCCGTTCCAAGGTTCGGGGAAGTGTTCTTTCATGACCTCGTGCGCATGAATATTGGGAATTTCGCCTGTTTCGGGGTCGATAAAGCCGCTTTGTACAAAGGCGAGCTCTTTGCGTTTAGCATAGTCACTCATGCGTTTAACCATGCCATGACTGGTGGCAGCAACCACTGCGGCATCTAAGGCATGGTGTAAATCGCCATTTTCGCGCACTTTTAACAATCCCCAGCGGGCGCGAAGTAGGCTGGTCAGTTGACCAGAAACCACCACACAACGTTGCGTTTTGCTGTCGCTATGCAGTTGTAGGTGTATTTCAACAAGTTCCTTAAACTTTTTGCTGGCATAGCGAGTGTCGGTTAGGTTACGTTCGCGGAATTTTTCGCTTTCATCGCCATTGAAGTTTTTACGCAATAGGCGCTGCTTTTTAGCAAGGCGATAGTTTTTATTGCCCTCGACCCAAGCGACAAAGTTTTGCCATTGCGGGCTGTTGCTTGCGCCATTCATGTATTCGTAGGGGGTGCGATTGCCTTTGTTGCGGTTTTCGGCAGTGTGTACAAGAACTTTGTTATTCATGCCATCATCGAAACTGCGCGAATAGGGTAGTGCATGGTCAATTTCGGCATAGCCTGTATCAAATAAGCGGGTTAAGTCGAGTGGCTTTTGTGTGTAGGCGCATTGGCTAAACTGTTCACGATAGAGTCGCCATTTGATTAAATCGGTACCGCGAGGGGTGCGTCCAAAAGTATCTTCAAAGGCTTGAATATCTTTTTGCTTAGTTTCTTGAAAGGTTTTTTGATCTTTTTCGATTCTGCGTCGTTCATCGAAAGGTTTATTCAAGTCGCGTGCTAACTCGATATGTACACTGCTCGGCGCACCGTATTGTTTAACAATGGCATTCACCAGTTTTCGTGCCTGATTAAGCGCGCGATAAACGACGGGATTAGGGATGTCTTCTTTGCTGATTTGAGCGATATAGCGCGTTTTTTTCTCGCCTGCGTGTAAGTTGCTATGATGGGTATAGCCTGCTGATTGCACTGCTTCATCGTAACGCTGACCTTGTGCCATATAGGGCTGTATTTTATCTAATGCCTTAATGGATAGGCGAATAAATTCGCTAAAAGAAACGTCTAATACTGCTTCGATAATTTCAGGTTCGATGCCTTGAGCTAGTAACCAGTCGCGTGCTTCTTTGTCATCTTTGAATACCGTTTGGGCGTAGGCGAGGGTGTCGAGCCTTTTGCTGTCGATACTGTCTCGTTGCCATTGTGTGCTTAGGTTGGCATCGGTGTAGGCTTTGCGTAAAGCATGAAAGGCTTTGGCTTCGAATAGGGTAGTGCTACCTTCGATATCTTTGTCGTGACGATAGGCTAAGCCAATGAATCTTTCGCTGTCGTTTAGCGTTAACTTACTACGCACTTGTTTGTAGGTGAGTTTGGCTTGTGTGAATGGTAGGTTGATGAGTAAAGCGCGTTCTTGGTCAAACAAGCCTCTCGTTTCGCCTTGGCTGGTAATGCGCAGGTTATTGAGCTTTGTGAGCCAGACAAATCGCTCGCTGCTATGGCTGGCTTTGGGGGCGCGGTATTCGCTTGTCTCGAAGGTACACTTGCCAATCATTTTGAGCAAGTTATCGCCCGATAAGGTTGGGCGACGTGCCATAAGTGTGGTTTGTAGCTGTTGCTCGATGTCTGGTGTAGCGTGCGGATTGGCAAAGTTGCGCTGTGCTGCAAATAAAGCGGTTAATTCTTGCGCTAAGTCTAAGCGTGCAAAGGTATGACTATAATCACCCCCTTTATTGCGTTTGGCATCGATAAAGGCATCATCGTTAGCCACCATCTCACCAATGGTGCGGTAATTTCCCGCTTTCATGCGTACTTGGTTAGCCGATACACCAGAGAGCATCTGACCTGCTTTTTCGTCTGCTTTCGCTTCGCTTTTACGATTGGATAAAAATCCACGATGCTTAACGATATGATAAAGCACCGCAGCCCATTCGCTTGGCGTAAGCAAACGCTCTAAGCCTTCGCTGCGTAATTGCCATGTACTCATTTCTTGTGCAATCGCAAAGGCTTGCGGCGTTGCTTGTGAAATCATGCCGACACGCTTAAATAAACGTGTTAAGCGTAATAACCGATGACTGCGGCGGCGAATACGACGGCGTGTTAAACGGGATTCTCTGCGGATGAGGTTAAGGGACTCGCCTTCTTTGGCTGTTTCTGCTTTGTCGAAGGTGCGCACATGTAGCGCAATAATATGATCGTTTGCTAACAGGGCTGCACCAACCGATGCCATGCCAATGTCTAAGCCGAGGCTATAGTTTTGTGTCTGTTGTGTCATGGAAAAAATCCTTGTATTGTTTTTTACAAGCACGTATCATAACACCTGTTGTAGTATTACGGGGTGAGAGCCGCTGCTATAATAAGGCTTTTTTTACTTAGGTAAAATTACGCACGAAACCGACCCGCACAGGAAACTGTAGCGGGTCTTTTATTTTGGAAAGCCTATTTTGTTAGCATTAGATCAATCGTTATTCTCTTATCTGC
>CAZSGH010000070.1:0-9056 GCA_964606405.1 uncultured Francisella sp.
AATGTAGTGGGCGGTAAATGCCTGACGCACCACCGCTTTGGGTGAAACCTGATCTAACACCAAGCCATCAAATTCCATTTTGTCTTTCAATACTTTCCAAGCCAGTTCAAAGGTGTATTCAAAGCGTTGAATAATGCCTTCTTTTTCTAATTGGCTTAGCGAATCGACTGGGCGTTCTATCGCTTCGCGCAACAAGCCAAACGCCCGACTGAAGTTTTAGAATCGCTGTTGCCAGCGGATGTCTTGGTTAGGTTGCACGGGCTAGGCTCCAAACGCCGCTTTCATGGCTTCACCCATGTGCGAAGGGGTACGCACTACCGACACACCAGCGGCAGACAGTGCCGCAAACTTCGCATCGGCTGTGCCTTTACCGCCAGACACAATCGCGCCAGCATGTCCCATCCGACGACCGGGTGGCGCTGTTACGCCAGCAATGTAAGACACCACAGGCTTTTTCACATGCGCTTTAATATATTCCGCCGCATCTTCTTCGGCAGAACCACCAATTTCACCGACCATAATAATGCCTTGCGTGTCAGGGTCGGCATTAAACAATTCCAACACTTCCACGAAGTTCATGCCGCCAATCGGATCACCACCAATACCCACGCAGGTAGTTTGACCTAAGCCAGCGCGAGTGGTTTGCCATACCGCTTCGTATGTCAGCGTACCCGAACGCGACACAATACCGATTTTACCGGGTTGGTGAATAAAGCCGGGCATAATGCCCATTTTGCAGCTACCTGGGGTAATTAACCCTGGGCAGTTAGGGCCAATCAAGCGCGATGTTGAACCGACCAACGCAGCACGCACTTTGAGCATATCGCGTACAGGAATCCCTTCGGTGATACAGGTAATGACAGGAATTTCCGCTTCAATGGCTTCGATAATCGAATCAGCGGCAAAGGCAGGCGGCACATAAATCATGCTGGCATTTGCGCCAGCTAACTCGACCGCTTCGCGCACGGTGTTAAACACAGGACGGTCTAAATGCGTCTGACCGCCTTTATTGGGCGTGACACCACCGACTAAATTTGTACCATAAGCAATCGCTTGTTCCGAGTGGAATGTGCCCTGCTTACCGGTAAAGCCTTGGCAAATAACCTTGCTGTTTGCATCAACCAAAATACTCATACTGCACCTCCCGCCAAGCGAACCGCTGTTTTCGCTGCGGTTTCCAAATCATTTTCTGCGACAATATTTAAGCCAGAAGCCGCTAACATTTCACGACCCTTATCGGCATTGGTGCCTTCTAAGCGCACGATCAACGGCAAGGTCAGTCCTACTTCTTTTACGGCTTGCAAAATACCATCGGCAATCAAATCACAACGGACAATACCACCAAAGATATTGACCAAAATCGCCTTCACTTCCGATGACGACAAAATCAATTTTAAGGCTGCTGCCACACGTTCTGGCGTCGTACCACCACCCACATCTAAAAAGTTGGCAGGTTTGCCGCCATGCAATTGAATCAAATCCATCGTTGCCATTGCCAAGCCAGCACCATTGACCATACAGCCAATATCGCCATCGAGTGCGATATAGTTCAGCGCCCACTTAGCCGCTTCCACTTCGCGTGCATCTTCTTGTGCCCAATCACGCGCTTCGTCTAAGGCTTTCTGACGGTATAACGCATTGTCATCGACCTGCACTTTACAATCTAAGGCTAACCATTGATCTTCTTTCGTCCATACCAAGGGGTTGATTTCGAGCATCAAGGCATCGCAAGTGTGCGCCATGTCGTACAAACGTTTTACCAAATCAGCAAAGCCTTTCATCTGCTCTGCCGACAGCTTCATGCCAAAGGCTAAAGTACGTGCCACAAACGGCTGCAAGCCAGCACCAAAGGGCACAAACACAGTAATCACACGCTCTGGGTGGTGTTCGGCGACTTCTTCAATATCCATACCGCCATCGGCAGAACCAACAAAGGCAAAGCCTTTACGTGCCCGATCCAGCGTTAAACTCAAATAAAATTCCTGAGCAATCGCACTCCCCGCTTCGATATACACCGAAGTGACCGGCAGACCTTCTGGCCCTGTCTGAATGGTTGCCAAGCGAGAACCCAGCAAACGTTGTGTTTCGGCTTTGGCTTCTTCTAATGTTTTGACCAGTTTCACGCCGCCCGCTTTACCACGCGCACCCGCATGAATTTGCGCTTTGACCACCCAAGGCGCATCGCCCAATGGCTGTAATGCCGCCGCTGTCACTTCCGCCACATCACGGATAACCACGCCCGCTGCCACAGGCACACCAGCGGTGCTTAATAATGCTTTTGCTTGATACTCATGTAAATTCATGACTCACCTTTTTAATGTTGTTAACCATACTGATGTTTTACTGTTACGCTGACCGGCTGAGCACAGCGAAGGAAAGGCAAGTAACAGAAAACATCAACATGTGCTTTTGCTACGCTAAGCTACCCGCTCAACTTCTAAAATCAATTCTTGACCCGCTAACGGATGACTAAAATCCATCTGTACCCGATCTGGCTCAATGGCTAACACACGCGCCGCGACGCCATCACCATTGGGTAAGTTGAACTCAACAATATCGTTCACACTCGGCTCAATCTCACCCAAATCAGCGCGATCTAACCAATGAATTTGTGTTGGGTCAGGATAGCCAAACGCATCTTCAGGCGATAATAACCAGACCTGAGGATCACCAACAGACAAGGAAACGATGCGCGACTCTAATGCAGGTAACCACTGACCATCACCCAACTCAAAGTCCATTGTTTCATCGGCTTCGGTTTTATCAATGAGCGTGCCATCGCTTAAACACAAAGTAAACTTTATTTGAACCATTCTTTAGGTCACCTCTAATAAACAGATGGGTAGGAGGTCTGGAGGAAGGGGTTGCTAAAAATAGCATGTAATCCATTAATTATCCCCTCTTCCTTCAGCAAAAAAACAAAACATGGAAAGCCTAAAAGACAAGCGAAGCGAGGTTTTTAGACTTCCCATCAATTTACCGTTGTTGACGATTCAGTCAGAAAAACGGGCACATCTGTGACTGGTTCTGGAATGACTAAATAATGCTGACTTAACACCGCTGCCAATTCTGTCGGCTTACGATAAGGATCGGACAGCTCAACTCGCGCCAAATCACCTGTTAAGCCCTGCACCAAAGTATCGCTAATTAACTGACGCACTGATGCTACTTCATCCCCCACCAACTCGCCAGAATCAGGATTCCAATAAAGCAAAGCCGCCGGCTGCTCAGAAGTTGGTAATGGCACCAATTCCATTCTGATCCATGTTTGTACCATCACAAGCCTCGTAAATGCATCGCATAATTTTAATATAGCCAATAAGTATACAGGACACCTCTAAAAATTCAATGGGAAGGAGGTCTGAAGGAAGGGCTTGCCAAAATAAGCATGTAGCCTATTAATTAAATACCTTCCTTCAGCTAAAAAATAAACTTGGAAAGCCTAAAAACAAGCGAAGCAAAGTTTTTAGAGGTTCCATACCGTCAAACCCTTGCCCTGTCAGGCTCAAGATTTGATAAAATACGCTCATGAATACACAAAACCACCCGCACTTCCCACCCAATGCCCGCATTATTGTTGGTATGTCAGGTGGTGTCGACTCTTCTGTAACGGCGCTATTGTTGCAACAACAAGGCTACCAGGTCGAAGGCTTATTTATGAAAAACTGGGAAGGCGACGATACCGACGACTATTGCCCAGCACGAAAAGACATGCTTGATGCACAACAAGTTTGCGACAAGCTTGGTATTCCACTGCACATCCGCAACTTTGCTAAGCAATATTGGGATGGCGTTTTTGCGCACTTTTTAGCAGAATATGAAGCTGGTCGCACCCCCAATCCAGACATTTTGTGTAATAAAGAAATTAAGTTTAAAGCCTTTCTTGATGAAGCCATTGCGCTTGGTGCGGCAGGAATTGCCACGGGGCATTATGCACGCATTCGTTATCAAAATGGGCGTTTTCAGCTACGCACAGGGCTAGACAAAAACAAAGATCAAAGCTACTTTTTATATACGCTAAAACAACACCAACTCGCTCACGCACTATTTCCTGTTGGTGAGCTAGAAAAACCTGCTGTTCGTGCCTTAGCCGAACAACATGGCTTCATTACCCACGATAAAAAAGACAGCACGGGTATTTGTTTTATTGGTGAGCGCAACTTCAAAGACTTTTTGCAAACCTATCTCGATAAACAACAGACTGGCGATATGATCACCCCAGAAGGCAAAGTTGTCGGCAAGCACACGGGACTCGCCTACTACACCTTAGGGCAACGCAAAGGCTTAGGCATTGGTGGCGGGCATGGCAACGAAGACGATGCGTGGTTTGTTGCCGATAAAGACATGACAAACAATCGCTTAATCGTGGTACAAGGTCATAACCACCCTGCCATGCTTAAATCTCGCTTAACCGCACAGAATATGGATTGGTGCGACACTCCGCCCAAGACGGGCGACAAACTAACAGCCAAAGTACGTTACCGTCAGCAATCACAAGCTTGCACCGTAACAGCCATCGATGACAGTAGCTTATCGCTGACATTTGATCTTCCACAACGCGCTGTGACACCAGGACAATCTGTCGTGCTCTACGACGGTGACATTTGTTTGGGTGGGGCAATTATTACCGAGGCTTTTGCATGAATTACAGCGATCAAGATCGTGTTATTGCCTTTGCAGGCATTTATCAGGCAGCTATGTTGGTTCACCAACTGGCAACACAAGGACAAACAGATACAACGGCACTGAGCGCAACCTTAAACAGCCTATTTGTTGAAAATCCGCCCGATACACTAAGTGTTTTTACCGACTTAAGCGGCATTAAGCTCGGGCTTCGTTCCTTACGCGCCCAAATGAATAATAGCGAAGCCTTAGGCGAAAAACGCAATATTCAGATTACACAATATGTCATTGGCATGCTGGCACTTGAAGGACACTTAAAGCGCGATTCGGATATCGAAGAGGCTCTGTTTCGTCGTCTAGAAACGCCAAAGTCACAAAGTAAGCATTTTGGATTATTGCACGATAATACGGCGGCAGGATTAGCACTCATTTACAGCGAAACACTATCGCGTATGCGCCCTAAAATTTTAGTACAAGGTGCTCACGGTCACCTTAGTCAACCGATGATTGCTAACCGCATCCGTGCCTGTTTGCTGGCAGGTGTTCGTGCGGCCCGCTTATGGCGACAAGTTGGCGGTTCGCGCTGGCAACTTATCTTTTCGCGAGGACGTTATCTCAACGCTATTGACCAAGCACTGGCAGAACATCGCGAACAAGATCGCCAAGACATCCACTAATAAACACAGCCCGCCTCTAAAAACAACAAGCGAAGCGAGGTTTTTAGACTTTTCACACAACAAAAAAGGGGCGTAAAGCCCCTTTTTAATCTGCCCATCCATTCTGAATCAGAATAAATCGACATCACCCGCATCCATTGATGCAGCCTTAACGCGATGCATACGCGTGGTTTCGATGCGCTCACGTTCCTCATGAATAATCTTACGCAAATCTTCCATGCGTCGCGCATAATCTTCTGAAGACAATACGGGCGTAGACATCATATCAACTGTTGAGTTTTGTGTGGTTCTCGCCATGCTATTTAGATTGTCTAAATGGTTTTGAACCTGCTCAACCAACTGACGGGTAATATCTTCGAACTGTAAAGAACGAATCGCATTCGACACGTTATAGTCAATATCACGAATAATCTCGGAAACATCACCTAAGCGAGAACTGATCGAATGGTTCATGTTAGATAAACCTTCCATCATATTATCAACACGCGCCTTAGAGTCGGTTGCTTCCTGCATATCCTTATGCGCGGTATCACCAACAATATCTTTTACTTCATCAACAGTTAGTTTCGTTTGCTCTGCTTTACGACGAATTTGTTCTGTT
Source organism: uncultured Francisella sp. (assembly GCA_964606405.1). Classification (GTDB taxonomy): domain Bacteria; phylum Pseudomonadota; class Gammaproteobacteria; order Thiomicrospirales; family Thiomicrospiraceae. The sequence goes on from CAZSGH010000070.1 coordinate 5,902, forward strand.
AACTGGTTAGAGTGCAACGATAGCTTACGAACTTCATCAGCAACGACCGCGAATCCACGACCTGCATCTCCTGCACGAGCTGCTTCAATTGCCGCATTCAATGCTAATAGATTAGTTTGATCGGCGATGGTTTTAACGTCTTCTAACAGAACGAAGATCGCATTAATCTGCATAACCATCTCGTCAATTTTCATGACCGTATTACGACTACGATGACTAATATTAACAATCAAATCGATAAGGTATTTCATAATGTCCCCTGTTTCTTCAGAGAACTTTTGAATGGTCATCCCACCATCGCTACCACCGATGTTAGCCATCAAACTCATGACCACGTCACCTTCACGCTGACTCGCATCGTTCAGGTTGGTAAAGCTGCTATTGAGCGTTTCTACCGCTTCAGCAATTAAGTCTTTGACTTGTAACAACTCACCACGGACGATTTCAACCTCTTGGTCAATAACCGAATCAACGTCGTGCATGATAACCTGCAAGGCTTCGCCTGTAGCTTGCGCTTCAGCAGCACCAGAACCGGATTTGCTAGGAGACAGCGAAGAATGGCTAGACGATACCGTCTGACCCGACCCTGCCGTTTGCGTTAACTGGGCAATTAACAGCGTCCACAAACCTGCGGACACAAATACGGCAACAGCCACCATACCCTGCCCTACAGAGAGCAACACGCCCGCCGTCAGGACGCTGAAACCCCAGCCTATTAATAATAGTGATTTTTTTTGCATTACCAGACTCCCGTCATTGGTGCTCGCTTAAAGCATTCTATCTTTGCTTAACGTCGCTTATGTAGAAAACTTTAGCCTTATTTAACCCTGACAAGATTAAGCAATTTAGATGCCACATCTGGCAAACCAACAATAAAATCAGCAGCCTCTAACTTAACCGCTGCACCAGGCATCCCCCAAACAATACTGGTTTTCTCGTCCTGAGCAATGGTTTTAGCACTAATAGATTGCAATTCTTTTAATCCCCTTGCACCATCATCCCCCATTCCTGTTAGCAACACACCCACAGCATGCTTGCCAACAACCTGAGCGACAGAACGGAACATCACATCAACCGATGGTTTATGACGATTAACAGCGGGACCGTCATTCAATCGACAAATCAACTTACCCGAAACCACCTCAACCAATAGATGATGACTACCGGGCGCGATATACACATGACCTGGCAAAATAACTTGTCCATCCTCGGCTTCATGCACAGTCATTGCCGACAAGCTGTCCATTCGCTTCGCAAATGGACCACTAAACGCTGCGGGAATATGCTGAGTAATCACAATCGCAGGCGTGTTTGCTGGCAATTGGGTCAGTACTTCACGAATGGCTTCTGTGCCGCCTGTCGAAGCACCAATAGCAATTAAAGTTTGTGTCGTGGTTTTTACATTACCCGCTGCCGCCCTTAAAATAACATCTGCTGTTAGCTTCGGCGGAATGCCACCATCCGTTGGCACTGGTTTAATCATGTTTGGTTTTGAGGCACGAGCACTGACGGTTTCAACTTGTTTTTCGATACGAGAAACAGACACGCGCGCAGCCATCTTAACTTTTGCGATAACCTCTTGCGTATAGTCTGCCAAACTACCACCAACATTGATTTTAGGCTTGGTCACAAAATCAATCGCACCTAACTCTAATGCCTGCAAGGTCACATCAGCGCCACGCTCCGTTAACGATGACACCATCACAACAGGCATGGGATGCAGGCGCATTAAATTACGTAAGAAAGTTACGCCATCCATTTTGGGCATTTCAACATCTAGCGTTAAAACGTCTGGTTTGAGTGCTTTGATCTTCTCTCTAGCATCAAACGGATCTTCCGCCGAACCAATCACCTCGATAGCAGGATCACTATTTAACATTTCAGTTAACATTTGACGCACTAACTGTGAATCATCAACAACCAAGACACGAATTTTTTTCATTTTATCTGTTCTCCCCTGTGCCTTAAATTTTTTGGTAAATGGTTTTACCCAACAATTTAAACTGCTCACTTACCTTGTATAAGGACTCTGAATGCCCAATAAATAAATGTCCATCCGACTTAAGCGCCTGATGATAACGCGCAAATAAACGTTGCTGCGTTGGCTTATCAAAATAGATCACCACATTACGACAAAAAATAATGTCAAACGACTCATTCCAAGGCCAATCATTCATAAGATTAACCTGCTGAAAGCGAATAATTTCTTTTAAATCAGGCTTAACTTTAACCATGCCCGCATTGGCACCCGAACCACGCAAAAACCAGCGCTTAACACGATCCTGGGTTACGCCTTTTAATGCCTCAATGCTATAAACACCCTCTCGTCCTGTATCGATCACATTCGTATCTAAATCGGACGCATCAATACGGACATCCCATCCCGCAGGAAAAGACTCTTTGGCAACAATAGCCAGCGAGTATGGCTCTTCGCCCGTCGAACAGCCAGCAGACCAAATGCGAATTTTACGCGTATCCGCATTTTTTTTGAGCAACGCAGGAAAAAGCTCCTGCGTTAGAAATTCGAAATGGTGATTTTCTCTGAAAAAGAATGTCAGGTTTGTGGTAATAGCATTAATGAGGTGTGTAAACTCCTCATCATGCCCTGGACCTTCGACATAGGCTAAATAAGACTGAAAGTCATCAAATCCTAATACGCGCAAACGACGCGCTAATCTATTGTAGACGAGGTTTTGCTTAGAATCAGCTAAGTGAATACCCGCATGGGCGTGAACAACACTTCTAACCCGATTAAAATCGGTCTCTGTAAACGAAAACTCTTGCTGCGATGACATTTTTATTACTTCCAAACAGTGCTAACAACTGCTGTGTATGAATATTTTTGTTACCATACGACAATAACCAGCGCAGGTACACGTAAATGATGCCACTATCGACCACTGATGTGCAAGTTCTTAAGCTTTTAAATACGCCAAAATTACCAACAAGCCTATTTGACAATGCACAACCGATTGCAATTAGCGTACTTAAAGTTGCAGATAATCAAGCCACTATTTTAATGGCCGGTCGCCAAATTCAAACACAAACGACCATTCCGCTCACTGTCGGTCAGCAACTCAGTGCTCAACCCGAAATGGTGAACGGGCAACTTCAGCTAAAGTTAATACCCAATCCCAATACAAGCACAACCAATC
>CAZSGH010000071.1:0-8931 GCA_964606405.1 uncultured Francisella sp.
CCATGCGGTTTAGCAACCAAGCAAAGGGCGACACCATCATGGTTTCTAGGCTACTCGGTGATTCGGGGCGCTGTGTGTCATTCAACGCTGCGATCAGCGTTAAAATATCTTGATGAAAGCGAAGTTCATCAAAACTGTTGACCGCTGGCATGGGTAATAACGACACCGACTGCCAACGCAAACATTCATGCTGCACCGATTCAATGGGGTGAATGAGCGCTTCGGGTTTAAGCGCTTTACAAAATACTTGTGCGAAATTAAGCCACTGCTTGCTCGGGTGCAACACACTGCCATCGAATCCCTGTCGGGCGCAAGTGACCACCACGGGCTGCTGAGATTGTCCTAACGTGATCATCCAATTGCTCACCCAAGCATCACGACCAAAACTGCGATGCGGGTAATCGTAAGCGATCTGTTGGTCGCCACAGGTTAAGGTCAAAGAAGACCAATGTTCAAAAGGAATGGCGCCGCTATTGGGTGTGGGCTCTTCATAAGCCCCTTCATTAAATCCCATCACCCATAATTGTTGTACTGTGCTATGAAGCGTCTGCTCTGGTGTGAGTAAGGTCACGGCGTGCAAACGATGACGCTCTTCGCTCGACAAGTTAATTGGCGCAACATCCCATTGATTAAGCACCCGTTTGAGTTGCTCAGGAAATGCTAAATCGGCATAAGGCTCAAAGGCTTGTTTCAATTCAGCCACTAGGTTCTGCATGCGTGTCTTTGTCATGGGTGTGGCAGGAATATCAACAAGGCTTTGTACAATCGAATCTAGCCAGTCGAATAAGGCTGTTATGCTGGCAGATGCAAGGGGTGTTTGAATCTGATCCATAACAACCTTAACCGCTGCTTCCTCCGCTAACCGCTTCATATCACCTTGACCTAAGCGTGTCGCAAAATACTGTCCTTTAGCACGTGACCAAGGCATAGATGGGTTAACGACAATCGATTGCAGTTGCAATAGCGGACGATCAAACAATTGGTAGGTTAAGCAATCTTGTAGCAGTTGTTTTTGCCAATCCATTAAGCTGACAGACGCCTGATCATTACTCACCAGAATACCCGCTTGCGCCAAATAATGATGCAACCAAAAACGGTAATCGTTTTGTTGATCGGGCAACATAATGGCAAGGCTATCGGCGGTGCTACCCTGCTCCATTTGAACTTGTACCATACTGGCAACAGCACGACATTCAGCCATGACATCTCTGGCAGACAAAAAGTGCAAAGACTCAACTAATGGCGACGTTGCATTGCTTGCGTTACCAGAGATAAAAGCATGTTGCCATGCTTGCATATCGATTTGATTCGGTTGAAATAAAGGCTCACCAGAGGGCGCAAGACCTTGCAAAGCTTCGATGATCTCTCGCTGCCAGAGTACAAGGCTATCTAACGGCTGGATGCTTTGCACACGCAAAGGCGTAACGGCAGGCAGCTTGGATGCTTGCAATAACCACTGACGCGCAAATACTTGATCCGCAGGTCGTTGTCCTTGCATATTCGCCCATAACTGGGCGATGTCTTGAAAATATCGTTGTAATCTAGGATGACACGCTGCTTGCGTCATGAAAGGATGATCTATACTGGCTTGCCATGTTAGCGGCACACTTGCCAACAACAATTCTAAAGCGGCACGCACCTGCGATAAGGTAGCCGCTTCATCCACCGCCAAACTCTGTGTCCAAAAAGCATCTTTCATACGCATAGCGGCAGATCGTAGCGTCGTATGCCAGTCGATGTCTGGTTTGGGTAACAACCAATATTCCGATAACACATCCAGCAGCGCCGAAAAATTACCGACTTTAACCCCAATAGTGTTTTGTTGCGCTAACTGACGGCGAACAGCGAGTGCGCTCAAGCTGTCGGGAACAAGAATAAAGGTTGTCACTGATCATACCTATGGTTATCACTTGAGTGGCTATTGTAGTTTATTACCACCAAAAATCATTCAATCATCATGCTAGATCAGTATTATTTTTGCTGGTTGAATGTAATCATTACCATCTGCATTGTTTGAATCTCATTGTCTAATTAGACACCTACGGGGCTGTACGATTATTGCAACGTCTAAAATTATAGGCCTGCCATTCGGAACTGCTTTCTTGAAAACGCGTTAAGCAATGACAGGTAAATGATTGAAGCGAAACTGACCATATAACGAAATTGACTCTGTGTTATCGAGATTCTAAATACGTCATAACCGCTTTCCAATCTGGAAAATCTGGTGTACCAAAATGAATATGTTCGCCAGTGAAGCGATCAGCACCATTCTTGGTGCGATCATCAATTAAATAATGCCCACGGTTTAAGTGCTTATGGTGAGACAAAATAAGGCGTTTATAGGCAGATTGACCTAAATGGCGTTGAATCCATAACAGCTTATCCGACCATGCTGTTGGATTGTCCCATGGTGCGGTTGACAGCACATAAGTGTCGTAACGTTGCGACAAAGATTCAAATGACTCGATGGCATCTGCTATGGGCGTCATTAATGAAAATATACCTGGTACATCATCAAATCTTCCTTCATAGTTTTTGAGGGTTTTGGCATCCAGTCGATTGATTCCAGAAACAAAGTCAACCAAAACATTATCCATGTCCACATACACAATCTTTTTCATGATGTCATTCCTAATTATTCTGTTTTATCGGCAATCGCATTAGGCTATCTTTTGATCATCTTTGACACTTTAAAAATTGTTGTCTAGACTTGCCATTCTATCTTGATGACAACGTTGCGCATTTTCGTAACGCATTGTCCAAAGCACCGCGTTATTGACACGCGCATCTAATTCTGGATCGTTATATTTTTCGGATAATGCCGCATAAACAGCATCGCTTGGTTGCATGTCGATGGCAATTGATCCCAAATAAGGCCAGATTAAAAAGGACAGTCCAACCCTATCGAATACGTTAACGAGTCGAACTTCGGGGAAATTAGTTTTCATGTAGTCAAGAAACTCAGCTCGCGCCACTTCATCGGTATCCTCCTCAACTAAATAACGATAATCTCCTGTTTCCTCGTCAACTTCCGGCTGTTTTTTGAATGCATGAACATCGTTATGGCTGGTATTGAATACGATCCAATAACCTTGGCGTTGAATGTCGGTGGCAATAAACTCTTCGATGGTCGGTAATAGTTGTGGCATGTTTGGGGGCTCCTAATTATATATGTGGGATGTATTGTTATGACGTTACTCTGGACACAAATAAGACATGACTGCTTTCCAGTCTGGGAATTCAGGAGATCCAAATCGAATCAACTCTCCCGTAAAACGACCTGCACCGTTATTAGTTCGGTCATCAATTAAATAATTTCCTTGGTTTAAATGTTTGCTATGAGACAGAATAAGGCGCTTGTAGGCTGCTTGGCCTAAATAACGTTGAATCCACAAGACTTTATCAGACCATGATGTGTGGTTATTCCATGAAGCAGTAGATAAAACGTAAGTGTTATATTTTTGAGCCAACACTTCGAACGATTCCAAAGCATCAGGCAATGGAGCCATCAGCGAGAAAATACCAGGAACATCCTGCAATCTGTCGCTGTAAGTCTGTAAGGTATCATCATCTAACTGTCTTACCCCCGACTCAAAATCAACTAAGACACCATCCATATCGACATAAACAATCTTTTTCATTCTAGCTCAACCCTCGTTAGTCTGATGCCAGTGTAAAACGCAATGAGACAAAATAAGTCTTATGCAATATTACCAATCTTCAGAACGACTCATTCTTTCTTCATGAATGCCCTGTGCATCAGCAAGATGCATCGTCCATAACACGGCATTATTCACCGTTGGATCTTTTTCGGGATCGTTATATTTTTCAGATAAGGCGTTATAAACACGATCTCCTGGCTGCATATCAATGGCAATTGAGCCCAGATAAGGCCATATCATGTAAGACAAGCTTACTACGTCAAACACCTCAACCAAACGCACATTGGGGAAATTGTTCTGCATGTAAGTTAAAAATTCAGCGCGTGCAACCTCATCGGTATCTTCCTCTACTAGGTAACGACGCTCTCCTGTTTCTTCGTCAAGCTCTGGCTGTTTTTTTAATGCATGAATATCGTTATAGCTGGTATTGAATACAATCCAATAACCTTTGCGTTGAATGTCGGTGGCAATAAACTCTTCGATGGTGGGTAATACTTGTGGCATGGTTGGGGTCCTAATTGAGTACACTGATTAATGTAAAAGGCTTAACGACAAAATGAGTCAAATCAAAAATTTTTACCGTCAGGTATTAGCTTATAACATGCGAAACATTGTCGGATATCTGTGCAAAGGGGATATGTTTTTTAGCAGTTAACCGATATAGCACGAATGAACTTACCTTGTTCTCGTGCATAATCCATTGCATGCTTAGTACCACGAGAGTGACCATTCCAAAAAGCAATGACTTCATCGGAATGATCAATCAACGTGATATTTCTAAGATACCCTGCGCCCACGCCATGCTTTTTCCATTCCGCAGGAAAAATTAGCTTGTCCAACCCACATTGATCAGCAAATGCTTCACCAAGTGTATCGGCACCACGAGCAGCCCCAGATACTAACACAAAAGGCAAAAGTGGCGTCAAAACCGAGGCGACTAGCTCGGCATCGTCAAAACAGCGAGAACCAATAACAGCAATTCGTTTCATCTCTCATTCCTTAATCTAGTGCGCTTTAGGATGATAATCGCAGGCTATTAGACACAATGGGTCTTACGAGAAACATGGTGCTTAATTTTCTATCGACCTAGTTTGGCTTGATAGCTTATTTTCATGTTATTAAAACTGCTATCCTTTCACACAAACCACTTGCTTGAGCGTATGCACAATCTCGACCAAATCTTTTTGTGCTTCCATCACCTTTTCAATCGGTTTGTAAGCACGTGGTGATTCATCAATCACGCCTTCATCTTTACGACAAGCAACACCAGCAGTGTCTTTGACATGCTCATCAATCGTCACTAACTTTTTAGCATCCGTACGAGACATAACACGCCCCGCACCGTGACTACAGCTGCAAAAGCTGTCCTCGTTGCCTAACCCACGTACAATGAAGGATTTAGCGCCCATACTGCCAGGAATAATACCTAATTCTCCCTTACGAGCACGCACCGCACCCTTACGGGTTATCCACACATCTTTACCGCGATGGGTTTCTTTATTGATGTAATTATGGTGACAATTCACAGCTTCTACATCAGCACGGAATGGCTTGGGGATCACCTCTTGAATGGCTTCAAGTGTTCTGGCCATCATAATGCTGCGATTCACTTTGGCAAAATCTTGCGCCCAAGCAACGGCTTGAATATAGTCATCAAATAAAGTGCTACCTTCGGTAATATAGGCTAGGTCTTGGTCTGGTAGATGAATATGGTGTTTCTCCATCTCTTTTTTAGCGGCAGCAATAAAGTGGTTGCCGATGGCATTACCTACCCCACGAGAACCACTGTGTAACATCACCCAAACATCTTGATTTTCATCAAGGCAGACTTCAATAAAGTGATTACCCGTACCCAAGGTACCCAAATGCGTAACATGGTTCGTCTTTTCTAGAAAAGGGTATTTTTCACAGAGCTTTTTAAACTCACTATTTAATCCTAACCAACGATCCAATACCGCTTGGGGTGGATTCGTCCAAGCACCAGGATCACGATTGGAGCGATTCATGTCACGACCGACGGGGACTTTACGCTCGATATTGCTGCGAATGCCTTCTAGATTGTCGGGCAAATCACTAGCCTTTAGACTGGTTTTGGCAGCCATCATGCCACAGCCAATGTCGACACCGACGGCATCGGGAATAATCGCACCAATAGTCGGGATAACACTACCAATGGTTGATCCTGTACCCACATGCACATCGGGCATGACTGCAATGCTATCGTAGATAAATGGCAACTTTGCCATATTAGCTAATTGACGCTTGGCTGATTCCTCGAAGGGAACGCCTTTAGTCCAAGATTTGATCGGCGCGCTACCTTCTTTTTCAATGCGTTCGAAACGCTCTTGTTCATTATAATTACTCATAATTTTTACCTTTTTAGAATCGTCGTCATGGGTTAGCCATCAATTCGGCTGTTTTATTGGCCTTGTCTTAGATAAATTATGCAGCCCAATAAGACAAAGTGCGTCTTAGACAAACATGCCGACAGTAAATGCATGTAGCGTCATCGTCATTAGCAAGGATGGCGGTTAGTAAAATAAGTCCTGCCCTGTTTGTTTGCGGTGAATGCTATACAATATTTAGCCTGGCTTGTTGCTCTAACGATTGTTTAACGGCAGCAAGATAAGCTTGGTAGTTTTTTGAAGCCACTTTAATGTCTCCGTCTGAATCAATTTCACCAATGCCTTGTGTTGTTAAGTGACACGGGAAACAGCTATATTCAGCTACTGTTTGAGGAGCTGTTAATCAGCTGCATATAATCAACAAAAATCACTGAAACATCATGTTGCTGTGTCAATCAGACTATGCCTTCATCAATGGTATAAGTGTACACTCATAGATTTACTGACTCATCCTCCTGTATTATTCCCTGGTAGTAGATGTATTTGAGTCGATCTTTTTTTGGAATGTATCAATGACTATTTTTGAAACGAATGCGAAGCTAGAACACTTCTCTAGGCTTACTCCCATATTTTTCTGAAAATCAACGATTATTTGAATCAACTTATTTATAAATTCAGGCTATTTGCAAAACAGAGTTGGAAATAGACTTTTTTCGGCATGCATCCAGTTCCATAGAATAGTCTTGGTTGGTTGGACTCATAAAAACCTAACAACTAGCAAAATAGTGTCTTTGGTTGGCTTGGTACATTTAGTTGCTTTATTTAGGTGTATGGTAAAACATGACCGCTAAACTGACCATGCGATTTCGATCATCATTCAAATGGAAACGATAGTTAAGCCATGTATCACCTTTTGCATTGATGAACTCAACATAATTTAGATGTTCTGAAATTTCATTTTTAGCTTTTTCTAAAACGGAACTGAAATCAACGTTTGGAACGAACATGATTACTGCGGCCTTCGAATCACGCCATGTCAAGTAACCTAAAAGCTGAGAAATGGTGTCCAAAAACACTCTTTTCCCTTTCCAGAATTTGCATTCAGCAATAAAAACATTTGTCCCTTCATGCCTTAGTAATATATCCGTTTTACCAGTCTTATTGAACGTTTCACCAGTGGCTGCACCCTCAAAATTAGGCTCCAACATCATGAGGAAATGATCCCTTAAATGTTCTTCCCCCTTGCCTGCATACAAACTTTGTAATCGTTCAAACTGCCATGAATCATTTGAAGAATTTGAACGTAACAGCCAGTCTCTAAGGTGGGTTCTGGCGTGAACCCAGACTCAGAAACAATAGGTTTATCCATCGCAAATTTCTTTCTTGTGACTAATTGGTACACCTAATGATGCTATCACATTATGCTGTTTTAACAGCTTTTCTTTCCTAGCCTGGAAAGCCTTATTAATATGAGCTTCAATGCCGCTATTGAATTTTTGCACTTCGCCCGTAACGTTTTCTAGCATACAAGACTAATAATTAAAAAAACCACCCGAAGGTGGTTTGGAGAAAGTTTCAATGCTAGTCTTGACCATTTAGGTTAGGATTTTCTTTCAGTTCAGCAATAAGTTCAAGATTGCGTTCCTTTTCTATAAGCACAATATTTTCTAATGCCTCACGAAGTGAGCTAAAAATAACCCCCATCTGATGCAAAATTTGCTCGCCATCCTTATCACATCCAGCCTCAACATCTTTTGCCTGTTCAAATTCTTTTAATTGACTCATTTTAAATCTCCTAACCTTTATCTTTTGCCAAAATCAGTGTGCTTAAAATCACCCCACAGTGTCTCAGCATTTTTCCAAATAAAATCAGCTTGCGATGCTGCTGAACCAACAAATTCTGCCACAATTGAACTCCAACCAACTTTTGCAAAAAACAATACAATCGGCTGAAATCGTTGTCATGAGTTACCCATCAATTTGGCTGTTTTATTGGCCTTGTCTTAGATAAATTATGCAGCCCAATAAGACAAAGTGCGTCTTAGACAAACATGCCGACAGTAAATGCATGTAGCGTCATCGTCATTAGCAAGGATGGCGGTTAGTAAAATAAGTCCTGCCCGGCTTGTTGCACTAACAATTGCTGGACGGCAGCAAGATAAGCATGGTAGTTTTTTGGAGATACTACAAGGTTTCCGTATGAATCAATCTCACCAATGCCTTGTATTGTTAGGTGGTGCGGGAAAGAGCTATATTCACCTACTAGAGGAGCGCCTGCTACACTCGTGAGATGGTTATTACTACAATTAAAATAACCACCCACGATGAGAAGATCGCCTGTTAAGCTAGTGAGATTATTGTGTTCGCAAGAAAAATCACGACCTACCGCTTGAAGAGTACCTGCTAAGCTAGTAAGCAGATTGTTATCGCAATAAAAATCTCCAGGAACAGAGTGAGGAGCGCCTGTTAAGCTTGTGATTTTATTTTGATAACAATAAAAACTGTGACGCACAGCTTGAGGAGCACCCACTAAGCTAGTGAGTTGGTTGTGCGCACAATTAAAACTTCCAGCAACTTTGCCAAACTGTACAGGTAATTGTGTTAAAGCACCCAGCTTACCCTCAAAATAAACAGACCATTTAACATCCACTACTAACCCATCGCGTTGTTCATCATAGCGCAGGGTATAGTGCTCAACACCCATCTCCTCTAACCAAGCTTGGATATCTCTTGGGTTTTCTAATAAGCCTTGATCATTTAAATTCAAATCCATTTTTTCACCTAAAGTCAACGGGTTAATACTGTAATGATCAACTATGCTATGAGTTAACCAGCACCCTGAATCTGCGACAATGCCGAAAGCGCACCTGCTTTAATGACCACATCAGCATACTTGTCGGGATTGGGATTAATTTGGATCAGGG
>CAZSGH010000072.1:0-8839 GCA_964606405.1 uncultured Francisella sp.
AACGAAATGCTTTGCTTAAATATTGAAAACTTATTTTAAACAATAAGGACAACTATTATGTCAATAAAAAATTAGCTTAGAAGAATAACTGAAGATTTTTGGAGGTGATAAATAAACACAGATCAGAGATAAAAAGTCTCGGCGCTACTCTTAACAACGATTGAATATTAGATAACATAATTCTATTGCTCACATAAAAACATTTAATTAGCACCTTCTTCTCATGCTCGAATGTGTCCAGTACCTTCTGAGATTGGGGAGCTTACAGAATGCAAGGCGGAGAAAGCTGGCTCCTTAACAACAGAACAGCTTATTGCAATGTGGGGAGAGCCGAAGTTGCACGAAATAAAAGAAGGACAGGAAAGTTTAACTTATAACCGCAGCATCGCGTGGCGTGGCTTATTTGGTATTGTAATCATCATTCCTATTCCTTTGTTGCTGCCTGTTGGCCATAACGAAACAACATTTTTCTTCGAAAACAACAAATTAATCCACATAACTAGCGAGCAATATAAGTCAAGCCTTGCTGTATGTGGCTATCATAGTTCAGGGCCAAATGGTTTTGGTTGTAAAACAGAATGGTGACACCCAAGCACAGCCCCAACCCGTTGCATTTTTTAGAGGTTCCCTAGCTGATAGCTTTGTGAGCTGGAAAAATGGAATTGATCTAGCCCATGACACCCTGTAAAAAACCATTAAGCAACAGAGCGAGTGGCTATTAGCTTAGCCACCCTCGCAGGCACACCTCCAAAGCCGCCATTACTCATGCATACCAGCACATCGCCTGCCTGTACCATATCAGCAACACTGGTTAATAGCGCATCGTAACTTTGGCAAATGGTTAAGGATTGCGTAAAGGCGGCTTCGGGGATTTGCCAATCCCAACTGGCATCTCGGTACATCAGCACCACATCGGCAACCGACAGCGACGCTGGCAAAGCATCCTTAAACACCCCCATGCGCATACTGTTCGAGCGAGGCTCAACGACAGCAATCAAACGCCGATTAGGGTAACGCGCACGCAAGCCTTGCAAGGTAACAGCAATGGCAGTCGGATGATGCGCAAAGTCTTCGTATACCAACATATCCGCATTGGCATCCGATAATAAGGTCAAGCGTCTGGCAACCCCTGCAAAACGAGACAAGGCATCGCAAGCGACAGAAACTGGCACCCCTGCATGACGGGCAGCCGCAATAGCATGTAGGGCATTACGGATATTAAACTCACCCATGAGCTGCCAGTGTACCCGACCAACTTCTGCGCCATCTAATAACACCACAAAGGCACTGGCATCGTCAGTTAATAACTGCCAAGACCAGCCTAAGGTGCCATTCGGCTGGGTAGTTTCAACACCCGACCAATAACCTAGCGCCAACGCCCCTGCCACACCTGTGTCATCTTGCGGTGCAATCAGCAAGCCAGAGGCAGGAACAAGACGTACCCCATGATGAATCTGACGCTGAATCTGCGCTAAGTTATCGTAAATATCGGCATGATCGAACTCGAGGTTATTTAATACCCAAGTACGCGGCTTGTAATGCACTAACTTCGCACGTTTATCGAAAAAAGCACTGTCGTATTCATCCGCTTCGACCACAAAAAAAGGCGAATCTGACCAACGCGCCGATACACCAAAATTGGCTGGCACGCCACCAATTAAAAATCCCGGTGAAAGCTTGGCATCCTCTAAAATCCACGCCAGCATACTGCTCGTCGTTGTTTTACCATGTGTTCCCGAAACAGCCAACACCCACTTACCTGCTAGTGCAACATCGGCTAACCAAGCAGGACCCGATATAAACGGCAAACCCGACTCTAACAAAGCTTCGACAGCAGACATACCGCGCGTCATCACATTACCGACCACAATCATGTCGGGCTGTTCTGCAACGAAAGACACATCATCCATCGCACGCACGCTAATATCTGCTTGCGCTAACTGCGTGCTCATCGGCGGATACAGTGGACGATCTTGACCCGTTACCTTATAACCCATTTGTCGCGCAATCTGAGCCAAACCGCCCATAAACGTACCGCCAATACCGAGAATGTGCAGATGCTTAACATGAGGTGCTGAATGCATGAGACCTTTTATCCTTTTACGTATTGAATCAGTAATCTTGCCCTAAAAACCCGTCATTCCCGCGAAAGCGGGAATCTATTACATTGACTTCATGGATCCCCGTCTACGCGGGGATGACGAAAAGAGAGCGTTTAGCATGTTATACAGTGTAAACCGCTTCGATCAATGCTTGTACCTGACGCTTACAACAGCCCGTCCCATCACTTGCAAAGGTTTGTTGTTGAACTTTTTGCTGGGTATCAGCCCCTTCGGCAATCGCTTCAATAACCACACGTTTTATGATTTGGTTGCAAACACAAAGCGGCTGATCCAAGTCGCGCTTTAGCAATTCGGGCAGTTTAGCGAGTGCTTCATCAATTGTCATTAAAGACTCCCAAGAATCGATCTTTGGCATTCTGGACACATCTAAAAACCCAATGGGTAAGAGGTCTGAAGGAAGGGGGGGCTAAAAAACAGCATGTAGCCCATTGATGAATCCCCTTCCTTCAGCTAAAAAATAAAGTTGAAACGTCTAAAAACGAGCGAAGCGAAGTTTTTAGAGGCGCATTGTATCATGTGCCGCTTGCTCAATTCTAACAATAGCCTTATGCTAACAATTTAGCCCATCACTTGCTTAGTAATACCATGACCGAACACCAGTACATTAGCGAACAAAACCAATTAGAAGCCGCTCTCGCCCTCTTTATGCAAGCCAATTTTTTGGCATTAGACACCGAATTTACCCGTCGCAACACCTACAAACCCATTTTATGTTTGGTTCAGGTCATGACGAATGCGGGTGAAATTTTTTTGTTAGATGCGTGTAAGCTTGATTTGACACCTTTCTGGCAATGTCTGCAAGACACACCAGCCGTTAAGGTCTTTCATGATAGCCGTCAGGATTTAGAAATTGTCTGGCAAGAATCTGGCAACCTACCCAGCCCGATTTTCGATACCCAATTTGCAGCCCTATTGCTTGGTTTGGGCGAGTCTTGTGGTTTTGGTCGTTTGGTAGAGGCAGAACTTGGTATCACCCTTGCCAAAGATCAAACTGCCAGCGACTGGTGTCAGCGCCCGCTCACACCCGCTCAAATTCAATACGCCATTGATGACGTGCTGTATTTAGCGCAACTCTACCCACAACTGATCGCCAAGCTCGGCGCAAGCGGACAGTTAGAGTGGATTAAGGATGATAATATTGCCCTTACCGATCCCGCACTTTATCAGGCTGATATTATTGGACTGCGTAAAAAACTCAAAGCGCCACCCTTCTTTAAGCGCGAACAGCGCCATCGCCTCGATGCCTTACTACTATGGCGCGAAGCAACCGCCATTGAAGCCAACAAGCCACGCCAATGGATTGCGGACAATAGCACCATGATTGCCCTCGCCGACCATCCGCCTAAGCATATCGACGACTTACATACAGCGGGCTTGTCACCGCAAGCGATTCGTAAGCACGGCAACCACCTATTGTCATTACTCGCACATCCGCCGCATATCGAAGAAGCAAAACCGCTACCAGAAGTGGATGCCACTAGTCTCAAAACCTTACGCACCCACATCGATGACATTGCGACTCAGCTAGGTCTACGCCAAGCTACTGCTTTAGCAGGAAAAGAAGAATTAATTCAGTGGTTATCCACAGGTGTGCGCCCAGAAAAACTGAATAAAGGTTGGCGCGCTGCCGTATTAACCCAACAGCAGAGTGATGATTTTGTGTCACAGCTACGCAACCATCAACAACAAAATATGTAAAATTTTCTAATAAACTCAAACCATCTCTACAATTAAACAAATTGTTAGGAGGTCTGGAGGAAGGGGGAGGTAAAAATTGCATATAACCCATTGATTAAACCCCTTCCTTCCGCTAAAAACAAAATTGGAAAGACTAAAAACGTGCGAAGCAAGGTTTTTAGATATTTCCTCTGCTATAATCCCAAAAGTTTTTTGTTTATTCCTATAGGAGCCACCCATTATGCTGCTAAGCACATACCTCAAGCAACATGCAGATGCTGACCTGTCTTACTTATTAGACAACGTCATGATTGCCTGCAAAGACATTGCCTTCCGCCTAAATCAAGGTGCTTTAGCGGGCATTTTAGGTGCAGCTGGTACCGAAAACATTCAAGGTGAAGATCAGAAAGCACTAGACGTTATCTCTAATGACTTATTAAAAGACACGTTATTATCTTCTGGTGTCGTTCGCGGTATCGCTTCAGAAGAAGAAGATCTACCCGTTGCAGGTTCTGCAGACGGTAAGTTCTTAGTGTTGTTTGACCCATTAGATGGCTCATCTAACATCGACGTTAACCTGTCTGTTGGTACAATCTTCTCTGTATTATTAGCTGCTGATGGCGCTGATGGTGGTGCTGAAGCAACTTACCTACAAGCGGGTCGCAAGCAAGTTGCAGCTGGTTACGTACTTTACGGACCATCGACTTTATTAGTCATGACATTAGGTAACGGCGTTGATGTCTTCACGCTAGATACTAAGATTGGTGAATTTGTTTTAACACGCGAACAGATCAAAGTACCAGAAACAACCAAAGAATTTGCCATCAACATGTCAGTTCAGCGTTTCTGGGAAGAGCCGATGCAGCAGTACATCGCTGACTGTATCGCAGGCGAAACAGGTCCATTAGGCAAGCGCTACAACATGCGTTGGGTTGCTTCTATGGTTGCCGAAGTTCACCGTATTTTAACGCGTGGTGGTATCTTCATGTATCCTTGGGATAACCGTGAAGTGGGCAAAGCGGGTAAGTTGCGCTTAATGTACGAAGGCAACCCAATGAGCTTCCTAATCGAACAAGCTGGTGGCTTATCAACAACACCTCGTGAAAACATCATGGATATTAATCCAGAAAAAATTCACCAACGTTGTGGTGTTGTTTTGGGTTCTAAGCAAGAAGTTGAAACCGTTAAGAAATATTACGGCGCGTAACTTAAGCCTGGTGCACTGCCACTTAAAGAAAATCCCCGCTATGAGAGCGCGTGAAAACGTGATGAGAATCGCTTAGACTAGGCAAAAATGCACGGAAAAAGGCAAGCTTACATGCAAGTAAGTGCGTTTTGAGTACATTTTTAACAACGTATAAGCGGTTCGGAGTAGTTTTCACACGCTCTCATATGCGGGGATTTTTTTGACAACACATGACGAAAGGAATTAAAAAATGAGTTTTGCGAATATTACCGCTGGAAAAGTACCTGATGAAATGAATGTGATTATCGAAATCGCAGCCAATTCAAGCCCCATTAAGTACGAAATTGATAAAGAAACAGACGCTCTGTGGGTTGACCGTTTTATGGCGACTGCTATGTTCTACCCTGCAAACTACGGCTTCGTCAACCAAACACTTGGCTTAGATGGCGATCCTGTTGATGTGTTGGTGGTTACGCCTTACCCATTACAACCTGGTTGTGCGATTCGTTGCCGTCCTGTTGCTGTCCTTAAAATGACAGACGACGGTGGTCAGGATGCAAAAATCTTAGCGGTTCCCGTTGATAAACTAACCCCTATCTACAAAGATATTCGTGATTTAGACGATGTTCCTGCCTTACTAAAAGGTCAAATTCAGCATTTCTTCGAGCGCTACAAAGATTTGGAACCTGGCAAGTGGGCACGTATCGATGGTTGGGAAGGTGCTGAAGCTGCCAAGCAAGAGCTGATGGATGGTGTTACGCGTTACCAAGCAAAAAACAAGTAAGCCTCACTTTCTTACTAAAAACACCGCGTTTATCGCGGTGTTTTTTTGTCATATTGCCATAATCGGTTATAATCATCGGGTTTGCCTTTGGCAACCCCAAGGGTGTCTTATGGCTCGTTGCAACCGCACCCCAAAAGCTGTTAAAAAAGACTCAAAATAATTGGGGACCTCTAAAAACCCAATGGGTAGGAGGTCTGGAGGAAGGGATTGCTGAAACTAGCATGTAATCCATTGATTAGCGCCCTTCCTTCAGCTAAAAAATAAACATGGGATTTCTAAAAATAAGCAAAGCGTGATTTTTAGAGACTCCCGATTCCGTACAACAGGAACTGAATTAACATGAAAGAAACTCAAGATAAGCAATTACGCGCTCGCGTCAAACTTCTGGGCACATTGCTGGGCAATGTCGTTCGTGAACAAGCTGGAGAAGCTGTTTTCGATGCCGTCGAACAAATGCGTAAAGGCTTTATTAGCCTACGTAAAGAAGACGATCCTGAGCTACGCCAATTACTCAATACGCTGATTGCAAATCTTGATAGTGACACAGCAACGCATGTCATTCGTGCCTTTAATATTTATTTCGGTCTTGCTAACCTCGCCGAAGAAGAAGCTGCCTTCCACCGTCGCCAGCACCAGCTACGCAACGAAGGACCACAATGGCTCGGCTCATTCATGACATCCGTTGGCGAGTTAAAAGCACAAGGCATTACCAGCGATCAAATGGGACAACTGTTAAGTGGACTGATGTATCGTCCTGTCTTTACAGCGCACCCAACAGAATCTAAGCGTCGCGCCGTCATGGAAAACCTGCGTGCAGCCTTTGAAACGCTAGAAGAATTACAATTCGATGGTCAAACCCATTGGAACGATCACGAAATTATCGATCGTCTGCAAACGCAAATTCAAACCTTGTGGAATACCGACGAAGTTCGTGATACTAAGCCAGAAGTCGATGATGAAATCCGCAATGGTATTTTTTACTTCCGCCAGTCTTTATTCAATGCTGTGCCTAAAGTCTACCGCTTTTTAGACCGTGCTTTAGCGCATCACTATCCTGATAGTGGCTTACAATCAACGAACTTCTTGTCTTTTGGTTCGTGGATTGGTGGTGACCGTGATGGTAACCCTTTCGTGACACACACCAAAACAGAAATGGCTGTGTTACTACACGCACGTACCATTATGTACCATTATCGTGAAGCGGTTCTTAAACTCAGCCGTAGTTTAACCCACTCACGTCGCCTATGTAACATTAGCCAAGACGTGCTCAATCGTGCAACCATTGTCGACTCTGATTTGCTCAACGAGGTTTTCCATAATCGCTCCAATCGTTTTAATGATGAGCCATACCGTCGTTTCCTATACCTCATCGACGGCAAGCTAAAAGCAAACCTGAATTGGATTGAAAGCCGCATTAACAAAGAACCCATCGCTCGCTCACGCCATGCTTACCATAACGAACATGCGTTTTTAGCTGATTTAGAGCTGATTCATACTTCTTTGTGTGCTCATGGCGACCAAAAAACAGCAGACAGCGAATTGCGTGACTTAATGCGCCTTGTTAAAACTTTCGGTTTCTATCTGATGCGCTTAGATATTCGTCAGGAATCGACAACGCATAGTGAAACGGTTGCCGAGCTACTCACACATATGGGCATTGATTACTTAACACTTGATGAAGCTGCACGTATTGATTTGCTTGCTCAGCATATTGCTTCACCTGTTATTATTGATCGTCAACACCTGCAGTTGTCAGAGCGGACACAAGAAGTCTTGGCTGTCTTTGATACCATGCGTAAAATGCGCGAAAAAATCAGCCCTAAAGCTTTTGGTCAGTACGTCATCTCAATGACACACCATGCGAGTCATGTGATGGAAGTGATGTTCCTTGCCCATCAAGCAGGACTCGCGGGCACTTGTCATGGCAAACCTTACTGCAACATCCAAGTGTCACCGCTATTCGAAACCATCGAAGACTTGCAGCAAATTGTACCCGTCATGACCGATTTGCTAGAAAATGCGACTTATCGTGAGTTAGTTGCAGCAGCTGGCAATATGCAAGAAATCATGCTCGGTTATTCGGATTCCTGTAAAGACGGTGGTATTGTTGCTTCTTCTTGGAACCTGTACCGCGCACAAAAAGACATTATGGCTGTCGTTGAAAATTACGGTGTCGAATGTCGCCTGTTCCACGGTCGCGGTGGTACGGTTGGTCGTGGTGGTGGTCCGACGCACATTGCCATTCAATCTCAGCCTTATGGCACGGTTCATGGTCAAATTAAGTTTACTGAACAAGGCGAAGTGCTCTCTTACAAATACAGTAATAGCGAAACCGCAACCTACGAACTGACGTTGGGTGTGACGGGGCTACTCAAAGCCAGCACGCACTTAGTACAAGAAGTTCGTCGTGAAGAAGCCAAAGACATGGAAATCATGTCTGAGCTGGCTCAGTATGGTGAAACGGCTTACCGCCAACTAACCGATAACACCCCTGGTTTCTTAGATTACTTCTACGAAATCACGCCCGTTACCGAAATTGGTATGCTGAATATGGGTTCGCGCCCTTCTCACCGCAAGGCTGGGAACCGTACCAAAAGTTCTATTCGTGCCATTCCATGGGTATTCGGTTGGGCGCAAGCACGCCTTACGCTACCTGCATGGTACGGATTAGGGAGCGCCTTGGCAAAATGGCAAGAAGAACATCCGGAACAGCCTAACGCGCTACGAGAAATGTACGCACGTTGGCCATTCTTCCGCGCCATGATTAGCAATATTCAAATGGCACTGTTTAAAACAGACACCATTACGGGCAAAGAGTACTCAATGTTAGCGCAAGATCAAGCAACCGCGCTCTCCATTTATCAGACCATTGCTGATGAATGTCATTGTACGATTGATCAGGTGTTATCAATTAGTGGCAATAGCAGCTTAATGTCTGACACACCCGACATTGCCTTGTCGCTACATCGCCGTAATCCGTATTTAGATCCGCTCAATCATGTACAGATTGTGTTGTTGAAACGTTACCGTGATCCAAACGCAACCGATGCAGAACGCGACGAATGGATT
>CAZSGH010000073.1:0-8477 GCA_964606405.1 uncultured Francisella sp.
TGGCGCACTTATAAAAAGCTGACGCAAGCGCAAGTTGCAGAAACGATGGGCGTGGCACAGTCGGCAGTAGCGCGGATTGAATCTGGTAAGCACGAGCCCAGCTTTAGCACCTTAAAAGCCTATGCTAGTGCTATTGGCGTGTTGCCAGAACAGTTGGATTTAGGCGATTGACAATGACCGCTTTTATTATGGCGAACAATGCGCTAATATCGTGGTACTAATCGATACTAAGCTTGTCGTAATGGAGTTGTTTTTTCAAAGTAGACTAGCTAGAAGCTGTTTTTTGTGAGTATTTTTGAGAGTATAAAACCAGTTTTTTATTGTTATTTTCTTATAAATTATAGTGTTGGTGTTTAGGTCTTGCTATTCCCACAAGTACGCCATGAAGAACATTAATAACAACCACTCATTACAGGTTGTAACCGAAACCCCGCTAAAATGCGGGGTTTGCTGTTTTTGTTGTTACTGTTTGGTAACCAAAAGCACCCTACAGCACCAAAATATTTACTCTAATTTCATTAAGCCACCCAACCACCTTTTTTTGGCGGTTTTTTATGTTGGTTATGTGCGTTTGCTTTCGCGCTAAACGCTTGGCAAGACTGACCGCTTGACTCTATAACCGTTAAGGCTGGGCTTTGCGGTGACTTAAACGCAAAGTATTTGCAGCCGTGTGGGCGATCTGCATCCCAGGTGACATAGTAGTGTTGGCATTGAGCACAATCAATTTTTGATGAATTAGCTGACATAAGACTTCGATTATATATTAGAATCTTCCCAATAATAAATTCGTACTTGCTTGTTGGCAAGCACCATTTCATCAGCATTAAATCAGTTGAGGCATAATAAATGACAATCGGGCTATTTTACGGTACAGATACGGGTAATACAGAGCGTGTAGCGCAACAAATCGCTGATGCGATTGGCGATGTTAAATTGCACGATATCGCAACGGCGAATCCTGCTGATTTTGCTCAATATTCGCATATCATTTTAGGTCAGCCTACGTGGTATTATGGTGAGCTGCAAAGTCATTGGGAGGATTTTTGGCCACAATTTCAAGCGATTGACTTTAAAGGTAAAACAATTGCCTGTTTTGGCTTGGGAGATCAACATGACTACTCGGAATACTTTTTAGATGCAATGGGGCTAATGCACGACATCGCGGTTGCTAATGGCGCTAAGGCTGTTGGTTACTGGTCAACTAAGGGTTATGAGTTTGATGAGTCTAAGGCTGCAACACCAGATGGTAAGCAGTTTGTCGGTTTGGGTATCGATGAAGATCAGCAAGCAGAGCAAACAGCAGCACGAATTGCCCAATGGACAGCTCAGGTTAAGCAAGAGTTTGGCGTATAATAGTCGCTTAACCGACAGTCAAAAGGCAACTCTTAGGTTGCCTTTTTTATTTGGAATGATTATGACACCTTCTTTATCAGAATTGATTCAACAACATGATGCGTTATTGGTGCTTTTTGGTGCGCCCACATGTCGTGTTTGTGGCGATATTAAACCACATTTATTTGAAGCGGTGCAAAAAGCTTACCCGCTCATGCATACCGTATATGTTAACTGTAACGACGAAGTGGAGACCTGCGCCCAGCGCGGCGTGTTTAGTCTGCCCGTGGTGCAAGTTTATTTGCAAGGGCAAAAGTTTGTCGAAAAAATTCGCGTCTTTAGCATCGCTGCGTTAATCGAAGAATTAGAGCGTCCGATGCAGTTAATGCAGTCATAACGTCGTAAAAGAGAGCCTATGAATATCATTACCAGTTTATTTATTGTCAGCTTGTTTTCTTACTTAATGATTGAATTGTGGCTAAATCACAAAAACCAACAACACATTTTGGCACATCGTGAACAAGTTCCTGCTGAATTTAGTGCGGTCGTTCAATTAGAGGAGCATCAGAAAGCCGCTGATTACAGTTTAATAAAATTGTCAGTTGCGAAGCTGGGTTTGTTTGTCGATAGTTTGTTGTTATTAATCATGACGATTGGTGGTGGATTTCAGACAATTTATGACGTTTTGCAAGCGAGTCAGTTATTGTCAGGTGTTGGGCAAGATGTTGCCTTCTTGCTTTCTGTTTTTGCGTTAATGTCCTTAGTTGGATTACCATTTTCGCTTTACAGTACCTTTGTCGTCGAGCAGAAGTTTGGTTTTAATAAAACAACACCGGTTAAGTTCGTCACTGATTTGCTTAAACAGTGGGCGTTGATGCTCACTCTTGGTGTGCCTTTGTTATGGGGTATGGTCGCCATTATGAATGCCTTTATTGATGATGTTTGGTGGCTGTATGCGTGGGCGGGTTGGATGGCATTTAATGTGCTTTTACTTTGGGCTTTCCCCATTTGGATCGCGCCATTGTTTAATAAGTTTACCCCGTTAGCCGATGGCGAAATGAAAGATCGTATTGAAGCTTTGCTGGCGAAAACTGGCTTTAACAGTAATGGCATTTTTGTCATGGATGGTTCATCGCGTTCGGGTCATGGTAATGCTTACTTCACGGGCTTGGGTAAAAACAAGCGTATTGTGTTTTACGATACGTTACTTGAAAAGTTGACTGTTGATGAAGTTGAAGCGGTACTCGCGCACGAGTTAGGTCACTTTAAGCATGGGCATATTAAGCAGCGTTTTATCGAAGGTGCATTAATGAGTCTGGCGGGCTTAGCGTTATTAGGCTGGTTGGTACAGCTACCCGAATTTTATTCAGGATTAGGCATGACGACACAAAGCCCCGTGATTGCGCTATTGTTGTTTATGACGGCAGTGCCAACACTGTTTTTCTGGCTTGGTCCATTAATGGCAATCAAAAGCCGAACCCATGAGTTTGAAGCTGACGCCTTTGCTGCACAACATGCTTCAGCACCATCGTTAATCAGTGCTTTGTTAGGTATGTATCGCGACAATGCTAGCACGCTCACGCCACATCCGTGGTATTCGGCATATCATGATAGTCATCCACCTGCCAAGATTCGGATTGATCATTTAAAATCAATCAGCGCCTAGTGACTTACTATGCAGTAAGTCGTGCCGAAATTTGTGTAGCAATGTCGCTGATTGTGGGTAAGTCAAGGTGGTGTTCATTTGCTAAAGTAATTGCGCGAGCCAATCGTGCGGGCGCACTGCGCCCCATGCAGTTATGATGGGGGTCTCCGTAGCAAGCAGTGATAAAAGCTTTCATTAGTTTGTCATGCTCAAAGGACTGCTGTGTGAGAGCTTCTTGTAGTTGAATGATTTCTTTGGCAACGGCTTGCATGAGTTGGTGGTGTTCTTCTACGAGCGCTTTGGTTGTGCCTCCAGCAACTAGGCCAGCAATATTGGTTGTTTGTATATAAATATTTTTAAGAACCAACTCAAATAAAAGTGCTGCCTCAGTGTCTAACTGACGACAGGGCAGCCCCAGTTTTGAGTAAATACCAATTACTTCTGCCGCTAATTTACCCTGCACCACAGAGGGCAAAACTACTTGTGGTAATTTCCCCGCTTTCTTCTCAAACCACACAGAAATAACGGTTGGTTCATCAATGCTATGTTGCTGCCAGTCTTGCGGCAAGAGCTCGTTTTGGATGAGAACAAGACGATCTTTCCAATGATTCGGCAACGAGGCTAATACCGTATGAATGTCTTTTTCAGCCACACAAATCCAGACACTATCGGGTTGCGGATGTGCTTTGGCAATTTCCTGTAAATTGTCATGACGTAAAACAGGAATGACCTGATGTCCGTTTTTTAACAATCCTGTCGCAAAAACGCTTCCCAACTCACCGAGTCCAATCACAATACTTGTTTTCATTGATACATTATCCGAGTTGTTTTCGCTTATTTTAGCTGATTATCTATTTTGTAGACAATCAAACCGTTATAATGTTTAACTATGAAAAATACGTCTAAAGCCAAACAACACATGCCAGAAATGCAGCCAGAAGTTCAAGAGAACCTTGATTTAACCAATCCGACTCTTGATGTCCACCTTGCCCAAGATCCCGAGCAGCAGCGCGAAGCGGAAAAGTACGAAAACCCTGTTCCGAGTCGTGAATATATTATGAAACTGCTCGAAGAGTCAGGTAAGCCTATGTTTACCGATGAAATTCAAGAGGCACTTCATGTTCATGATGAAGAGCGCATGGAAGGGGTGCGTCGTCGCTTGAAGGCAATGGTGCGTGATGGTCAATTGTTGCAGAACCGTAAAGGTGCTTTTGGCTTGATCCAACGCATGGATTTAACGCGTGGTCGCGTCCATGCCCATCCCGACGGCTTTGGTTTTTTAGTGCCAGATGTAGGCGGTGATGATTTGTTCCTGCCTTTCCGCGAAATGCAACGTGTCATGCATGGTGATATCGTACTCGCTCAAGTTGTTGATGTCGATCATCGTGGTCGTCAAATCGGTGCGATTATTGACGTGGTTGAACGTGCGCATCAACAAGTGGTCGGTAAACTGATTTTTGAACATGGGCTGGCTTTTGTCCGCTCTGAAAACAAACGTATTACACAAGATGTACTCATTCCTGTTGATGCGATGCTGGGCGCGAAAGAAGGGCAGTTAGTCATTGCTGAAATCATTCATCCGCCAACGAATCGTTCTAGCGCGGTAGGTCATATTAAGCAGATTCTTGGCGACAATATGGATCCTGGCGTCGAGATTGAAGCTGCCATTCACGGTTACAATTTGCCGAATACTTGGTCTGATGCCTTGCTAGCCGAAGTTGCAGCTTTACCAGATACGGTTATTGAAAGCGACTTAGAAGGGCGCGAAGATATTCGTCATTTACCGCTGGTAACGATTGATGGTGATGACTCCAAAGATTTCGATGATGCCGTTTATGCGGCTAAGCGCCCTGATGGTAGCTGGCGTTTAATTGTTGCCATTGCTGACGTCGCGCATTATGTTAAGGCTGGTTCTGCTTTAGATGAGGAAGCGATTAAGCGTGGTAATTCGGTTTATTTCCCGCAGCGCGTAATTCCGATGTTGCCAGAAAAGTTGTCGAACGAGTTATGCTCATTGAACCCACATGTAGATCGATTATGTATGGTGGCAGATTTGTCGCTTAATGCTGATGGTACGGTTCGTCGTAGTCGCTTTTATAATGGCGTGATGCACTCTCATGCACGGTTAACCTATAACGTCGTTGCTAAAATTGTGGTCGATAAAGATGAAGCGGCTCGAGAACAGCACAAAGAACTGGTTAAGCAGCTAGATGGGCTTTACGAGTTGTATCATGCATTACGTGCATTACGTACCACGCGTGGTGCGATTGACTTTGATACGGTCGAAACCAAAATCATATTTGATGAAGACCGAAAAATTGATCGTATTATGCCGATGGAACGTAACGATGCGCATAAACTCATTGAAGAGTGCATGTTGCTTGCCAATGAATCGGTCGCTAAGCATTTGTCGAAAGCAAAATTGCCGACGCTTTACCGTTTGCATGAGTCTCCACCAACCGAAAAACTATCTGCGTTGCATCACTTTTTAGCAGACTTTAGATTACAACTTGGTGGTGGTGACGAACCTAAAGCGCTCGATTACGGTAATTTAATTGCTTCGATTCAAGAACACCCAAATAAAGAGTTAATTGAAACGGTACTCTTGCGCTCTATGGCGCAAGCGACTTATAGCCCGAAAGAGGGCGGTCATTTCGGCTTGGCTTATGAACATTATTTACACTTTACGTCACCGATTCGTCGCTATCCTGACTTGATGGTTCATCGAGGGCTAAAGCATTTAATTTCTAAAGCCAAAAAAACTGATTGGGCTTGGTCTGAGATTCAGCTTGAGCAATTGGGTCAACAATGTTCAACGACGGAGCGTCGTGCTGATGAGGCTGTTCGTGATGCAACTAACTGGCTCAAGTGTGAGTATTTATCGCATTTTATTGGCGATACTTTTGCAGGTGCAATTAGCTCGGTAGCCAGTTTCGGTGTTTTTGTTCAGCTTGATCATTTGTTTGTCGAAGGCTTGGTTCATGTAACAGAACTAGGCGATGAATACTTCCATTTTGATCCAGTCAAGCATTTGATGCTGGGTGAGCGCACAGGTAAGTTATTCCGCTTAGGCGACCGTGTTGCGGTTCAAGTGGCGAGCGTGAATTTAGATGATCGCAAAATTGGGTTTTGTTTTCCAAAAGCGGACAAGACAATAACCCAGAATAATGAGTTGGCAGGTATTCCTGCACCAGCAAATCCTAAAAAGCGTCGCACCAATACAAAGACTCGAGCGCCTCGTCATGACGATGGTTTTAGTTCTCGTCATGAGCCAACCAAAGATGCGGTTGAAGAGATACGTGCCCTAATGCTTGAGGATGAAGTGCAAACGGATGCAGGTGAAACAAAAGCGCCTGCTAAGAAGAAACGTCGCCGTAATAACAATCGTCGTCGTCGCGAGCCAGCGGCATAATGAGTATTGGTGACGTTCATCCTGGTTGGCATGCAGCCGAGTCTGCTGTTGCCAAAAGCCCTGAGTATGTTCTTAAACTCTGGTTGCAGCAAGGTCGAGAGGATAAACGAGCTACGGCTTTGGCTGCGCAAGCCAAAGCGTGTGGTATTCCCATCGAAATGGTTAGTCGTAGTGCCTTAGAAAAACAAAGCAGAGTGCATCAAGGTGTGATTGCTTGGGTGAAAAGTCAGGCTTTACCTGCTGAAGGTGAATTGTTTGCCTTGCTTGATGAATTAGATCATGCGCCTTTCCTATTAGTACTCGATGGTATTCAAGATCCGCACAATCTTGGCGCTTGTTTGCGCTCCGCTGATGCAGCAGGTGTTGATGCTGTGATTATTCCTAAGCATCATGCAGTGGGCTTAACGCCAGCAGTGCGTAAGGTGGCTTGTGGTGCTGCTGAGTCCTTGCCTGTGTTTCAGGTAACTAATTTGGCGCGTACCTTAGATCAGTTCAAAGAACGCGGTATTTGGATTAGTGGCTTGGCATTAAGTGATCAGGCTGTCAGTATTTATGATGCGCCCTGGCAGGGTGCCGTAGCCATTGTCATGGGGTCTGAGGATACAGGACTGCGTCCGATTACCATTAAACAATGTGATCGTTTGGTCATTATTCCTATGCTCGGTACAGTTCAGAGTTTAAATGTGTCGGTTGCAACGGGGGTTGTGCTTTACACTGCGTTGCAACACCGTCGTTAAGCTAAAAATACCCTTCCTTGTGCATCGACAATAATTGCTACGGCTTTGAGTGCTTGGTTTTGGCAGGGACCTCTCACGCAAACCCCATCTTCTACTCTAAAAAAAGCATCGTGTACTGAGCATTTTAGGGTCAGTTCTCTTGGATCGATTTCAATCTTGTACATTGAGTTGAGTGGTACATTGGCATGAGGGCAGTTGTTGACATAGGCTTTCACGTTATCGCCAACACGTGCTAACACAATACTCTGACCTTTCGCTTCGACAACGCTTACTTTGTGCGCAGTAAGTTTGTTAAGATCCGTTAGTAGTATTTTGTTATCATTGGAAAAAAGATTGTTTATTCCCTGTTGAGCGATTTTCTTTTCTGCCAAGCGAACAGCAAGTTCTAATGCTTCACCAGTGCTATGTCCACGAATCAGCGCATCAATAATGCCCGCGTTGAAAACATCACCAGCACCGAGCGTATCGATTACTACGCAATCTGGATCGGCATCGACTCGATAGATGTTCCCTTGTTCCATAGCAAAGGCTCCGACATGCCCCCAGCCACAAAAAAGCTTGGCATTGGGAGCGGCTTCTTGCATAACACGTAAAAAAACTTCTGGATTTGTGTAGCCTCTTCCTAATGCAAAAACTTGTGAAAACATCAACACATCAACCTTATTAAAACAAGCATCAATGCCATCACGTTCTTTTTCAACTTCTAACGAAATGGGTTGCTCGGCTAAAAAGCAGCTTGCAATATTCAGCATTCCGAATAATGTTTCGATGTTTCGTCCTTCGAAATGTATCCAATCATAGTCCTCAATGGTCAGTTGGGCAAAGTGATCAAAATCGAGCTCAGGCAAGTCTCTAAAGTGACTGATCGTTCGAGAGCCTGTATCTTGTGCGAGTAAAATAGTTGATAGAGGGGTTGATCCTTTTTTGATTAATTGAGACTGATGATGATCTATATGCGCAGCATCCATGAGTTTGGTAAGTGTTTGACTAGCAGAGTCTTGTGCTAATGTTCCGCACCAGGATACATTGTGCTGACATTGGGCCAATACGCTTAAGCTATTGACAACATTTCCACCCAGTCGTTCATCGAGAGCGCAGCATCGATTTTCTGTGTTTTCTGTTGGATAGCTAACAACGTGAACGATTCTGTCTAGGACGGCATTGCCGATTGCTAAAATTTTTGCCATAGAATTACTGCACTATTCAATTGTTATTCATTAAAAGATGATAAATTGTACCTGAATTGGCAGAAATATGAAGTGATTAAATTGGTTGTGGATAATTGATCTTTTTTACAAAAATGTCTTGACACGATAAAAATGAACTGTTGAGGGTGTTAGTTTGATTTTTT
>CAZSGH010000074.1:0-7938 GCA_964606405.1 uncultured Francisella sp.
TGACAAGCATGTCCATGACCACCTTTATTCTTGTTCCCGACAGCCTAAGCGCACTCGCTGTTCGCCGTCAGTTAGCACAACAAAACACCGTGGGTGTGAAAGTCGGTAATTTTTCCGCATTGCTGGATGTGTTATCAGAATATTGGTTGTTACCCAAACCAGCAATCGACTGGTATAGCGAGCTTCGCTCGGCTGCGGTGCGAATGCCTAATGCTTTTTGGGCACAGAGTTTAGCCGTTGATGAACGTGCCACCTTATCTCAACTTCGTGCCGCTTTAGACTTGTTATTGGCCAGTTTGCCACTTGGTTGGCAAGCTAATACAGAACAGCCGTTAGTGGTTCAAGCTAAAGCCCATCCTAGATTACAGCGTTATTTCCAAGACATTGCCGAGTTATGGGTGACGATGCAGGGACAACGACCGGCAGAGCAGTTGTTTGCGCGTCAGTGGTTATTACAAGCATTCAAGGCTGCAGCGATTACGCCTTTGCAAGTTCAATCTGTTCAACCCTTAGAAACACTGCCTCTCTGGCAACGAGAAATTATCGACACCTTGCAATCCATCACGCCTGCTGGTGAGCTGTTAGTTCAGGCTAACCCTGTTGAGCTGAAAGCATGGCAAAGTGCCTTTATCTCTGGCAAAGCGCCTGAGGTTAAGCCGTCGTTAGCAGCGTCTTTAAGCTTTTTCTCTGCCAGAGATGTTATCGCCGAATGTCGTGCTGTGGCGAGCATGGTACAAGCTCAGATCGAGCAGGGCAGCAGCGCCGATAGCCTTGCCATTATGTTACCCGATCAACAAGCGGATTACCGTTTTTGGTTGCATCATTATTTATCGCAAGCAGGCATTCTGGTCAGCAATGATCAGACGAGTGTCAGCCTCGTAGACTGGCAAAAGCAACTGCTACAAGATTGTCTCACTTACCAACTGTTCGAGCGTCCGCTATTGCAACTGCAATCCATGGTGGTAAACCCTGTTATGCCTTGGTCACGCGCCAAAGGGCAGTATTATGCCACTCGCCTAGCAAGGGAAGACATTCAACGTTTAGAGGAAGACGTTGATGCCTTGGCGCTGATCGAGCAGATTCGAACACCCCTTGCATCAGCCAGCCCGCAAGCCTTATTCGACTGGATAGATGCGATTGTGCGGCAGTTAGTGGATATACCAGCCACCCCGATGACGCAAACACGCATGCAATCGCTTGTCGCAGAGTTGAAAAACGCCTTCGCGCCCTATGCCGACTTAGCCTTTACCGACCAACTCAAACGGGTGCTGAATCACTGGGATGCTGCGCCGATAAACCTATCCAGCGATGAGCGCCATCGGTTGCACGCGGTAACCTTGCTCACGCCAGAACAGACGTTTCATCGCCCCGTACAACAATTATGGGTGATGGGCTTTAATGAAGGTGCTTATGAAGAACCAACCCCTAATAGCGGTGCCATTCCCTTTGAATATTGGACTGAACTCAGTCTGTCTTGTGGTAAAGAACAGATCGCTTACGATTACCCTCATCGCCGTTTTAATCGTGACGCTTGGTTACACAATTGGATGCAGAGCCTCGCCCAATCACAACAGACGATTATCGTCACCAGCGCCCGCCAAGGATTCGATGGCAGTTTATTGCACCCCAGTAAGCAATGGTTCACTTTTGCCCAAGTATTTTGCGATGAACTTAAACCAGAATGCCTGATTCAGCCCATTGAATCGGCACAACATCCGTTATTACGCTGGCAGTCTGTTACCTTATCACCAATGCAAGCGATGAATAGCCTAACAGAGCTTCAATTTGGTCAAGACATTCTCTCTCTCATCACCCAGTTGAACGGTGAAGCCAGAGCCGAGTCGCCCAGTAGCCTAGAAACCATGATGGTGTCGCCCTTTGCTTGGTTGCTAAACCGCATGGGCATCGAGTCGAGAGAATGGGAAGTGCAAACGCTGGATAATGCCTTGCAAGGCACCATTGCCCATAAGGTATTTGAGCTCTATCAACACCAACAGCATCGGGTCATCTCAGCCGACGAGTTTGATCAGTTGTTTGAGTCAGCGGTGCAACTGGAAGCGCCCTTTATGCAACATCCGCAATGGCGTATCGAAAAAGCGAGTTTACGTCGCGAAGTGCAACGAGCCTTTGATGCGTTTGTGCCTTGGTTGAAAGCACATGGTTGGACCATTGCAGAAGTAGAACAACGTTATGAAGGGCAGCTATGGGGCTGGTCGATTAAAGGCTTTGTAGATGCGATATTACAGTCACCTGAGCAAGTCTTTATTATGGATTATAAAAAATCTAAATCCGATGATCGCTTAAAACGACTCAACAAAGGCTTTGACCTGCAAACCTATATCTATCGTCAACTCTACACACAACAGCATGGGGACACATCGCTGGTGACGGGTTACTTTAACCTCAATGATCGGGTGATGGTGGTTGATCAAGCGGTCTCAGCCAGTGAGGACATTGTCATCAAAGTGCCTTCACCTGAATTGGCCGACCAATCTGCACAAGCGGTTGAACTGGTCACCGCCCGTTTTGCTCAGCTACGAGCGGGTAGCATTGTGATGAATAGCACCGATGAAGCTAAGCAATGGAAAGATCGCGGCATTAAGCCCTATGCGTTTGAAAACACCCTAGTCAGTCGCTTTATGATGGGTGAAGCCCTGTTAGAAGAAGAGGACGAGCAAGCATGAGTCATATCAATACACTGCTTCCACCGCTTACCCTTGTCAAAGCAGGCGCAGGCGCAGGGAAAACCTATCTTATTCAGCAAACGCTCGTCGATTGGGTATTGAAAAAAGGACTGAATCCACGCGATATCCTTGCCGTGACCTTTACCAATGCCGCCGCCGCCGAAATGCGAGAGCGTATTCGGTCAAGCCTCATCAAGGAAAGTCAGGAAAAAGGCGTACAGATTAACCTTGATGGGTTAGATCAAGCACACATCACCACCATTCATGGCTTTGGGTTGTCGATCATTGAACGCTTTGCTTACGAGAAAGGCTTAACGCCAAAGCCACGCCAACTCACCGAAGCGGAAAAGAATCAACTCATTAAACAAGCTGTTGCCTCCTTAGCAGTGATTGAAGAGATTACCCAACGCTTAGATCAATACGGCTACACAGGCACCACCAAAGGTGAAAAGTTTGTTAGCAAGTCCGATCAATTTCGCGGACATTTACTTTCTGTGATTGACCGTTTGCGTAGCCTTGGCAAAGGTAGCGATGATAGTGCCGAAACAGAGCGCCTTATTAACTTAGCACAGCAGCGTATTACGGATCTTTATGGTAGTTATTTCGCCAATGCCGATACCCTGACATCGGATTTAATGTCGGCAATCAATGCGTTGAAAGGTCAATGTAGCGATAAAAACCAGATGAGCGAGGACATTGGCTTTAATGCTGAGTTAAAAGCGTTTGTTAGTTCCGTTTATCAAGCCAATGCAGAAAAGCTCAAAACCGATTGGAAACTCTGGGTCAATTTACAGGGACTTGATAAACCGCATAAAAAACTCGATGCCCATAGCTTGTCATCTTATGTTTACTCGGTTTGCTTAGCAGCCAGTAAACTATCAGTGCACCCTGGACCTTATCAGCAAGCCTTGAATCAAGTGCAAGCCTTAATCGACGGCGCGAATCAGGCATTAACCACTTACCAGCAAGGCAAAGCAGAAGCGGGTTTGGTCGATTTTTCCGACATGGTACAGATGGCGAACGCCATATTGGCTGATGATGCGTGTTTCGATGAAATGCGCCAAGAAGTCGGCTGTTTAATCATCGATGAATTTCAAGATACTAACCCACTGCAATTTACCTTGCTCAGACGCTTTCAACAAGCGGGCGTGCCCACCTTTATTGTCGGAGACTTAAAGCAATCGATTATGGGCTTTCAAGGGGCAGATAGTCGCCTGTTTGCTAGCCTGTTAGAGCACGCCGCCGATAACGAAAAGCTGGAGTTAACGAATAACTGGCGCAGTAGCACGGGTGTGATGGCGTTTATTAACGCTATGGGTAAACAACTTTATGGTGATGCTTATACGCCATTAACCCCATCAGCCAAGCATAAAGATCAGTCTACACTGACACCAGTACGTCGTGTGTTATTCCATGCTGACAAATGGTTGCTCAAACCTCATGCCAAGAGTGACAAGCCCGTATTCAATCAAGAAGGCTATGCCTATCTGGTTAATGAAATTCGTACCTTAGTTGTTTCGGGTGTCCTGATTACCGATAAAGTCACCGAACAGCAACGTCCCATCGCTTATAAAGACATCGCCATACTTGCACCCAGTCACGCACAATTAAAACGTTTTGCCGCCCTGTTGCGTGCTGTGGGTATTCAAGCGCAGTTATTAGAGGAGGGTTGGTTTGAATCAGATGGGGTTCAATGGTTGTTGCATGCTTTGCAGTACCTTAATAATGACACTGACTATTTCGCCGCGCTCAATGTGATCACCAGTCCCTTTGTGCAGGCCGACTTAAACCAAGCCTTGGTTGAGTTTTTTGCCGAAAAACGCTTCAATCATAGGGTTATTCAGCAACTCGATGCCTTGCGTGAACACTATCTAAGTGCTGGTGGGCGTGTGCTCGACCTACCCATTCGCGAGCAGCTCATTCACTTGATGGAATGTCTTGACCTAGATAGCGTGTTGGCGAACCTAGAGGAGGGCGAGCAACTCCGTGCCAATGTCATCAAACTCTTGGGCTTGGCAGAAAACTTTGCCCAACTGCCTGAAGCTTCGTTACACGCTATGGGTATTTACGGCAAAAATGCCAATACCTTCCGCTTATGGTTAACGGAAGTTCAACAGGAAGATGATCGTCAGCCTGTTGCCAATACTCAAGGTAGGGATGCGGTGGTGCTGATGACATGGCACGCGTCTAAAGGACTTGAATGGCCAGTGGTGATGGTATTAGGCGCACATGAAGAACGCAAAGCCGACTTAGCCAGCATTAGCCTGAGCTATCCGTCATCCGACATCAATCAGATGTTGCAAGAGGGGTTTGTTGAATTCTTACCGCAAATGAGTGACCCCAAAACGAAAGAAAAGTTTATCGCTGCCTTAAATGATGATGTTGTCACAACACAGAAAAACCTGATTTATGTCGCACTCACCCGTGCCCGTGAGCAGATGATTCTGCCTTGGTACACAGCCAAAGATGGTCATAAGGACAATAGCTTATGTGGTTATTTGAATGCGCTGTTTGAAACGCCACCAGACGGCTTAACCATCGAAGACAGCACTGCAAGGGTGTTAATGAGTACCGATCCACCTGTTACGGCACAAGAGCAACAACAGCTTGTTATCGAAGCGAAAGCACTGCCAAAAAGCATTGCTGCAGCCACTTCACCATCGGGGCATGAACAGAGCGAAGCAGAGCCGATTGAAACCGAGAGCCACACTTATGGCAATGGACTTGATTTAAGCGAATTGGATGCACAATGCGCCGCCAATGACATCGGCACATGGATGCACCGACTGTATCAAGTCTCGATTATGCAACCATCACGATTAGACGATGGCATGCGTATGCCACCCGTTGGTAACAAGTTGGTCATTTCGGAAGCATTACAGCAAGCCATTATCACCGAACTCGATGCCTTCAAAGCGTGGATGCAAACCCACTGGCAACCGATTTCCTACCAATGTGAACTGCCCACCTTATCCATCAATGAATTCGGTCAAACCGTTAGTGGCACCATCGACCTACTGGTCGAAACAGAGCAGGGGTATTGGATTGTTGATCACAAAACAGATAAGGAAGCGGTCTTTTCTAAGCATTATGGACAACTTATGGCTTATGCTGAAGCATTGAAGCTTGATAAGCCCGTGTTGGGTGTGGCGGTGAATTGGGTACGTTTTGGAAGAATATTTCACTGCATTAATTATTTTTAGAAAGGGAAGCTAAAGTGAGTGATTCAATAAAATCGATCAATGATGAAGCGCTTAACATTCTGTTAGCACATAAGAGTGAAAATCCTAACTTTACATTCTGGATGCGAAAAAACGATACTCGTGAGAGATTGTCTGCTGGACAATGGTTTCCTGGTTCTGACTATGTTTTTATATCCCCGTACAAGAAAGGCGATTCAAACAATAAAACGCCAGCAATTGGGTTTGTTGTAACAGAGAAGAACTTTTATGTAGAAATTGTGTTTTGTGATGCAGAGAACCAACGACATAAGGCTTTTTTTGAAGAAGTGACAAGAGAGATATCTGGTCTCACTGAGGTTGCTAGCTGTAAACAAAAAATACTTGTTAATGCTCAAAGTTGGCAAGATGGATTGAAGGTTTTTTTAAACAAAAGCATTCCTAAAATTAATGAAATAATTAATCGTAATGCGTTAGATAATTTATTCTATATAACAGAAGAAGAGTTCGCTAAGATGAAGGGAAAAGTCGATCAAATAAAGTCAGCTAAAAACAACTATACGCTAGAACAATCTTCACATAACACAATTTTATTTGGCCCACCTGGAACCGGTAAAACCTATAACACGATTAATCACGCGTTATCGTGCATTTATGACGTGTCCTTAGATGATAAAGGTTTTACAGTTAAAATACGCGAGTCGGCAAATAAAGATTTTCCTAGTGTTAAAGATGATGATGATCGTAAATATTTCAAAGCTATTTTTGACGAATGTGTTAAATGTGATCAAATTGTTTTTACTACCTTCCATCAAAGCTATGGCTATGAAGAGTTTATTGAAGGTATTAAACCAGATATGAAGTCTGATAATGGGGAAGTGCGTTATGAAGTAAAGAATGGTGTTTTTAAAGACTTGTGTAAGAAAGCAATTTCTCAGGATAACGATCAAGCTTTTAATGAAAAAATAGAGTGGCTAAAGAGTGAATGTAGCGAAGCTGATGGCAAGCAAGCGTTAGATCTAGGCACTTTCACAATTAGTTATAGAAATGGTAGAACGTTTAGGGTCAAACCTAAAAACACAAATAAGCCAGATTCAGATTATCCAGCATCTATAGAAAATATTGAAAAATTGTATAGAGGTGGTAATCGAAGCGATGTCTATAATCCTACCTATGTTTCAGGTATTTTAGAATTTTTATATAAAAAAGGTCTTCCAAGGCTTGAAGACAATAAGAATTCATCGGGCGAAAATAAAAATTACGTCATCATCATTGATGAAATTAACCGTGGTAATATTTCCAAAATTTTTGGCGAACTCATCACGTTGATTGAGCCCTCTAAGCGTATTGGAGCGCCTGAAGAACTGAGAGTTGCTTTGCCTTACAGCGGTAATGAATTCGATGGTGATAAAGGATTTGGTGTTCCCCAAAACGTCCACATTATCGGCACTATGAATACCGCAGATCGCAGTATTGCGTTAATGGACACTGCTCTGCGTCGTCGTTTTGATTTTATTGAAATGATGCCAGATTATTCAGTATTGTCTAGTAATGACGAGCCCGTTAAAGAAGCAGATAGCATATCTGATCAACCCAATGATCTGAAAGTGGGTGGTATCAATATTCGGTTACTATTAAAAAAAATTAATGAGCGAATCGCATACCTCTACGACCGCGATCACCAAATTGGCCATGCTTACCTTTTGTCATTAAAAGGCAAAGAAGGTAAAGAAGCATTGGCTGAACTAGATAATATTTTCCGAAATAAAATCATTCCCTTACTTCAAGAGTATTTCTACGACGATTGGGAGAAAATTCAGATTGTACTAGGTGATCATGAAAAGCAGCTCTACGAAGTTACAGATTTAAAAGATTCGCTAAATTGCTTCGTTGTCTCAACCAAGTTAAAAGAAACTGATATTTTAGGGCTTGATCATGATGATATTGTAGATGAAACGATTAGCTACACTATCAATAAACCATTTACTGAATCAGCTTACTTAAAAGTTACAGCTAAAACTAAGAGTCTGTAAATTAAACTGTGTAAACGCTCATAGATTAAAATCTCATCAAAA
>CAZSGH010000075.1:0-7752 GCA_964606405.1 uncultured Francisella sp.
CTCAGGAGTTTTGCATCGGTTGGTGCATGAATGCGATGATAATCACGAGGACTTAAATAGATGACCGCAAATTGACCGTCATAAAACTGATTGGCTAAAGCCACATCACCGCCAACTAAGGCTTCTAAACTGTATTGAAAGCCTTTGGCTTGAATCAGTTGGTTGCGCAAAATATCACTGGTCTGACTAATTTTTCCGTCGGCAGGTGAGACTAATGTTGTTTCACAACAGTCGATCGGGCGAGCATCGGGTTTAAGGCTGCGCGTAAAAAAGTCATTAAAACTTTGGTAGTCTTCAGGGTTGCATCGTTGGGCTTCCGTTAAGTCGATGTCGTACAAACGAACAAACTGACGAATGACAAAGGGTGTCAACCACGTGTTTTCCCATGTTGTTAGCCAGTGTACAAAGCTGGAAAGGGCATGTTGTGGAATCAGGTATTGCCAAAATGTCTTTAAAAAGTCACTCATGATGTGGTATTTGCCTATTATTAATGGGTTTAGTCGTTATCTTACCATGCTTGAGTGCTTACGGGCAGTGGCTTGGTGCGCTATAATAGCGCGATTGCGAATTGGTTTTTTAGGGGAGCAGGAAATTGTCAAACAAGTCATCGATTAAGAAAGTCGTTTTAGCCTATTCTGGCGGTCTCGATACGTCTATTATTTTGCGCTGGTTACAAGAAGAATATCAGTGCGAAGTCGTTACCTTTACAGCGGATATTGGTCAGGGTGAAGAAGTAGAACCAGCGCGTGCGAAAGCGATTAAGATGGGCATTAAGCCAGAAAATATCTTTATTGATGATTTGCGTGAAGAGTTTGTGCGCGATTTTGTTTTCCCTATGTTTCGTGCGAATACCATTTACGAAGGTGAGTACTTGTTGGGGACATCCATTGCACGCCCATTGATTGCGAAGCGTTTGATTGATATTGCCCGCGAAACAGGTGCAGATGCCATTTCTCATGGTGCAACAGGCAAGGGTAACGATCAGGTTCGTTTTGAGTTGGGTGCTTACGCGCTTATGCCAGAAATTCATGTTATTGCACCGTGGCGTGAGTGGGATTTGAATTCTCGTGAAAGCTTAATGAACTATGCAAAAACGCACGATATTCCTGTCGATTTTAACAAGGGCAAAAAGTCGCCTTATTCGATGGATGCTAACTTACTGCATATTTCCTACGAAGGTGGTGTGTTAGAAGATCCTGCTGCTGAGCACGAAGAAGACATGTGGCGTTGGTCTGTGTCACCAGAAAATGCGCCTAATACGCCAACAGTCATTGATATTGCCTTCGAGAAAGGTGATCCTGT
The DNA here is from genome assembly GCA_964606405.1 of uncultured Francisella sp. Classification (GTDB taxonomy): domain Bacteria; phylum Pseudomonadota; class Gammaproteobacteria; order Thiomicrospirales; family Thiomicrospiraceae. Next base: position 1,303 of record CAZSGH010000075.1, read on the forward strand.
CGCCATTAATGGTGAACGTATGACGCCTGCTGTGATGCTCGAAACGCTGAATAAGTTGGGTGGTGCGAATGGTATTGGTCGTTTGGACTTGGTTGAAAATCGTTATATCGGCATGAAGTCGCGTGGCTGTTACGAAACGCCAGGTGGCACAATTTTATTACGTGCGCACCGTGCGATTGAGTCAATTACGCTAGATCGTGGTACGGCGCATTTAAAAGATGAATTAATGCCTCGTTACGCCGAGTTGATTTATAACGGTTATTGGTGGAGTCCAGAGCGCTTGATGTTGCAAGCAGCTATCGATGCCAGCCAGTTACACGTTAATGGTTCTGTTCGCTTAAAACTGTATAAAGGCAACGTGATCGTGATGGGACGTTCATCCGACGATAGTTTGTTCGATGCTGCCATTGCAACTTTCGATGACGATGCTGGTGCTTATGATCAAAAGGATGCGGCGGGTTTCATTCGCTTAAATGCGTTGCGTCTTCGTCTTGCCGCGCGTAAACATGGCCCAATTCGTTAATTCGCTCTACTATTGGTTGGCCGTTGGCTTTGGCAGCGGCTTAATCAAGCCCGCCCCAGGAACTTGGGGTTCTCTTTTGGGGATGCTATTGTGGTGGGGGCTTCTGACACTATCATTGCCGATTGCTGTTGTTTTGTTGGTGATAGGGACGGTGTTGGGGGGCGCAATTTGTCGCGTTGGCGGTGAGCGCTTGGGTGAGGTTGATCACGGCAGTATCGTTTGGGATGAAATTGTCGCCATGGGTTGGTTGCTACTGACCATTGCGCTTTTCTCTCAATTGACCCTGTGGACAGTGTTGCTAGGTTTGCTTTTATTTCGCTTGTTCGATATTACGAAGCCATGGCCAATCAACCGAGTTGATGCGTGGCACACCCCTTGGAGTGTGATGCTAGATGATTTATTAGCATTTGCTTATGCGGGTATAGGTTTTTTTATCTTGATGAACATGATAAGCTAGATTAAAATTGTTTCATTAAATTCTTTTATTGTGAGTAATGGTTATGTTTATTTCTTGTGAAGATGCTAAAAAGCTGATTAATGAGCGTAATGCGCAGTTTGTTGATGTTCGTACGCCAGAAGAGTTTTTATCGAGTCAGTTGCCAAGTGCGGTCAATATTCCGTTGCATGTGATTGATCAGGTTTGTGAGAAGCAATTGGATAAGTCTCGTCCTATTGTGGTGTTTTGTCTCTCAGGTCAACGTAGTCAAATGGCGTTGCAGATTTTGAAGAGTAAAGGGTTTAGCGAAGTCTATAATATGGGTTCGTTTATGGCTTACCATCAGTGCTAAGTGGATTGCGAGCCGTGATTGCTTTGTTGCCGCGGTACTCGCTCTGCGTTATGACCTGATGGTCATTCCTTGAGTCTGCGTGCCTCGCGCCTTGAGTTTTAACTTTTCGCCTAGATTTGTTATAAAAAAAACCAGCATTTCTGCTGGTTTTTTTTATTTGGACGTTCAGTGAAATTAAGCGTAAACGCTTAAACTTCCTGTGCGCTGATACTGTTCGAAAGGATTTGTTGCAACAGACGCATTCGCTGCTTGTGCCTGATCTCGAGATTCGACGCGCTGTTGTGTTTGTGTTTCTGCAGCACCTTGCGCTCGCTCTTGCGCTCGCGCCTGAGTTGTGACAGAGGCCGCACTTTCCTGTGGTGTTTTTTGCTCAGTCACCGCAGACTGAACCCCTTGCGAGGGTGTCCACATGTTGCCGTAGCCATTTTGTACGATCATATTGATTTCCTCCCACTGCCGTGGTTATGTAACATTTTTAGCTTAGCTCATCATAACAATTAATGCAATACGGGCGCTTCAAAAAAGTGTGCAATATCTTGTTCTGTAAAGACATAGCTGCGATCGCATATTTCATTATGAATAATGATTCGACCTTCTTGTGTCGCAAGAATCTGATTGCATTCTTCTTTGCCAAGGGATTTAACAACCTCTGCAACACGCGTACGCTCATCGGGGCAGTGATGTTGCAAGGGCAATGGTTGGTAAATACTAATTACTTCCTCGTGGAAGAGGCGATGCAGAATGGTATTAATGGGTAGTTGGCTCAGTTCTTCGTCGGTTAGGGTGTCGGCAAGATGGTTCACACGTTGCCAGCCATCGCTATCTTTAAGGTCACTATTGGGCATTTTTTCGAGAATTAAGCCGCTAACCTGTTTGCTATCAGCACGCAACCAGAGTCGAGTCGGTTGTTGTACGGATTGGTTAAGGTAGTTCGCCAAAACAGTTTCAATATCATCGCCTAGAATAGCAACAATACTTTGATAATCCGTTTGTGTCATGGCATTGTGCAAGGTGAAGGCAAGATCACCGCCTAAGAAGGCATCATTTAGGGTGTCGTTGAGTTGTAATTGAGGTGCATCAATCATGCCGCGTAGTTTTAAGTCGTGCTCATCAATTTGGCATTGTACAACGAGCGTCTTAACCTTTCCCGTGCCACGCAATTGCAGCGTTAATTTGCCAAGCGTTTTGACATCTGCGCCAATCAGCGCGAGAAAAGCGACACACTGTCCTAACAGCTGCGTTGTAGCTGGCGTGTAGTGTCTATTGTTGATCCAGTCGTGCCATTGTGTATCGAGGCGGACAAAGCGTCCGCGAATATCAAGGTCTTCGAATAAAAAAGTTGTAACGTTGTTCATATGGTTTTACTTAGGAAGTCTCTAAAAAATAGTAACGAACACCTCTAAAAACCCAATGGGTAGGAGGTATGGAGGGAGCGGGGGAGTTGAAATGGCATGTAATCCATTAACACCCCTCCTTCCTTCAGCTAAAAACAAGCGAAGCGAGGCTTTTATTAGAGGCTTCCCTGCTTGCTCGTTTCTTCTTGCGCTTTTTTAGCAGCAGCGCGCTTTGCAATAGCATCCCAATCAATATTGTTACAGGCTTCGCATTCTTCTTTAAAAATGCCGAGTTTGACGAGTAAGGCATGCAGTTTACAGCCAACACAAAACCCCAGTGTTACTTCTGCCCACATAAAGCCGATGCAAATCCAAACGCCATAAAGCGGTAACCAGAAGGGCATAAATGTTTCTTCTGTGGGGAGTTCTGCACCGAATAGGTCGTTGATAAAGTGGGCAACGGGAACGGGATTGAAGAAAATAAGGCAAATGGTAATCATTGTGGCCCCAATACTCCACGCCATACGCTTAGGATTGAGTGGCTTCCAGATTTCGGGCTGGCTGCGGCTGAGGTAGCTTGATAGCCATATCGTCGGTGACAGACGAGAAGTCGTGACAAACATGCCCGCAATCATTTCAAACAAAGCATAGAAAAGCACCAATGTTTGGGCGGTGTAGTCATAGGTGCGGCGAATCATTTCGGCTGTGTAAACGATATGCCCATCAAAGTCGGTATCACCCGAGTCAATAGCAGTATTGCCATCGACAATCCAGTGCGAACCATAGCCAACATCAAAAAGTGTCAGCCCCATATATAACGGAATTGCCAATAGGAAACCAGCGCGAATACGTACGGCCGTTTCGTTGATGTAGGTAATGGGTTCCGAGGGATCGCGAAACCATAGATTGCGAAAGAAGTTAACCATGATGAGTATGCCCTGATTTATTTTAAACGGCAATGATAGCCGATTTACGTGGATTTGTGTTGTGCAGCGAATATTTCTAAATCGGTTGCCGTTAAGGGTTTGCTGAAATAGTATCCTTGTACTTCGCTGCAACCTTGATCCCGTAGAAAGTGCAATTGCTCGATGGTTTCTACGCCTTCGGCGATGGTTTTTAGTCCTAAGCTATTCGATAGGTTGATAATGGCACTCACAATGGCTTTATCTTCTGGGTCTTCATTAATGTCGCGTACAAAAGATTGGTCTATTTTTAATTTGTAGACTTTGAATTTTTTGAGGTAGCTTAAGCTAGAGTAGCCTGTGCCGAAGTCATCAATTGACATTCGTATGCCTTGCTCATCCAGTTTGTCCATAATTGTAATGGCTTCTTGAACCGCATTTATGGCAACGGCTTCGGTGAGTTCCAATTCAAGATAATGATGCGCTAATCCTGTCTCATCGAGTATTTGGGTGACAAGTCCAATTAAGTTGGGGTGACGAAATTGGATGGCTGATAAATTAACTGCCATAATTAAGGGGGGCATACCCTGATCCTGCCAGTGTTTTGCTTGCGTAACAGCGGTACGTAGCACCCACTCGCCAATAGCAATAATATGTCCGCTTTCTTCGGCAATAGGAATAAACTCAGCAGGTGAGACGCTGCCAATGGTTGGGTGGTGCCAACGCAAGAGTGCTTCAACACCAATCATAGAATTGGTGGTTAAATCGATTTGTGGTTGGTAGTTAAGCGACAGTTCGTTTCGTTCGATGGCATGTTTTAAGCCGTTAATGAGTTGTAGTCTGTGGGCGGAGCTAGCATTCATTTCTGAAGCAAAGAACTTAAAGTTATTACGTGTTGATTGTTTAACTTGATAGAGTGCGGTATCTGCATTTTTGAGCAAGTTTTCAAAGTCTTTGCCATTGTCTGGATAAAATGCAATGCCCATTGAGGCGGAGATGTTTAGCTCGTGTTGCTCGATTTGATAAGGATAAGAAATGACATCAATTACTTGAGAAGCGAAAATGGCTGCTTTGTTTGTATCGCGGTGGGGCAGGATAAAAACAAATTCATCGCCTCCCATGCGTGAAACAGTGTCTTCTTCATGCATGATGGTCTTTAAACGCTGCGATATTTCTATGAGTAACAGGTCGCCTATGCTGTGCCCTAGCGTGTCGTTAATGGTTTTAAAGTGATCAAGGTCGAGAAGTAGAATGGCAATATGTTCATTGTGCTGCGTGCTTAAGTGAACTGCATATTGGAATCTGTCTTGTAGTAAAACACGGTTGGGTAGGCCTGTGAGTTGGTCGAAATGCGCTAAATACTGAATGCGATCTTCATTTTGTTTATTGATTTGTGTCAGACTAAAACGATCTAAGGCACCACTAATGGCCGCAGCCATTTCTATCAGAAGGCTTTGCGCTGGTTTATCAAAGGCATTGATTTGTTGGCTATAAAGCGTTAGAGCTCCGATTACCTTTCCTTCGTTGTGTAATGGCAATGCTGCAGATGATGCCCAGCCGAACTGGGCGCCACGGCTATGCCAGAGTGCTGTTGCCGGGTTGGTTTGAAAGTCTTGACACCAGTATGGGGTGTTTTCACGCATTGCGGTTCCTGTCGGGCCTCGACCAATAGCAAGCTCGGCATGAATTGATATCTGAATGTGATCTAGGTACTCAGTTCCTGTACCAAAGGATGCTGCTGGTTGTAGAAGCCCCTCTTTATCAAGGACACCAATCCATGCCATTTGCATACCGCCATGAATGACAGCATCATGGCAAATAATAGGAAATAGCTCTTGTTCGTCGCGTGTATTAATGATGGCTTTATTGCACAAACTGAGTGCTTCATAAAGTTGTGTTAAACGTCTATAACAGTCAAGTGATGTTTGGAGTTCGTTATTCACATTTTGTATATCAGTCGTTTTGTTTTGAACTTCTTGTTCGAGTCTTTTTTCGTGCGCTTTGAGTTGCATTAACAGTTTTGCGCTATAGGCTAATAGTAAGCTGATGATGCCAACAATGAGTAGCGGTATGATTAAGCTTGTCGGTTCTAACCAACCTGATTTGGGTTCGATGCTGAGCATCCATTGTGCGTTGGCGATGTTTAGATTATGGCTAACGGGGTCAGACATGATGGCTTGTGATGTGGCTATGTCTTGTTTCGTTTGAGTTGTGGGGTTAATTCGCCATAGCGCATAGGCATATCCTAATTGGTCTAGCTCATGAAAAGGCAGCGCGCCAAGAGCTTCGGGAAGGTGCATGACGACATTGGTAAATCCCCAGAAGGTTGTTTCCCCTGATGCATTTTCTAAGAAAACGGGTCTAAATCCTAGGATGCCAATGCCGCCTTGTACGAGATCGAAAGGTCCTGCTAGGGTGAGTTTTTTGCTATCTCGTGCTTGGACGGCTTCCGCTTTACGTCCTGCGGCTTCGAGTAAGTTAAGCCCGATAGCTTGAGCATTTCCCTCTTTAGGATAAATATGTTCGATGACACCATTTGGTTCGAGTGCGATCGCATCTGCACCAGGATACTGGTGCAGTATTTCTGATGCAAGTGCTTCAAAGTTGGCGATATTTCCATTTTCATGACGAACGAGTGCCGCAAGCGCATCGGTGACGGATAGGGTTTGTAATAAGTGGTTTTGTAGTTCATCTGCGTGACCGATCGCAATAATGAGTGCGCGTTCTTTTTTCTGCTCGATGGCTTGTTTGGTAAAGAGATAGACGAAACTGATGCCAATAATTAGGGCAATAATGAATACACTAGCAGCAGAACGAATGGGACGCGATGTTATTGGCTGAGGTCGCATATTTTACTCTAAAATCAAAATGGCTCTTTGTTGGTCATTATAGATTGTTTTTTT
>CAZSGH010000076.1:0-7308 GCA_964606405.1 uncultured Francisella sp.
TGGTTCTGTGGTCGAACAAGAAACGGGTGTGCCAAGTGAGCGTCCTTTAATTGCCGCTGCGATTGTGAATCGTCTGAAAAAAGGTATCCCGTTGCAAATGGATCCGACGGTGATTTATGGGTTAGGTAGTCGCTTCGATGGTAATATTCATAAAAAAGACTTGTCTGATCCATCGCCTTACAACACCTACATGCACAAAGGCTTGCCACCAACGCCGATTGCTTTAGCCAGTGCGGAATCAATTTATGCGGTGTTGCATCCCGCCAATAGCGAAGCGATTTATTTTGTTGCGAAAGGTGATGGCAGTCATCAGTTTTCAGTGACTTTAGAAGAACATAATGCGGCTGTACGCAAATATCAGTTAGGAAAGTAAAAGCATGAGTGGACGTTTTATTTCGATCGAAGGCATGGATGGCGCAGGTAAAACCAGTGTGATGTCGACGCTTGTGCAGTGGATATCATCGCAAGGACAGGACGTTATCACCACGCGAGAGCCTGGTGGCACGCCCTTGGCGGAGTCGTTGCGTGACCTGCTGTTAGCGCCACGTGAAGAAAAAGTCGATGACGATACCGAGTTATTATTGATGGTGGCCGCAAGAACACAACATGTCAAAACGCATATTCAGCCTGTCTTATCATCAGGGAAATGGGTGGTTTCGGATCGCTTTTTTGATGCGAGCTTCGCTTATCAAGGTGGTGGACGTGGCATGTCGAGCGAGCGTATTGCCAGCCTGCATGAGTGGGCGATCGGTTCGTTTGCCCCCGATTTAACGCTGTTACTCGATTTGCCTGTTGCGGTTGGTAAAGCGCGTGTTGCAGGGCGAGGCGAGGAAGAGACTCGTTTTGAATTAGAGCAGATGGCATTTTTTGAGCGGGTACGTACTGCTTATTTAGCGCGAGCAGCGGCAGAGCCAAGTCGCATCGTCATCATTGATGCCACGCAATCGCCAGAAGCGGTACAGGCAGATGTCGTGCGTGCGTTACAAAGTCGGTTTGTTTAATGCTGCCTTTTTGGTTAGCCCCACTCTATGAGCGATTTACTGCTCAGCAGTCGCAGCGCGGTCATGCCTTTCTATTTTTGGGTAGCGACGGTTTAGGGCAAGCGGCACTACTTGATGCGATTGCCTTGCATTGGCTGGGTGGTCAGCGTTTAGAGGATCACCCCGATGTAATTCGTATTGCACGATTGGAAGGTAAACGAGATATTGCTGTCGATCAAATTCGTGAGGTGACACAATGGGCGCAGCAAACGTCGCATGGGCATCTAGGCCGTGTGGTGATACTAGAACAGGCAGAATATCTTAATACAGCTGCAGCGAATAGTTTACTGAAAACCTTAGAAGAGCCACCTGAAGGCGTTCGATTTTTAATCACGGCTTCGCGTGCGGGCAAATTGTTACCAACTATTTTGAGTCGCTGTCAGCGTGTGCTTGTGCCAACGCCAGAAACCAGTGCTGCTCAACAGTGGCTACAAACTCAGGTTAAGGCAGCTAGCGCTGAAGAAGTGCGCTTAGCATTAACCCTTCATCATGGTGCGCCTTTAGCAGCACAAGCTTGGCTTATCGAAACAGGATTAAGCGATTGGCGTGATTGGCAAAAACATTGGCAAGCCAGTCAACAGAATTGTCGAGTGACAACGAGTTTAAGCGATTGGGCAAGAAAAGACGCCGAACGCTTTTGTCGTCACTTGGGGCAACAAGCTTATTTGGATGGGCACGCGGGTAATTTTATTGCTTGGCAGATGGTGCGCATTGTTTGGCAAGTGCAGCGCGCCTTGCGTCAGAATATCAGCAAAGAGATTTTGCTCGATAACCTATTATTAGCTACCGATAACCTACTGACTGGCGTTTCGCCTCAGTTGAATTTATCGGGACGACGAGGAGCTTTAGCATGACGGGATGGATGGATACCCATTGTCATTTATGTTTATTAAAAGAAGAGCAAGGTAGCACGTTAGCGGTAATGCAACGGGCGCGCGCTAACAACGTGCATCGTGTACTCGATGTCAGTACGGGCAAAGATAATTGGCGCTGTGTGCTCGATAATGCTTTGGCGTTTGATGATGTTTACGGTGCCATTGGTATCCATCCGACCAGCGAAGCAATTTATGCAGAGGATGACTGGCAAACAATGGCGACCTTAGCTGCGCACGAAAAAGTCATTGCTATTGGTGAGTGTGGGCTGGATTTTTATCACGCACCAGAAAGAGAGTGCGGACATCAGTACGAGCGCTTTGAGCGTCAAATTGAATTGGCAAAACAGCTCAATAAGCCACTGATTATTCATACCCGAAATTCAAGTCCACAAACATTGGCGGTATTGAGAGATGTTGGAAAAGGTCTGGTAACTGGTATTATGCACTGTTTTGTTGAGGATAAAGAAACGGCACAGCAAGCGTTGGATATTGGCTTTTATATTTCTTTTTCTGGGATTTCGACCTTTAAGAATGCTGCTTTAGTACACGAAACGATGAGTTATGTGCCTTTAGATAAACTACTGATTGAAACCGATGCGCCTTATCTTGCTCCCGTGCCTCATCGTGGTAAGTTAAACGAACCAGCATACGTTGCGCAAGTTGGCGCTCGGGTTGCAGAGATTAAGGGGTTGCCGATTGACGTGGTCGTTGCGCAGTTAGAGCTCAATGCCAGACGCTTGTTTGGCATAAGCCTTTAAAAAAACAGTCATTCCCGCGAAAGCGGGAATCTATTTTCTTGATTTTATGGCTTCCCGCACGCGCGAGGATGACGAAGTATTGAGTTATTAGATGTCCTAGAATTTAAATCGCGCCAATTGCCTCGTTGTTCGGGATAGCTCAATGCCTGATCAAGGCGAGTTAAAAACTCGTGTCGACTGATTTCTTTTGCACCGAGAGACAACAGGTGCGTTGTGCTAAATTGGCAGTCAATGAGTTGAAAATCCCATTGAATCAGTTGTTGGCAAAGGGTTGCTAGTGCAACTTTTGAAGCATTATTGGCTTTGGCAAACATGGATTCGCCAAAGAAGATTTTACCCAAAGCAATGCCATACAAGCCTCCGACGAGTTCGTCATCTAGCCAGACTTCGACTGAGTGAGCATGACCTTGTTGATGGAGTTGTTTATAGCCAGCAATCATTTCGGGCATAATCCATGTTTCGTCGCGCGTATAGGCGCAAGCATCGATAACCGAATGGAATGCCGTATCGTAAGTGACGGTAAAACCACCGTTACGTATGACTTTGGCGAGGCTGCGGGTGAGGTTGAACTCGTTAGGAATAAGGATGGTGCGCGGATCGGGACACCACCATAAAATGGGGTCTCCTGAACTAAACCAAGGGAAAATACCGCGCTGATAAGCAGCTAATAACCAGTCTGGCGTGAGTGCGCCGCCCATTTGAATTAATCCTGCGGGATCCTTTAGCGCAAATCCTGTCGCAGGAAAAAAAGGCGTATCATCTGGGGCTGCATAACGAACGCTCGCCCCATTGTTTAAGGTTAGCCAATGCATTGAGCATTATCCAGAACAAACACACTTGGAATGTCTAAAAACCAGCGAAGCGAAGTTTTTAGACATTTCCATTATTCTTGCTCTGCAAGGTAGCGCTCTACATCGAGTGCTGCCATACAACCCGATGCCGCTGAAGTAATCGCTTGGCGATAAACTTGATCAGCAACGTCGCCTGCTGCGAATACACCTGCAACGCTGGTAGCAGTCGCATTTCCTTCGATGCCACTCTTGACTTTAATATAGCCATTAACCATTTCAAGTTGACCATCAAAAATGCCTGTGTTAGGGCTGTGACCAATCGCAACAAACACACCTTGTAGTTCGATATCTTTTTTACTGCCATCGCGGTGTTTTAAGCGAACGCCAGTAACGCCCGTTTTATCACCAAGAATTTCATCGATTTCGCTATGTAACTCAAGGGTAATATTGCCGTGTTCAACCTTGTGCATTAGGTGGTCAATCATGATTTTTTCGGCTTTAAAACTGTCACGACGGTGTACCAGAACGACTTCTTTAGCGATATTGGATAGGTAAAGCGCTTCTTCGACCGCGGTATTGCCGCCACCGATGACTGCGACTGTCTGTCCACGATAAAAGAAACCATCGCAAGTCGCACAGGCAGAAACACCTTTGCCTTTAAATGTTTCTTCGGAGGGGATGCCTAAGTATTTAGCCGATGCACCAGTCGAGATAATCAACGCGTCAGCAGTATATTCGCCCATGTCGCCACGCAAGAAAAAGGGGCGTGTTTCTAAATCAACAAAGTTAATGTGATCGAAAACAATCTCTGTGCCAAAACGCTCAGCATGCTTTTGCATGCGTTCCATTAGGGCAGGACCTTCAACTCCCTGATCATCGCCTGGCCAGTTGTCGACTTCGGTGGTGGTTGTCAGTTGACCGCCTTGTTGCATACCCGTGATCATCACTGGCTTTAAGTTGGCGCGTGCCGTATAAACAGCAGCACTATAGCCAGCAGGACCTGAACCGAGAATTAAAACTTGGCAATGTTTAGACATGATGATGGCTCCGCAATGTAATACATAAATTATCTTGTAAGTTTATCCGATGATGTTATCAATGGGAAGCGCTAAAAACTTCGCCTTTTGTACTTTTGAACATCATAAAGTGAATAATGAATAGATATTGTTATTTTTGTTCTTTATGTCCTTATCTAATATGCGTTAAAATAATGGGTTTACAGTAATTTGGAAAGCAGACATGGAACTGGCTGGTATCTATGCCCGCATTCGCGACCTCAATGAGCGTTGCGGATTGCTTCGGGGGTATCTTTGACTACGACACTAAGTCGGAAAAATTACAAGAAGTACAACGCGAGCTTGAAAACCCTGATGTGTGGAATGATGCCGAGCGTGCGCAAGCCTTAGGTAAAGAGCGCGTGGCGCTCGAAAAGGTTGTAACGAATTTAGATCGGATTACAGAAGAGCTGACTTCGCAACAAGAGTTGCTAGAAATGGCAGAAGCAGAAGATGATGAGGAAACGGCAAACTCTGTTATCGAAGACTTAGCAACAACACAGGCGGCTATTGAGAAACTTGAGTTCGCCCGTATGTTCAGTGGTGAAATGGATCCGAATAACTGCTATCTTGATATTCAGTCTGGTTCTGGTGGTACAGAGGCGCAGGATTGGGCAAATATCTTGTTGCGGATGTACTTGCGTTGGTTAGAGTCAAAAGGTTTCGAAGCTGAGTTAATGGAAGTGTCCGACGGTGATGTGGCAGGGATTAAGAGCGCCACCATCCACGTTAAAGGGGAGTATGCTTACGGCTGGTGTCGTACCGAAACAGGTGTGCATCGTTTGGTGCGTAAATCGCCATTCGATTCCAATAACAAGCGACATACTTCCTTTGCTTCTGTGTTCGTGTCGCCTGAAATTGATGATGATGTCAAGATTGACATTAATCCAGCCGACTTACGTATCGACGTGTATCGTGCTAGTGGTGCGGGTGGTCAGCACGTTAACCGAACTGAATCAGCGGTACGTATTACGCATATTCCAACCAACACGGTAACACAGTCGCAAGCAGGACGCTCACAGCACTCGAACAAAGATGAAGCGATGAAGCAGTTGCGTGCGAAGTTGTATGAGTTAGAAATGAGTAAGCGCAGTGCCGAAAAACAAGCGTTAGAAGCCACTAAATCTGACGTAACTTGGGGTAGCCAAATTCGCTCTTATGTGTTGGACTCGGGACGCATTAAAGATTTGCGCACCAACGTCGAAGTGGGTAATACGCAAGGCGTATTAGATGGCGATTTAGACATATTTATTGAAGCTAGCTTAAAAGCTGGGCTGTAAAGAAGGAATTAAAATAATGAGCGAACAAAACACTGCACCAGAGCATCACGATGAAAACCATGTGATTACCGAGCGTCGCGCTAAATTGGCGGCAATTCGTACTCAACGTAACGCTTTTCCGAACACATTTAAGCGTGATACCTTGGCGGCAGATTTACAAGCGGGTTATGCACATTTGGATAAGGCGGCTATTGCAGAATTGGCAGAGCCTGTTATCGCTACCATTGCAGGTCGCATTATGCTCAAGCGCGTGATGGGTAAAGCGAGTTTTTTGACATTGCAAGACAGTAGCGGTCAGATGCAAGTTTATTTGCGTGGTCAAGATATTGGCGAAGCCATTTATGATGAAGTCAAGCATTGGGATTTGGGTGACATCGTTGGTGTTAATGGTTTTTTATTCCGTACCAATACTGGCGAGTTGACGCTTCATGCTCATTCGGCACAGTTGTTAACGAAGAGTTTGCGTCCGCTGCCTGATAAGTTTCATGGTTTGCATGATACCGAAGTGCGCTACCGTCAACGTTATGTTGATTTAATTGTTAATCAGCACAGTCGCGCTACCTTTATCCGTCGTTCACAAGCGATTGCCTACATTCGCAAATTTATGATCGAAAAGGGCTTCTTGGAAGTCGAAACGCCAATGATGCACCCGATTCCGGGTGGTGCTGCTGCTAAACCCTTTGTAACCCATCATAATGCTCTAGACATGCCACTTTACTTGCGTATTGCGCCAGAGTTGTATCTGAAGCGTTTGGTTGTCGGTGGTTTTGAGCAAGTATTCGAGATTAACCGTAACTTCCGTAATGAAGGGCTGTCGGCGCGTCATAATCCAGAATTCACCATGATGGAGTTTTATTGGGCTTATGCCGATTACAACGACTTGATGGATATGACGGAACAGCTATTGTCAGAATTGGCAATTGCCATTACAGGTGATAGCACCTTTAATTATCAGGGTACAGAGATTAATTTTGGTGGCAAGTTTGAGCGTTTGAGCATTAAACAATCCATTCTGAAATACAATCCAGACATTACAGCTGCTGATTTAGAGGACTTGCCTAAGTTGACGTCAATCGTTGAAGCGAAAGGCTTTAAGGTATTAGCAGGTTCTGGCTTGGGCAAAGTGCAAACGATTCTGTTCGAAGAAACGGTTGAGCATCAACTGATTCAGCCGACGTTTATTACCGAATACCCTGCGGAAGTGTCGCCATTGGCGCGTCGTAATGACGAAAATCCAGAAGTGACAGACCGCTTTGAGTTGTTCATTGGTGGTCGTGAAATTGCTAATGGTTTCTCGGAATTAAATGACTCTGAAGATCAAGCAGCACGTTTCCTAGAGCAAGCACAAGCCAAAGAAGCGGGTGACGATGAAGCGATGCACTATGATGCGGACTACATTCGTGCCTTAGAGTATGGTTTGCCACCGACTGCTGGAGAAGGCATTGGTATTGACCGTTTAGTGATGTTGCTCACTGATGCGCCTTCGATTCGTGATGTTCTTTTATTCCC
>CAZSGH010000077.1:0-6928 GCA_964606405.1 uncultured Francisella sp.
AAAAAGCACCAATAGTAGCTGCGTTAAGGTGCTATCAATTTCGTCAGAATGTGCGAGATAGGGGGGGTAACGCCTTGCTCAGTGGCAATTTAAAGTGGCACGTTTTTGCGCATGCAAAACAAGTGTCGCTTTAAATTGTCCGCTGGAGTTATTTGTTATGTGTTTATATTTCACTGCTGTTCACTTGATAGTGGGAAAAAACCATATCTACCAATTTTATCATTTTTAGAGAAATGAACGTAATTGATGCTATCTTGAATGTCTTCACTAGGCTCTTGGTTGTCTAAAACAATAATTTGTTTATCATTATAGTAATCAGATAGATCGCGGTAAAAAGCATAAATTAAATTATTTTCTATAAAAGCTTGTTCGCTTTCTTCACCTAATGAAAGCTCATCTCTTTCTTTATATGTTGTAAGAGGGGAGTCCAAAACCAAAAAGCCAGCATGTCTGTTTTTCTCGCATAAGTAATTCATTAGAGCTATTACAAAAGCAGAAAAGCATATAGCACGATATCCTTTACCAAAATGCCCCCTTGGTTTACCACCTATTGAAATATCTCTATTTTCCTTATCGTATATAACCTGACTTCCATTAGGGAAGCCCCACCTAATTAGCACATTTGAAACTTCTTGCATGAACTGTTGAAGCTCTTTTGAAAAATCGGGGATTTCGTATTTATCGGCAATATCATCATGCTCAACTTGAAGACTTCCAATTTCTTTTAGAATTTGCGCACGTTTTGTTTCGAGGTTGAGATCAGCAACTAAATCCTCTTTATTTTCGGTAAGAGTTTTAATAATATTGCGTGTTTCAGTGATCATTTTAGAAATATTGGGATCAAGGCTATTTTCTAAATCCCGAAGTTCTTCTCCAATAGAACCAAGCTCACTGGAAATAACACTTTTATGCTCTTCTATTTCATGTATCGTTAAATGAAGTCCTTCAACCTTTCTATCCATTTTACTTATTTCAGCAGCATTACTGGATAGAATAAGTTCTACACTGATATCAGAACTCTCATCTAAAGTTTTCCCGCATGTCGGACAATTAGCAGCGTAATGGCTATCGACATATTTTGCCGCTTCTGAGTTTGCTTCTAGTCGCTCTCTATCCGAGCTGTATTTTGAAACTAAAAGATGAAATCTCTCTAATAAAGTATTATCTTCATCAAGTTTTCTATTTAAGGCTTCTGATCTTGATGCTAAGTGATTTCGTCTTTCAATGCCCTCACTGCCTGTTTTCAATAGAGAATCTAATTCTGACTCAGCCAACTCAATAGAGTTTTCAACGGCATCAACATCATCAGAAAGTTTTTTAACTCTATTCTCATCAGCATCATCACTCGAAAAATACCTGCTCATAAACTCTTCAAGATTACCTATCTTAATTTGTAGAGATTGCTTTGATTGCTTTCTTTTTTTCAACAACTGCACATCAGAATCATCGCTTCCTGTTAACAGCGTCTTAAATAGTGATGTCTCCAGTGTCTTTTCCGTATTTTGTCCCTTACCTAGAGGTGAGTCATCGGTAATAATTCTAGCTTCATCAACTAAAAATAATTTTTCCAATATTCGCAGAGTTAGTGTCGAATGGTTTAATGACTGCGTACCTGATACTAGAACTTGATTTCCAATACCAATTTTCTCCAAAAAATAACTGGATAAGTTCTCCTTCCCTTTATGATTTGGTTTGAGTATCGTTGTAACATCATTTTCTACCAAGGTAAGATCTGAATTATTTTTTAATTCTCTTTTAAGAATAAAAGAGCCACCATCACTTTCCTCGAATGTGACTTCAAGAGAAGAATAACCTTTGGATTCATCAATGGATTTTGGTGCTTTCTCTGCACCCAATATGAATTGTACACACTGACAAATATATGATTTACCAGTATCAGACGCCCCTGAAATCACATTTAGCCCTTTTTCAAGGGTTACTATAGCAGGCTTTTTTCCATCACCCTTTACTTCAATTTTTGTAATTATCATGTTTCATCCGTTAAACTTTGGAAAAGAGGTTTCCAATAAATATTCATAATTATTTTTTAACCAGCCCAATCTAACCCAAGACTTTTTGTAGTATTCCAATTTCAAGCAGCTTACAAAATTAAGTGTTTGCTGATTAGCTGAATAGTAATATCCAGACTCTTCAATATGAGCGCTAATCAAACCTCTTTTGGAAAAAAATGATAATGACTCTGGTAGAAATTCGCGTCGATGACCGATTTCCGCAATATGATTGGGTAATGCAGGATGGAGGTTTTCTGGGCCTCCAAAATCCTGTGAGTACAGCAAAGCGTAATCTAACAACACAAGTTCATCTAAACTAAACCGTTTCTCTAAAGCTGTTAAAATCAATGAACTTCGTGTACCTAGTTCAAGCGGACCATTAAATACAGCGTGCGTTGTAGAAGTCATTATTTAACCCACTTGACCTTTTTTTCGTTAACAAGGTGATGGCAGAGTCCCTTCTTATCTTGAACCTTAATATAGTGGTGCAATGGGTGAGAAGAATAGTTTGTTCCAGCCGCCTGAGCAGATACTTTTAAGTATCTTGCGTATCCATCTTTATGATCACTCATAACCACTGGCGATATGCTTTCATAACATTCCTCCAATAGTTCTGTGTAGGAATCACTAGGCAACCAGTCCCTTGAAAATTTCTCTAAGCCATCTGCCGAATAATAATTCTTTCTTGCACTGTGATATTCCTGTTCATATTCAGGAAATGTCGTGAGATTAATCTTGTTAACATCCTTCTTCTCTGCATCGCAAAAAGCTGATAGCAGTTCAGACGTATATGTTAATTCTGCGGCTTCTGGTATTAAAGGAGGGCTAACTGGCTTAGGTCGTTTACGTGTTGAAGCACCAAACCTAACCGCGTGATAAGGCGTTTGCTCATGTAATTCAATAATATCTAAGGGTGGGATATGATCAAACAGTTCAAAATCTATTGAGCTATCTATATACAACAAGAGATTTTTATCTAGTTCTACTTTATGTTTTTGCGTTATTTTTGTTTTGCACTGCTTATCCCAACGTTTAATCAACTCATCTTTGAGCTTTTTACTATCCATTAAATGACTAAGAAGCTGAGTTGAAACACCTTTTGGTGAGACAAAGTAATATCTATTTGGAACGGTATACTCGCCTTTATAAGAGTAATAGATTAATTTTCCAATCTCTTTAATAGCATCGTCGAGTGTTAACGACTTCGAATAATATTTGCACTGAAAATTCTCCCAATTCCCATTTGGGATATAGGCAATAACATCCCTACCCATATCGCCACCACCGCCACATCTAGCAACTTTCTGATAACGTTTCTTCCAATAAAAATGAACTAATTCAAGCGTTATATCCTCCCATTTGTCTTCATCTAATGTTTCTAATCGCTTTAATTTAGGTATTGGTTCTCCCTGTGAAATATCCAAGGCGGTACTAATATCGTTAGCCATGACTGGTAATGTAATATCTATTTCATTTATCAATCCTTACCTCCTTTTACACCAACAATCTAAAGCAATAAGAAACAATTTAGCTAAAGACACATAACTATAATTATACGGCGCAAAAGCCGTATAACTCATAAATCCAAACAGTGTCATTACATAAAACCCTTTCTAATCAATTAACTAAAATTAAAGTGTCGCATAAAGACAACTTGCGCAAAACCTTTAGACAAAACATTAACACAATAAATTAAACAATTACAATAGGCAACATAAAATATTCACATATTTATTTCACGCCAACAAAAAAGCAGCCCGTGGGCTGCTTTTTGCTGTTTCAGTATTAAAACCAAACAAGTTTTAAGCCTTCGCTTCTACGACCCTTGGACGCAAGCCCAACTCGCGTAACTGCAAGGGCGAAACATCCGAAGGTGCATTGGTGAGCACACAGGCTGCAGATTGTGTTTTCGGGAAGGCAATCACTTCACGGATAGAGCTGGCTTTGACCATCATCATCACCAAGCGATCTAACCCGAACGCCATACCCGCATGCGGTGGTGTGCCGTATTGTAAAGCTTCAACGAACCAACCGAACTTAGCATCGATTTCTTCTTGCGACAAGCCCAACAACTCAAACACGCGCGATTGCATGCGTGGGTCGTGGATACGAACCGAACCACCACCCAACTCAATACCATTAAGTACCAAATCGTAAGCCTTAGCCGTTAGGTTAGATAAGTCAGCACCTTCTGCCAAAGCTTCTAAGCCGCCTTTTGGTGCGGTAAACGGATGGTGAACGGCAACATAACGGTTCGCTTTGTCGTCGTATTCAAACATTGGGAAGTCAACAACCCATAATGGCTTCCACTCGCCTTGCATCAGGTTACGATCTTCGCCAACCTTAACACGCAATGCGCCTAAGGCATCGTTCACCACTTTCGCTTTATCGGCACCGAAGAAAACCAAATCGCCATTTTTAGCGCCAACGCGTTCTAAAATCTGCATCACTTGATCGGGGAAGAATTTGACAATCGGTGATTGCAAGCCGTCGATGCCTTTTTCAAGTTCATTGACCTTAATATATGCCAAGCCTTTCGCGCCGTAAATTTTGACAAAGTTGGTGTAGTCATCGATTTCTTTACGCGACATTTCACCACCACCTGGCACGCACATGGCAGCAACACGGCTTTTCGGGTCTTTTGCAGGCGCAGCAAACACTTGGAATTCGATGTTTTGTAATAAGTCAGACACATCCACCAATTCCATACCCATACGCAAGTCTGGACGATCTGAACCAAAACGGGTCATCGCTTCGTTATATGGCATACGTTGGAAATCACCATCAAACGTCACACCCAAGACTTCTTGGAAAACGGTTTTGAACAAGCCTTCCATAATCGCCATGTATTCTTCTTGATCGACGAAAGAAGCTTCCATGTCGACCTGTGTGAACTCTGGCTGACGGTCGGCGCGTAAGTCTTCGTCACGGAAACAACGGGCGATTTGATAGTAACGATCCATACCCGACATCATCAACATCTGCTTGTATAGCTGTGGCGACTGTGGCAAAGCAAAAAAGTCGCCTTGGTGCGTACGGCTTGGAACCAAATAATCACGAGCGCCTTCTGGCGTTGACTTAGTCAAAATCGGGGTTTCGATTTCGTTAAAGTTGCGGTCTTCTAAATAACGACGCATGATGCTGACCGTTTTAGAACGGGTACGCATGTTGTTTTGCATGACATCGCGACGCAAATCTAGGTAGCGATATTTTAAGCGAATTTCTTCGCTGGTGTTTTTGTCGTCTAACTGGAATGGGATAGGATCAGCCATACTCAGCACTTGCAAGTCTTTTGCCAAGACTTCGATTTGACCGCTGGCAATATTCGCGTTCGCTGTGCCTTCAGGACGCATGCGCACACGACCTTCGATACGCAACACACATTCAGAGCGCAAGTGTTCCGCTTTAGCAAAGGCATCGGCTGTGTCTGGATCGACAACGACCTGAACAAAACCACTATGGTCTCGCAGATCGATAAAAATCACACCACCGTGGTCACGACGACGATTGATCCAACCACATAATGAAACAGTTTGACCATCTAATGCTTCTGTTACCGAATTTGCCAAATGCGAACGCATACTCATGCCTTATCTTCCTTTATCATGTTAGAGAAGCGCTAAAAGCGCTCCCAAAGTTATTTTTTGCTGAAGGAAGGGGTTTTATCAATGGGTTACATAACATGTTAAGCACCCCCTTCCTCCAGACCACCTACCCATTGGCTTTCTAAAGGTGCCCTCTACTATGCTGACAGTTAAAGTCGCCCACATCAGGAACAACCACGCCACCAGAAATTACCATTTTTAAAGCTTGCTCTACTGTCATATCCAAGGGAATTAAATCCTGCTCGGATACCATTAAAAAGAATCCAGATGTTGGGTTAGGTGTCGTTGGAACAAATACATTCACCGCCTGCGCTAACCCTGTTTTACATTGCGCTTCACCCATTTTATTGCTGGTCTGAAAGGCAATCGTCCAAGTACCAATGCGAGGATACTCAACCAAATAGGCTTTTTGAAACGACTGTTCAGAACCGACAAAGGCTTCGGTGACTTGCTTAACTGCCGAATAAATCGAGCGAACTAAGGGAATCCTCCCTAAGCCACGCTCCCACAAACCGACCAGTCGCTCACCAAAGTAGTTGGCGGCAATGATACCAGTCACCACAATCACCAAAATGGACATCAACAAGCCCAAGCCAGGAATATGAAAACCGAGTAGACTATCGGGACGATAGTCAGGCGGTAGTAACAACAATACTTGATCAAAGCTATTGATCAAGAAATTAATTACCACAACCGTTACCCCTAACGGCAACCATACCAACAAACCAGCAATGAGATATTTGCGCATAAATCCTACAAAATAAAATTTTGACGAGTGAACCGCTTGACGGGTTTAACTTAATTGACGGATTATAACACGACACGATAGGATACGGCAGGCTTAACCAATGACCCACATCACAACTAACGAACATTGTTTGACCTTAAAGCGTATCGGTATTGATACCCATCGCGAACATGTCGCTTATTTGCGCCGCTCTTGTCCCTTATATCATGCCGAGGGGTTTCGTGCTTTATCTAAACTCGAAATTCGCCAAGATGGACACACGATTCTCGCAACACTGAATATCGTTGAAGACGAAAGCCTGCTCGGCGATGCTGAACTGGGATTAAGCGTCAGTGCTTTTGAGCATTTTCAAATGCCAGAAGGCGCACCTGTCACCGTTCGTCAGCCGCAACCCGTTATCTCTATGCAGGCAGTACGAGCAAAGATTACAGGCGAGCGCTTATCACAGGCTGATTACAGCGCGATTTGTCAGGATATTGTGCAAGGACGATACGCTAAAGAGGAACTTCCTGCTTTTTTGGTGTCTTCCGCACAATCGGGAATGGATAGAGAAGAAATTTTAT
>CAZSGH010000078.1:0-6894 GCA_964606405.1 uncultured Francisella sp.
TTAGGATCAGGCGCGTCGATATTGCAACAACTTTTGCTGCCTAAGTTTGCTCCAAATACACCAACCGCACGCCGATCACACCGACCAAACTCACCACTAAATACTTTTAAGCTGTTCGGATCCATGTAGGATCCCGCTTGCCTAGCTGTTTCCATACTGACTAAGACCTGTGATAAATCGGTGGTGCATTCGTCACCA
The DNA here is from genome assembly GCA_964606405.1 of uncultured Francisella sp. GTDB lineage: Bacteria > Pseudomonadota > Gammaproteobacteria > Thiomicrospirales > Thiomicrospiraceae. Next base: position 199 of record CAZSGH010000078.1, read on the forward strand.
GGCATCGATGTCGTGGTTGTACAGTTGTATGTTTTCTGCTCGTTAATGCATGATCCCTTATTAACGCATGTGTTCATGTCGGCACTTGGGGTTGGCACAGCACCAGCTGACACCGAGCCAACGATTGATGTTGTGTTTGTACCTGCTTGCTCCTGCGACCCTATCGTATTGGATACAGGATCAAGGCATTGGTATTCTAGGCATTGATTTGAGGATGCCGAACACCCTGCGGTCGATGCTAAGGTTGAACAGGTGTTCACTGGAGCCGATAAGCACGAATAGTTGAGCTTCTGCGGGTAGTGTCCAGTGGTTGCGTCAAAAGTCGGTGGTATTTGCGTGCAGGTTAATGGCGTTCCGCCTTGGTTATTGATGTTGGCACAATCCGCTCCTGCCGTGTAACCTGTCACCACGCTTTGAGCGTTGGTTTGTTCGACGAGTGAACACTGCCGATAAACTTGTTGCGTAATGACGTTACAACTGCTTGGCTCTGTTTTAGTTGTGTCGATGGTTTTAGCTTTGCAATTAGTGCCGGGCGGCGTAAAGCAATTTCCGTTGTAGCACATGGGGTCGTAACCGCATTGATTGATTGTCGTGGTTTGTGCTGGCACGGTACAGGAATAGTCTTTTTGAGTGGCGATACACTGCCCATAGGTATTACTACCAATCACGTTATCAGTAAAAATACAGGCGTTGTTAGTATTGGTGCATTGACTTAGATCAAGCGCAGCGCACTCATCGAGCTGGTTGTTAAGGCATAGATAGGTCTCGCCTTGAGTATTGGTATCCTTGCCTAAGTATTTGCAGTTTGGGTTTTGATAGGATGGCTTCGACGGGTCTTCGCACTGCATGCCGTTCATGTTCATACCCGTAGGGCATGAATAATAGGTTGTTTGACAGGTTAAGCCCGCTTGTCCGTTGACCATGCCTGCGACAAGTTGTGTGCCGTTAGACACGGCTCCCGTTGGGACTGGTGCGCCCATACAACCAGGGGAAGCCGTAGTAGTTGATGCTGTGGCGGGGTAAGATAAAGTACAAAGCCCATTTTGATAAGTTGCCCCAACAGGACAGTTGTATTGAGGTTTTTGTGGAACTCTAAATGAATGTGTTGAATGTGCAATATTTGGCGCATAATAAAATTTATAATAATCATAGTAAGTTGTTGGGTATTCGGAATTATCAGAATATACATCAGTAAAATATGGATGAGATGGACACGTTCCACCACTCCCTGAAAAAGACATAAAACTGTAACCACTCATCTCAACTGGCATACCTTCGCATTGTTCAACCGAATATTGATATCCCCAGTCAGTAGTAATCAAAACATTACTGCATGTTTTTGGAAGGCTTGAATATTTAAGATGCAAGTATTCGACTTTATAATCACAATACCCGTTAGAACAGGAACCAGTAATCCATGATGAAACAGGATTGTTCCACGCATTCCATGATGGTCTATGTTGAGCAATAAGTTGACCATAATAGTCTTGAATTGGCATTGTGTGCCATGATGGCCCGCATCCTGATGCCCAAATACCATGAGCATCGGTGAAAACATTCATTGTTCCTTGATTTTCATTGCATGTAATTTGTGTTCTTAACTCATCACCTTGCGATGCACCCCAATCAGTAACACCAGTTTTAACATCAATTGTTGAACAACCGCTATAAGTGATAGTTGGATCACTCGTAATCACACAATTGGTACCATTCAATGTACCGCCGTTGGGACAAGAATAAACCGTCTTACTGCACAAAGATTGATTCGATGATAAAGTCATCGTTGGATCAATACAGTAAGGGCTTGTTTCCAATTTACCCGTGGTAACAGGTAACACGGGCAGACTATGTAGCGTCTGAAAGGTTGCCTGCAGACATGAGGTTGTTGTTTGATAAGATGGCACTGTTGCTGTGCTTTCTACACACACGCTACCACCGCCAGCATTAGGAATACCAATACCTAAAATGGCTAATGGATCACCAGCCATTTGCGCGTGCCTTAATGCTTCAGCTGTTTGCTTATACTTTGCACGCGGGTCTTGCCCTGTTAGCTGATTCTGGTAGGCTTTACCTGCGCTGTTTCGTGCCTGACAGCTCGCATCACCTGCCGCGCAAGTCTGTGCTGATTGCATGGCTTGAACACCCGCTGCATTTAACGCACCAATACTATCCGCCCCGTTTTTGCCTCCGCCTTTGTATAGGTCGGTCAAGCTCGATGGCGGCACTTGTGTTCCTAATCCAGCAATGCCCAAGCCCTGTATTTGCGTTGGGTTTCCTAATACACCAGTTATTGATGTCACGCCCGCTTGCCCCGCCGATTGTCCAGCGGTAAATGCTGCGTCAGCCGCAATAGCCTCAACAGTTGGCAATAAAGTTAGCGTCAGCATCCACACAGAGGACAGAATGGCTAATACTTTGCGGGTGCGGTCAGATAGGATGAGCATGGCTGGTTATCCACAGAAAAATTGAGTAAGAGACGCAGACTACATAAAAAAGACAATAAAAACAGAGAGAATTAGCAGTGCTTAAATTTTAAGCACTGCTAGCACCTTATCTTTACTGATGAAAATTCTCACGGAAAAAGTCTGAACCGTTTTGCGGTATCTCACCACTTTTTTCTTCTGTTGAGTTACGAGATAAGTAAGCTTTAGAGTAGATTGTCAGCTCCCCAATTACAGGGCTATCTACATGCTTACGCACTGACTCTGCAATAAAGTCTTTGTATGGTAGTGTTCGTAATATGAGACTAGGCTTAAAGAGTAGTATCACTGTAGAAATGAAGAATAACCATGTAACCAAAAGCATCTGTAGGGTTTGACTAAAGGTATCTATATTCAAACTTGATTGCTTACTTAACACTTGGTTTGCAATATCAACGGCTTCATGAGTGTTAAAAACAGCAAATAAAAACACTGCTGGCACCAAAGCAATAATGATTTGTAATGCGAGAGCTGCAACTCTGGTCGCAATCTTGAAAAACTCAAAAAACGTACTTAAAACCACTTCAACATCAACCATGCCGTTCAATTTAATATTGTACAAATGACTTTTTTTGATTTCACCAACATCAATGCCATTAATTGATACATTAAGCATCTCATCATTCTCAACTGTGTTTTCATAATCTCTATTTTTTTTGCTATAAGCCTCAAAAAATAGGAACACGGTCACGATAGGAATAAATGTCATCAAAATTATTTTTAGCATAAGTGGTTCATGATGACCAACCATAACGTATGCAAAAAACCAACCTAACAATGCTAACAACATTACTGGTATAGGGTTTTTTCTTGCGAATAAAAGCATCATATTTATCTTATTCATCATATTCATCATCATATCAACCTTTTGTTAAGTTAAATCTTCCCAACCACAGCATCACGCATGGCGGTTAGTTCACCCTGCCACTTCTTTGCATTTGCAGACTTGTCTTTGAGTAGGTGGTCGATAGCGTAATCAATCGATACGTCGCCGTAGACCATTAAGTAATCGGCTTCGCTGTCTGTTGGTGCCTTGCCTTCGACCGCACACTTGGCTTCGCCCATCGGATCGTCTTTATACAACACCAATGCAGGGACTTGCTGCACATTGAAACGATCAAAAGCACCAGGATCAATGTCTACTTCGGCACCCTTGCCTTGCATCAACTTTGAGATGCGTTGTTGCGTTTTGATTAGGCTGTTTGACTCATCCAGTCCACGTATCGAAAGCTTGATTGTCTTTCCGCCGTTAATACGTGCGGCTTGTGACAAATAACGCTTAATCGACTCGTCTGGCATCGAAAATGACACGAATACCACCCCTTTGATCTGTGGCCGCAACAATCCAGTCGGCAGACCATTCTGTGCTGATAATGCATTGGCAGACTGCATCACTTGGTCAAGCATGTTAGGATTTTTCGTAGTGACTACTTTGGGCATCATGTCCCATTGAATACCTTGGTTTGGCTTTGACTTTGATGCTTCAAATGCGGCATTGGCTGCCTGAGAAGCTTTCGCAGCCTGTTCGCGTGCTGCGGATAGATCAGCTTCGGTGACTGTTGGGGTTGCGGCTAGTGTTCGCATTGTGAACATGACTGCTGCAGCGATAATTAATCGTTTCATCAGTTAATAACTTCCTGTGCAGCGAAACATACGGATATAAACATCCACATAACCTTTGATCATCTGTACATGTTCTGGGTCGATGTCTGAGTATTTGAACGCCATCCATCCTGGCATTTCATTGACGTGACGAATATGCAATGCTTTAAATACGAGGATTTCTCTACTTGGCCATTCCATTGATATTTCAACTTCAAAATCTACCCATTCAGTCGGCTCAATATCAACTTTAAAGGCGATGCCAGTAGCAGAAATATTGACCTTTCGCTCCTCCATAGGAAGAACGTACAACGGCATATTTTGGTTGTCGCAACAATATGTCTTGTAACCGATCTTAAAACAACCATTGATACGATCACTTTCACGTCGATCTAGTGCGATATTCAGCGCTTCAAACTCATCAAGTAGACTGTCATTTTCTTCCATCATCATTAACATGCTCCCATCACTTTTTTGGGTTTACCTAGTAAAAAACCTTGAAATAAAGTCGCACCCATTTCAAGCAATTGTTTCAGTTGTTCGTCGGTTTCTATACCTTCGATGACAACATCAATATTCATTTCTGTAGCCATACGTAAGGTGTTACGGATAATGCTCATGCTTTTAGCGTGCTCGATACGAACAAAGCTGCGATCAATTTTTATTTTTGAGATGTTAAGCTCCTGCAATCTAGCCATTCCCGATGTTCCGATGCCGAAATCATCCAATGCGACATCAATACCGATTTCCGTCAGCGCATCAACCATCCACTTAGCGGCCGAAACATCATTAATTGCGCAAGTCTCTGTTAACTCAACACCTAACAAAGATGCTTTGATACCATATAAATCAATAGTCGTTTTTAGGTAGTTAAGAAAATTCCCATTCATGGAGACTTGCTGACCGGACAAGTTAAAAAAGAATCTGATATGGTCAAACACCATAAATTGACCCAAATGTTTAATTGTGCGCAATAACTCTTCAATCACAAACTCACCGATTGCTTCAATTAATCCATGTTGTTCAGCGAGTGGAATGAAAACATCTGGCGGTACGTGATCCCATCGAGCTAAAGCCTCATAACCAACAATGGTACGTTTAGCACTGTCGGAAACATCAACGTGAAACAGTGGCTGAAACACCAAATAAAAACCTCTAAAATTTTCATCGATCGCAAATTTGAGCGATGTTAGAAGGGTTTCGTCCACTTGCTTTAATTCATTGCTCATTGCTGACTGCCTGTTAGTTGACGCTGTTTGTCAGCACCTTGTTGATATGACTCGCTCTGTTTGATTTTCTGAAGCGTATCGGCGTTGGTGCTTCTTTTAGTCGCAAGATATGCCTCGCGGCATTGCTGTTCTTTTAGAACATCGCCACGAGCATTGGCAAAGCACTGGCGTGTTTGAATAATCAAATCTTGACTGCTTTTAGCCTGCGCGTCCGTTGGTAAAACTAAAGGCAAAAATGCGATGGCAGTAGTCATCGTGATGAATGCATTAAAACCAAGTAACCGTGTCATCATCTTATTGCGCTCCATTCAAAATACTTGGTCCCGCGCAACAATCGCGCTTACGAAATATTTGATACACCACATCCTCACCGTGGAAAGGGAATGTCATGCCAGAACCCCATAAGGCTGTTGTTCTTCCATACGGCTGACAGCAAGTGCCGTTCGTTTTTGGCTGAGGCACTGGGAACAGCATCGAATATTTGTAGTCGTTTTTGTCAATCATGTACTTGGGGTACTTGTAGCACATGCCATCACTGCCCGTTGCGCCCCAAATCATCAGCTCGCGGTGTGCTTTAGCTGTGAACTTTTGAAGTAATAAGGATGTCGAATCAACCGTCCCTATATGGTTTGGGACCTGCCCTGTCATCGGAAATAAACTACCCTGACAACCTGCACACCAATAAGTAAGCGGATTTGAAAAACCAGCCGAAGCAGTTACACAGTCTGCAGAGCAGGCTACCTGTGCCAGTGGGTTGGCGTATAGGAAGACATCAGGATTGATGAGCATGGTCATGTCATCGTCGATCCACATAGGATCGACTTCTGTCATATAGGCAAGATCAAAGGGGCTACGCTCTAGGCAATCGTTGTCTAACAACACTTCGAGCCAATACAGGATTGGGTTAACATACCAATGAAGTTGGTAGAATGCGTTTCTTGTTACCGCACCCGCATCGACACCACTAACACCAGCTGCTGGTGCATCGATGACATGCCCTAAATCCATGCCACCCAGACCTGCTAAACAAAATGGTTTGCGAACTACGTCAACCATGGTGATTGGCTCCCAGAAGCTAGTGCTCACACCAACTTTGCCATCGACTAACGTGCCACTCGGTCCCGCACAGGTGCATACTGAGTCGGTATTACTTGGTTTATCCAGTTGACCTTGATTGAACAACGACACGCCTGCGATCTTGATCGGGAACACGCACGACCAACAGTAATCGGTGACAGGATTGGCGAATTTACCATTGCATTGCACCGAGTCTGCATGTGCTCGCGGTGAGAACAGTGATACAGCGATGACTAACCCTGCAATAACAATCCATGTTATTACAATGGCAATTATTGCGATGACTGGGGCTGGATATGGTGTGCGGG
>CAZSGH010000079.1:0-6042 GCA_964606405.1 uncultured Francisella sp.
CAAACTTTAGCACCAAGTCGCAAATAAGCCTTTAACAAAGGCGGCCAAGAAAAGGCTTCCTGTGTCGAGCTTGTTGGCAAACTCATTGGCTTTCTTGGTAACACTCGGCATGATGCTTCTGCCAATAAATCATGCTCAATCAGATGTTGATGAATAGCAGCAGCTTGCACACCACCATCTGCAACACTCACGCTGGCACACCCCATTAAATAATCAAAGCCGTGTGTTAGCATGTATTCTGCCAAACCAGACCACAACACACTAATCGTCGCACCATTGCGATAGTCCTGATGAACACAGGTGCGACCAATTTCCATCACGCGCCCCTGCAAACGACGGATACGTGTTAAATCGAATTCGTGATCAGAATAGTAATAACCACCCACTTCTCTGGCAACCACATCGGTTAAAATGCGTGTGCAAGCAAGAATCTGCCCCGTGACAACATCTTCCACCAATAAATGATCACAGACCTCATCAAAACCATCTTTATCTAAACCTAAATGGGCTGTTGGTAAGCTTGCACCCATTTCCTGTGCAAAAATTTCATAACGCAAGCGTTGGCACGCCACAATATCTGCCACAGTTGTTGCCAAACGAACTTGTAACTCACAATCACGCATTTCTCGACACTCCATTGTTTTCAATGCAGGTGAGTTTATCGTTTATTTATGAAGATAAAATGACCGAGTCATGACGCTTATATGTCGACAATATTGCGGTTAGATGACATGCCACGAATGACCTTCTTGTGACTTTGCATGTTTTTTAGCTTTACTCGCCAACTGTGCCAATTGATGTTCATATTGAAATTGATCCACTGCAACGTCAATCACACCAACCGATAACGACATCAATGAAAAGAAACGCTGTTGATTGTGCCTATCTACACCTTCAAATCCGCCTCGTTCAATTTGCTCGAGATCATACCAACTCGCCAAATGATTGTTAAAGTCATCAAACACCATTAACAAACGCTGCTGCCAATCATCAACCGACCAAAGCAGAATAAAATCATCGCCACCAATATGCCCTAAAAACTCATCATGACGCACATAACGCCTAAGAATTTGTGCTAAGGTACCGAGCACCAGATCGCCTTTTTCATAGCCATAATAGTCGTTGTACGCCTTAAAGTGATCCAAATCAAAATAAAGCGCCACAAAAGGAACCCGCTCAACAATACGAGACTGAATCGCATTTTGAATCGCTTTGTTACCAGGCAAACCTGTTAAGGGATTTGCCTCTTGCGCCAACATAATCTTAACTTCGGTAATCGCACGCAAAACATCGACAAAATACCCCAAACCCACATAACAACCATTATCAGTAATGGCAAAAACACCTTGAGCATCACTGGCTGTACGCTGAGTAATCATTTTAGAAATAATCTCTAATGGGGTATTCGCACTCACCACAAGGTTACGCTGATCGAGAAAACGTGCTATCGGCTTTTTCGCATTCAACTCTCGACCAAAACGCGACGAGAACAAATCGGTTAGCGTTCGCCGCTCAACCAAACCAATCACCTGATTTTGACTCACCACAGCCATGGCAGAAAGGCGCTCATACTGTAAAAACACCTCAACCGCTTGAGCGACGCTTAAAGATGCCTGTAATACAGGCTCTTTTTTGGCAATATCTTTAGCATAACGTGCAACAATTTCTGGCACGAATAGTGAAGGCTTCATTTTAGGAGACCAAGTAATGTGTTTTTCTGGCTCTGCGATAGGACGTGCAAAAAAATACCCCTGCCCTAACGAAATACCCATTTCGCACAATAATTCCACTACAGACTCAGTTTCGATGCCTTCAGCAATCACTCGCGTACCGACACTAACAGCTAACTCACTGATAATTTTTACAAAGTGATAACGATTATCTTCTCTTGTCAAAGTAGAAATAAAATGTTTATCCAGTTTGACGTAATTCGGTTTAATTTCCGACCACAGACGCAAACTGCTATTACCCTCCCCCAAATCATCTAGGGCAACGGTAAATCCCATATTCCGATAATGATTAACCGCATCAAATAAAAGCTGATAGTCATCAATCGGTTGATGCTCAGTAATTTCAATCACAATGCGACTGGCATCAAAATGCAACTGCTCGATCAGACGCATGGTCTCGCCCGATTTAAAATGAGGATCCAGCAAATTCATGGGTGATAAATTTAAAAACAACCGTCCTGGCAAGCGCTGACGAATAAAGCCTTCTATGGCTTTAATCCGTGCAATCGACTCTAGCTCAAATAAACGAGATACTGACTCAGCAGCAGCAAACAAATCTAAGGGAGCAGCCAAACGAGACCCTTCTGGCCCTCGTAATAATGCCTCATAGCCATGAATAGAACCATCCGACAAACAAATAATTGGCTGATAAACACAATATACATTGGCCGTATCGATAATATCGTGAACAAATCGATCCGTTTCACCTATTGGCAATATCGCAGAAGGAACCACAAAACCTGTCATCATAAAATAGCACCCGTAGCATGAAAGCTTATCTTTTAAGGATTGAACAGAAATTGTAAGTTTTTATCATGACAATTTTATGAAATGGCTCCGTTATTATGATCATCATGCATGAATTCTGTACCAAGCGCATCGCGACGATAACGCAATATTTCTAATCGTCCATCAATATGCTCAACCAATGCCGTACAGGATTCTACCCAATCACCACAATTACAATAAACCAGTTCATCCATCACCCCCATTTCGGCATGATGAATATGACCACAGACAACGCCGTCCAAGCCTTTCTTTTTCGCATCTCGAATCAACAAGCTTTCGTATTCATGAATATACATAACCGCTCGTTTGACACGATGTTTGAGATAGGCTGATAGAGACCAATAACCAAAACCGAAACGCTCACGCGCTTTGTTAAACCAGCGATTAACATGAAGCATACTTTCATAAGCCCAATCACCCAGTAGTGCTAACCAACGATGACAGGTAACAACACCATCGTAAGCATCACCATGCAACACCCATAATCTCTGCCCCGTTGCCGTTACATGCTCCGCCTCATCGCACAATTCTATATTGCCAAAATGTATGCCCGAATAACGACGCAAAAACTCATCATGATTACCCGTCACATAAACAATACGACTGCCACGCTTTGCTTTGGTAAACAAACGTCGAATCACATCGGTATGACTTTGTGGCCAAAAATGACGCTTTTTTAAACGCCAACCGTCAACAATATCACCAACCAAATATAATACGGGTGCATGATGAAACTTCAAAAACTCAGCCAACGCTTCTGCCTGACACCCTTTAGACCCTAGATGAACATCGGAGATAAAAATGGCACGGTACTGACGATGAACGCCATCCGCCAACTCATCGACTGGCATCCATTCTGGATCAGAAGCTGTTCCCGACAATAACGTCTGCATTAAGGCTTCCGTCATCATTTACAAGCCCTGTTTAGCCAAAAAAGAGGGCACTGTTTTACCCATCATCCACCCTGTGAAACGCATTGTTTGACTTTGCCAAATCGGCAGATGACGACCATAAAAAGCGTGCCACTCTAGCACCGCTTTACCGCCGCGCATTTTCTTAAATGTTGACGAACCCGCCCCCAGATTCAAAAACAGATCGCGCTCTAATGCCAAGGCCATCACCTTACTCATCAGCAAACGATATAATCCCATCGTTTGTGGCAAATGTGTGTCATATCCGAGCATCGGTGTTGTCATGGTTCGCTCGTCTGCAAAAACCCCAATGAATGCTACCAAGTTACCAGCCTCATCTCGAAACCCATAAAAAGACAACCACTGATGCGCAATGGCTTGCTTGAAATAATCACTGGTATATTCGGCATTCCAACGAGAATGTTTGTCTAAGTAGAGCTGAGCGTATAATCTTGCCATTGCATCCGCATCTTGTACCGTAAAGGCATTAGGGTGAACAAGCTGCAAAGATGTTGTGCGCAATAACTTCTGGTCAATTTGATTATTACGTCTATTTGCCCAACTTGCCGCATCTTTGGGATCAAAAACATACACCTGACGACTAGGCCACAATTGCCAACCATTCGCTAACAAGTGTGACATTAGCTGAGCATCACTCACTTCATTAAGCGTGCGCATCCACAAAGGCCTGTCATCGAACGCATTAACCAGTGTATCCGTCAACAAAGAAACCTTGTCCAATGTCCACTTTGGATACAAATGGGTCGACACGCCCCATGCATTCACACTCACCGAGCGATCTAAACCCAATGTCGACATCCAAGGTTCTGCAACAGCCAACGCCCTCGTTGCCCAACGCTTGCTCTGCTCATCTTGCAACAGATCTAACTCGTCACGCGCATAATCAATATAACCATGTTGTGGCGATGCCAGATAAGTCTGACTGTCTACAACACACCCCATCGATAAAGGAACCCATCTTTGCTCCAACCTAAGCAAAGCAGACTGTCCATACCAGTTTGAAATCAAATCGGATTGCTGTGCTTTCACCCAACTCGCACTTTTTTCTTGATAATCGATTAGCGCCAATCGTTCACCAGAAAACACTCGTGCATAACGAGAAATACCATCATTAAAGGGTACGGGTATAGATAAAGCATCCGCCATAAATTGCCGACCGATCTTCATGCCAAAATTGTTCATTACGTGCTGCATCCGTTTTCCAATGTGCTAATAGGTGGTTAGGTAATAAGGCTTCTAAGGGAGATTCATGCCCAGCGGCACGAAAAATGACGCGCGCACCAACCTTCGCAGTACGATTAACTTCAACCCAAAGCTCTGTTAACTGCCCAGAAGACATCCAATCCTGTGCATCTAAAAAGACATAAGCATCAACACTATTGGCAGATCTTAACGCCAAATAATCGGTTACAGATTGATGATGAATACTGACCTTATCCATTGCCTGTTGTACACACGCATAGTGGTTTTTCTGTAGATACGCAGGCAAGGCAGCTTGATTATTAGCATCGAAACGACGCGCAAATGCTTGCCATGCAAAGTAGTTGGTATCCAAATCGTAATCACAAGCCAAATGGCGGAATCGCGCTTTTAATACGTCTGCCATATGTTCGGCATCACCTTTAAGCACGTCGTACTGACGGGGTGGAATCCCTAAACCATACAATACCCACACCTGAGAACTGAGCCAGCGCACCGTTCGTGTATCAAACAAAGGGGCAATTTTTTCATCAAAGATTTTCTCCGCCTCTTCACGATTTTTCGCCTGCATCATCACCGACAAGTCATAACCTAACTGACGAGATAACCAATGACCAAAACCAATAAAACGACCTAATAAACCCTGTCGATAAAAACCAGTGCTAAACCAACGATGACGACCATTACTTTGCTTTGATTGCCAATAATGTTGCGCATAATCTGGCAGGTGACGCATTAAGTTATCCAGTAATAAGGCATTACCAGCTTGATCTGCTTGTGCGAATAACTGATGAAAAGCTTCGTACGGCAATCGATGTGCCGCTACTTGCTTCAATGCCAGTAAAGACAAATGCGCTTCGTTTAAATCGACAGCAGCGATATGTGCAGGATTTTGCGTCAAATAAGACAAAATGTTACAGCCGCCAGAGGTTAAGCAAACCAAGTTCTGCCCTTCAATATTACCAAGCGCATGCAAATCAGAAACAGGATCTTCCCAAATTAACGGATAAACCAACTGATCAAACCAACGCACAAAAACTTTATCCCAGAAGCTTCGCCCTTCCTTGTGCGAAACCTCTGATGACAAACCAACAGCCTTGTTTAATAACACCTTGCTAGACATAGGGCACCTCTAAAAACCCAATGGGTAGGATGTCTGAAGAAAGGGATGACGGAAAACAACCTGTAACGCACTGATCAATTTCCTTCCTTCAGCCAAAAAATAAACTTGGGAAATCTAAAAAAAAGCGGAGCGCGGTTTTTAGAAGTTCCCATAGATTCATCACTCATTATTACAATGCATGCAAGGTTAATCAGCCGATATAGCAGCGAGATGACAAAAACATGACAGAAATATGAACAACTAAAAAAAGCGACAACACATAAAAAAA
>CAZSGH010000080.1:0-5919 GCA_964606405.1 uncultured Francisella sp.
AATATGCCCCCATTATTACAACCCTACGCCGACAAGCTAGAGCGTTTTGGTTGGTTTTTACGTATTATTTTTATTAGCTTAATGAGCTTATATTTGGTTGTGGCGATTGGTAGTTTGGCGGTTAAGTTGTTTGCTGCTGTAGCCAGTCAGGGTGCGCCAGAGTTTGATATTTTGCAAGTGGTACTAAACGACGCGTTATTAGTGCTTATTGTGATGGCAATTGTACGAACTTTGTTTATTTACAATAGCTTTGAATATGCACTGACCTTTTTAGAGGTTGGTTTTGTCGTTATCTTACGAAAATTGATTTTGCTTGAAACCACGCCAGAAACGGCATGGGTATTGTTGGTTTTGGGTGTTGTGTCGGCGCTGTTCTTTGGCTTGATTTTATATACCCATTATCTTAAGCATGACGTAGAAGGCCCCAGTCCAGCCCCCTAGAGAGACGGTCTCCCTAGGGTAAGGATGTCCCGCACATGTAAGCGAGGCCTCCACTACTGATCTTGTAATAGCTCGATAACGGCTGTGTGTAGCGTGTTGTCCATCCAGTCGGCACCGCCAGTAATGGCGTAACGCAGCTTTCCGTCACGATCAATGAGGTAGCTTGTTGGGTAGGCGAATACCTTCCATGCATTGGCTGTGCTTTGTGTTTGATCTAACCAAATAGGAAAGTTAAGCTTGTGCTGTTGTGCGAAGGCATTGATGGCTTCTTGTGATTCGCCTAAATTAACCGCAACGAGAGCAAAGCCGTTTTTCTCTTCTGCGTCGAGCAGGCGCTGCATTGATGGCATTTCGTGTACGCAAGGTGGACACCAACTGGCCCAAAAGTTAATTAATACGACCTTGCCCTTTAAGTCAGCGAGTTGTTGTTGTTTTCCTTGCACATCCATTAGTTGAATCGGAAGGGCTTGGCCTTGTACAGCCAATAGTTTGCCTGTATTCGCACTGGATTTGTGCTTAGCTCCGCTATCGGGCAGTGGTTGCCAGTGTCGCGCTTGTTTGTCATGACTTAGCAAGGTGAGTGCTTGTGCCACTTCATTGGCAAACAGGGGAGCGTAGCTCTGCTCTGCACGATTAGCATCGGGGCGATAAAAAAAGCGATCTCGCATATTCACTAAGGTTTTAAGCCAGACACTTGCACCGCCTTCTGCGAGAGCACTAGACAGTGTCGATGCTGTGCCATGGTAAGGCGAGTGTTGCGGTTGAAAAATCCATATTGGCGCATCCATTGCGCGCACAACCGCAAGATATTCTGCGCTTTCTCCTGGGTCTGGAGTACGGCTGACCAGATTGGGGCTAATTAAGATTAAGCCGCCACGTTTTGTGTTGTTAGGCTGCTGCTGTTGCCAAGCGCGCCACGCATTGAGTGCTAGGGGTGCTCCTCGTCCGAATGCCATGATATGAACTGTTTTTCCTTGTTTGCTTGCTTGTGTGAGCAAGTCAACCATATCTGTTAGGGGGACACTGTTGAGGTTTGTTTCTGATGGAATCTGTAGGTAACTGCCGAACCAGTCTGGCTGCCACACGTCAACGCCTTGCGCGCTAAGCTGGTCTGCTAATGACTCGTAGCCTTGATCAAAGCCCTGACGAGAGGGAATCATCATTACCAATTGCTGTGCTGCTGGTGCAGAAAAAGTCTGTCCGATAATTCGCGTAGTGTTGTCGGTAATCCATTCTGTCTCGCTGCCTTTACCATAAGCAGATAAGCTGATGATAACAAAAAAGATACTAATAATAAGTTCTGAATATTTCATGCTGTTGCCTCTTAAGATAGGGTGCTAGGGATGGTATGAAACAAGCCCCCAACCCTTCTGGGCACCTCTAAAAACCACCTTTTCGTCATCCCCGCGCAGGCGGGGATCCATGACATCAATAGGAGAGATTCCCGCTTTCGCGGGAATGACGAGTAGTTAGAAGTTGCCCTCTGTATTTTTTAGAGCTTCCCTAAATTAAGATCAACTCTTATTTCAAAAATCGCACCGTAGAGATCATTCTTAACCGATATTGAACCGTGAAAATGCTCCTCGATAATTTTGCGAGCGATGTATAAACCAATGCCAGAACCATCTGTCTTATCGGTAACATATTGCTTAAAAACAGAATCAAGTGGTTCGATACGAATACCACCACCATTATCACGAATTTCTAGGATAAATTGCTTGTTATCTTCTGCATTGAGCAACATTGTAATGCAAGGGCTAGATACTTGTCGTGTAACGAGCGCCTCTTTTGCATTTTGTAATAAACTGAGTACGACCTGAGAAAACGCATTGGCATTGCCATATAACGAGGCGTTACCCATTGCGGAATAGGCTAGGATAATGCCGTGGTGTTTCATGCTGTCCGCAATAAATAGGACAATATCATCCAACATAGTGTTAATGCTAAAAATATCTTTGTCTTTTGACGGGTAAAAGAAGCCCTGAAAGGTATCTATCGTACCAGAAAGATGACGAATAACCTGCGTGCTTTTTGCGATTGTTTCTAACACCGTTTCGTTACTGGGTTTGTGCTGAGCATATTTAATGTTAGCTTCCAGATTCATCATGATTGAACCGAGTTCTGCGAGTGGCTGTCGCCACTGATGCGCGATGTTGCCTGTTATTTCAGAAAGCTGGTGTTGTCGCGACTGAAGCATCAGCATTCGCTCTGATTCTAGCGTGTCGTTTTGTAATTGTTTCATACGATAAGCGAGTGCAACGGACAGAAAAAGAATATCCCACAGTAGCGCAATATGGGCGATATTGGTCGTGATAAAGGTAGTCGGTATGAGTAGACCTAAAGCGGTCATTAACCAAATCGAGAGCATCGTTAAAGCAACACCTGTTGCGATTAAATAGAACAAAGCCGCATTGTTACCGTTGATGTAAGATTTAATCGCAGCATAAAACAAAAAGGTTGTTAATACTGTCATGGCAACAATCGACAGTATAGGAAGACCAAAAAACAAGCTTGGCGCGAATAGAATATCGGCAACTAATGCATAAATGATGTAGCGATATATCCTAACGTCTATTTTTTTAATGTCGATAAATTTAACGGTAAATAGCACCAGTCCAATGTGCTCTAGTTGCAAAAAGATAACAATAATCATATAGAGGTCGATAACCTGACCAGAAAAGTCCTTTATAGGCATCAGCCCCATAACCGCTAAGTCGAGTAGCATTAGCCCGCCAATATAGGTTATGTAGTAAGCATAGACACTGTCTTTTGTCGATAGGAATAAAAATAAAACGAATAACAGACTAATGCCTACAGCACCTACTGTCAGTGCCGTAAAGGTAAATAAACGATTCCAGTAATGTGATAGTGTTTCGGTGTTTCCTAGCGATATGGCAATAAAACTCCCCATATTGGCGTGTATTTTTATGAAGTATTTCGTGGTTTCGGTCGTGTTTTCTAATTCAAATCGAATGGGTGTTATGGGTATTTGGCGTTGCTCAACAGGTGTGTTGTAGCCATTAACTTGGTGTCTAATCAGCGCATTACCCTTAAACGAGAACAGCTCAACACGAGACAAAATGCTGCTTTTAAAGTCAATATATCGTTTTTCTCCCGATGCATTGTCTGTAGAAATGTCGATGGAAAACCAGTAATACTCTGTGTCTAAGCCAACACCGATGGCATCTTTTGGTAAGGGGTGAAAGTCTTGTTGCCGCGCTTGATCGAGCGATATGTCTTGCTCTGTTTTAAAAAATCCAGCTTGATGCACCGTGATGCTGTTATCTGTGATGTTCATAAGCTCAAAAGCAGAAGCATTGTCTGCAAGCGTAACCAGCAATATCATGATTAAAGCAAGCAGTAATGATGGATGTTTAGCGGTTTTTTATAACATGTTAGGGGGCTCTGAAAAATAAAGGTGACTTCTAAAAACCCTAGAGCGTTTATTCTGTGGGCAACTTCTAATTACCCGTCATTCCCGCGAAAGCGGGAATCTATCTTATTGATTTCATGAATCCTCGCCTGCACGGGGATGACGAAAAGGTGGTTTTTAGAGGTTCCCTGCGCAGTAAGCGATGGTAAAAACAGCGCCATTTTTATCATTCCTCGCTGTAATGTTACCTTTAAGGTTTTTTTCGATAATCATTTTGGCAATAAAGAGTCCTCTTCCTGTGCCTTGCTCCTGATCGGTCACAAACGGCTCAAATATCGATGATACTGGTTCAATGAGAATACCGCCAGCATTGTCGGACACTTTAATGATCACCTCTTTATCGATTTGATCGAGCGAGATGTTTATTTCAGGATTCTTGATGCCGCGCAGCGTGAGAATGTTTTGTGCATTTTCTAATAGAACTAATAGCACTTGTGCGAACTCATTATAATTAACACAAATGTAAGCGTCTGATTTTTTTGTATAGTTTAGTTTAATCTGATGATCGCTTAGATTGTCGCAAGCGAGTGCAATAACGCGCTGTATCATAGTATCAACCTGTTGCAACGAGGCATCTTCTTGTTTGAAAATGCCTTGAAAGGTATTTACGGTTTGTGATAAGTGTTGCAGAACTTCTTGGCTTTGATGAATGGGTTCAAGTAGTTCATCTTTTGTCGGCTGGGTATAACGTAGCTTAGCCTCTAAGTGACTCAAAATCGCACCCAGTGCTGCTAAGGGTTGTCGCCATTGATGTGCGACATTGCCCGCGATGTTACCCATGCTTTGTTGGCGAGATTGCATCATCAGCAAATATTCTTTTTGTTGATTCTCTCTTTTAAGGAGGTTGATACGATAAGCGAGTGCAATGGATAGCGTTATCATGTCCCATGATACAGAAAAAAGCGGAAGATTACTGGTGATGACATTGTAGGGTATGCTATTAACACCCTGAATCATAAATACATTTATAGCGATCATGAGCAAGCCTATTCCTGTAGAGAACAGGTAAATAAGGGCTAGTTTGTATCCTTCCATATAGCGCACAACAGAAAGATAGAGTGTATACAGTATGGCAACAATAATGGGTATTGTATAAAGGGTGTCGATGACAGACAAAGCTAATAAAGCAGAAAAAATCGCTTGTATGGCGATGAGGCTATAAAAAATGATTTTAACTTTTATGCCTTTTATATTTAAAAAAGATATTGTAAAAAAGATAAGTCCGAACATTGATACGAGATTAACAAACGAGATGATGGGTAGTGCGTGTATCACAACTTCGTTAGAGAAAGCATAAGAATATTTTGCAATAATGACAAATAAGAATAAGGAAGAGGTGTAAATGAGGTAATAAATATAGGCACGTTCTTTGGTAATAATAAAAATAAATAAGTTATAAATAAATAAGGATAAAAATGCGCCTAAAGAAAGCAGTAAAATGAGATAGTTTATATTCCAATACACATCGACTTCATCTCTATTTCCAATCGAAAAGCCAACAAAGTGTGGGTTTATGGAGGAGACGTTAATCAGGTAAGTGATCGTGTTCGTTGTCGGTAGTAGCTCGAATCTTAACGATAGGCTTTTAATCTTCCGTTCAGAAATGGGGATTGTATCGCTTGTGTGTTCTGTATAGCGTAGTTCTGTGTCATCAAAAGCATAAATATCGACCGATGACGCAGAGTAGTTTTTGAGGTCAATAAATTGCGGTTCGTTTAGGCTGCTTCTGGATACTTCAAGCAAAAACCAATAATCATGGTCATCGAATCCAAAACTGATACTATTCTTAGGCAAAGCTGAAAATAAGCTTGGTTTATTTTGGCTTGCTTTACGTGCTTCCGATAAAACCTGATCTAATGATAGATTGCTATGTGTTTTAAAATATCCTGTCGTGTGCAGATGCGTTGTTGTATTGAGTACTTCTACACAATTTGCAGCAAAAGCGGTGTTTAAGCCTAATAGTGACAATAGGATAAAGCAGTAAATATGCCGCGAGCCTGTAAATCTATTTGTGTAAACGCCCAATAAATTACTGGTAGTTTTTA
>CAZSGH010000081.1:0-5915 GCA_964606405.1 uncultured Francisella sp.
CTTCGGTGTATTCATCGACTTAGGTGGTGTTGATGGTCTATTGCACATTACTGACATCGCTTGGCGTCGTATTAACCATCCTTCAGAAGTCCTTAACGTGGGCGATGAAGTGGATGTTAAAGTACTTAAGTTTGACCGTGAGCGTAACCGCGTATCATTGGGCATGAAGCAGTTAGAAGCTGATCCTTGGAGCAAGATTGCTGCGGCATTCCCACCAAATTCAGAAGTAACGGGTAAAGTTGCTAACTTAACTGACTACGGTGCTTTCGTAGAAATTCAAGAAGGCGTTGAAGGTTTGGTTCATACTTCTGAACTCGACTGGACTAACCGTAACATTCACCCATCTAAAGTGGTTCACTTGGGTCAAGAAGTTAAGGTTCGTGTATTGGATGTTGATACTGAACGTCGTCGTATTTCGTTGTCGTTGAAGCAGTGCCAGATGAACCCATGGGAATCTTTCGGTACTCAGTTCAATAAAGGCGACAAAATCACGGGTAAGATTAAGTCAATCACTGACTTCGGTATCTTCATCGGTTTAGATGGCGGTATTGATGGTTTGGTTCACTTGACAGACATTTCTTGGCACAAGACTGGCGAAGAAGCCATTCGTGACTTCAAGAAAGGTGATGAGTTAACAACAACGATTCTTGCAATTGATCCAGAACGCGAACGTATTTCTTTAGGTTTGAAGCAGTTAGAACAGGACCCATTCAGCACATTTACTGCTGAAGTGAGCCGTGGCGCAATCGTTACTGGTGTTGTGACTTCTGTTGATGAAAAAGGCGCTGAAGTTGAATTGGCTTCTGACGTTGTGGCTTACTTACGTGCATCAGAAATTTCTGCAGAGCGCGTTAACGATGCACGTGATGTATTGAAAGTAGGTGACAAAGTTACTGCTCGTGTGACGAACGTTGATCGTAAGACACGTGCGATTCAGATTTCTGTCCGTGCAAAAGACGAAGCTGAACAGCAAGAAGCAATGAAAGGCTTTAACAATGCTGCTGTAACAAGCAACACCTTGGGTGATTTGTTAAAGGGTCAGTTCTAATTTAGATTGACCTAGACGAAGCATTATTGGTGCTTCGTCTTCCAATGAACCTCTGATAATCATATATCAATATGTTTTTCAGAGGTTTTTTATCTAATTTGTTTTTTGCTATGTGTGTTTTTAAGGTTAAAAATACAGATACCAATAAATAGGGCACCTCTAAAAACCCAATGGGTAGGAGGTCTGGAGGAAGGGTTGCTGAAAATAGCATGTAACCTATTGATGAACCCCCTTCCTTCAGCCAAAAAATAAACATGGAATGTCTAAAAACAAGCGAAGCGAGGTTTTTAGAAGTTCCCAATAGTTAACTACAAAAAAATCAGAGCCTATATGACAAAATCAGAACTGATCGATTTAATTGCACGCCGTCAAGACCAAGTTCCTGCAAAGGACATTGAGTTGGCGGTTAATTTAATTTTAGAAACACTCACTGATGCTTTAGTTGCAGATGATCGTATCGAGATTCGTGGTTTCGGTAGCTTTACCTTACACCACCGTAAGCCTCGTATTGGTCGCAATCCTAAGACTGGTGCCGCCGTTGAATTATCAAGCAAGCGTGTTCCACACTTTAAGCCTGGCAAAGAGCTTAAGGAATCTGTCGATGCGAGCCGATTAACGGTTCCTTTGGTTAGTGCAAGCTAAGGAAGGAGGCTTGCTAAGATGACATACTGGATTGGGATTATTATCCTGTTACTGGGCGTGATGCTTGGTTTGCAAAATCCAGAGGTCGTTACTTTGCATCTTGCTGCTTGGCAGTGGGAGTTGCCTTTTTCTGTTGCCGCTTTGTTTATCTTTATAACTGGCATATTTGTCGGTTGGTTGGTATCGCGCATACAAACTTTTTTTGTGAGAAAACGATGAGGGAATCGCTAAAAACAACGCTTCGTTTATTTTAGCGTCCCTCATTTTATTTTTTAGCTGGTGGAAGGGTATTAAATCATGTCATGACATGCTATTAATTGTTAACCCTTCCCCCAGACCCCTTGCCCACTGTGGCTTTTAGAGGTGCACTATGACAACGTCTTCACCTATTTTGGTAGCGCTTGATTTTGCAACAGCAGCTCAGGCATTGGATTGCGCAAGAACCTTATCGCCTAAAGATTGCCGTATTAAAATCGGCAAAGAGTTGTTTACTCAGTCTGGTCCTCAGTTGGTTGAATCGATTCAAGATTTAGGGTTTGAGGTTTTTTTAGATCTTAAGTTTCATGATATTCCTAATACCGTTGCGGCAGCTGTTGATGCGGCTGCACGTTTGGGGGTTTGGATGGTCAACGTTCATGCGAGTGGTGGTCGTAAAATGATGACGGCTGCGCGTGAAGCCCTAGAAAAACATCAAAAGCGCCCACTACTCATTGCGGTAACGATTTTAACCAGTTTGTCTGATGAAGAGTTGTTCGAAATCGGCTATATGGCTGGTGCAGGCACGATGGTTGAGCACTTAGCAGCCTTAACGCAGTCTTGTGGTTTGGATGGTGTTGTGTCTTCTGCGCAAGAAGCGGGCGTATTGCGCAATAACTTAGGGCAAGATTTTAAATTAATCACGCCTGGTATTCGCTTACCAGAAAGCACAAAAGATGATCAAACACGCATTTTGACACCAGAAGCAGCCATTGCTGCAGGCGCGAATTATTTGGTTGTCGGTCGTCCGATTACCCGATCGCCTGATCCTGCTGCTGCTTTAGCGCATATTCTCGAACGCATTGCCGCGTCATAAATAAAAAGGCACTTAATAGCATGAAAATCAATCGTCAGCAAAAACATACTTCTAAGCTGACAGTCAACCCTGCGTTGCAATCGCATCGCGATAAACTAGAGATTCATGACCTAACACACGATGGTCGTGGTGTTGGTCGCTTGCTCGGTAAGGCTGTGTTTGTTGCGGGTGCTTTACCAGGTGAAACAGCTGATATTCAAGTCGTGAATCAAAAAAGCCAATACATCGAAGCCAAGCTATTGGGTATTGAAAATCCATCGCCTGCTCGAGTGGAGCCAGTTTGTGCCCATTTTGGTGTCTGTGGTGGTTGTCAGTTACAGCATATTTCTGATGGCATGCAGCATGAGTTCAAACGTCACCAACTCGAGCGTAGCTTGCAAAAAGCAGAAATCAAGTTGCCAGAAGGTGCATGGCAAGCGGATTTGTTGGGTGACGCCTTTCATTATCGTCGTCGCACACGCTTTGCGCTTAACCGTCAGGGCGAGTTGTGTTACCGCGCGTTAGGTGGTAAAAACTTGGCAATTATTCAAGATTGTCCTCAGTTAGCCCAACCCTTGTCTGTGCTATTTCATCAGTTAAAGCAAGATTGTCCTCGTTTACCTTACCAAGGTGTTGATGAAGTTGAATTGTTAAGTATTGGTGATAACGTCTTAATTTTGCATATTAATTTACAATGGCGCGATATGAATTTAGCACCTTGGCAGGCTTGGTGTGCAGCAAATGGTATCGCTGGTTTTGGTTTGCAAGGACATGGTCGTGATGGCAAATTAACCATGATCACACCTGCACAGTTGCATTATGCTTTGGATGATATTCGTTTTGAATTAACTTCTGATCAGTTTGTGCAAGCCCATGAAGACGTTAACAAACAGATGGTTGCTACGGCAGTTGACTGGTTGGCTGCAGGAGAGACTGATTCTGTTTTAGAATTGTTTTGTGGTATGGGTAATTTTTCGTTGCCTTTGGCTAAAAGAGCGCAAAGCTTATTAGGGCTTGAGTTAAGTGATCAAAGCGTTGCTGCTGCTAAAGAGAATGCACAAGCGAACGGATTAACCAACTGCACCTTTGCCAAAGTTGATATTTTTGCTGATGATTGGATTTGTCCTCGTGAGTTTAGTCATGTGTTGCTTGATCCGCCTTGGGATGGTGCCTTAGCCGCGGCAACACAGTTAGCAAAACGCAAATCGGTCAAGCGGATTGTTTATGTGTCTTGTCATCCTGCAACCTTGGCGCGAGATTTGGTTTTGCTGCAAAAAGGGGGATTTAAGGTGCAAAAAATCTGTATGGCAGATCAGTTCCCACAAAGTTATCACGTTGAATCTGTTGTCTTATTGACACGCTAAGAAAAAGGATAAGAAATGGGCAAGGAAATCGAACGCAAATTTTTAGTCATCAATGACGAGTGGCGCGCTGCGGCATCGCATACGGCTGAGTATTCTCAAGGTTACTTAAATGAACCTGTTTCTTGTTCGGTTCGTGTGCGTATCGAAGATGATCAAGCACGCTTGAACATTAAGCGCGTACAGATTGGTATGTCGCGTGATGAGTTTGAATATCCCATTCCGCTAGAAGATGCTAAAAAGCTCATGACGATGGTTTTAGGACCAAATGTGATTAAAACCCGTCATTTTGTGACGGTTGACGGTCATGAGTGGGAAGTTGATGAGTTTCATGGTGATAATGCTGGCTTGGTCGTTGCTGAGTTAGAGTTAGATGCTGAAGATGAAGTTTTTACCCATCCGACTTGGTTAGGCAAAGAAGTGACCGACGAAGCACGCTATTACAATGTTTTCTTGTCGCAACGCCCCTTTAGTCAGTGGACTGATGCAGAAAAAGCTAACGCTTAAGGAAGTCTCTTAAAATCTCGCTTCGCACGTTTTTAAGACTTCCCTAGTTTATTTTTTGGCTGAAGGAAGGGGGTTAATCAATGTGTTACATGCTCTTTTTAGCAACCCCTTCCTTCAGGCTTCCTACCCATTGGCTTTTAGAGTTCCTCTTAAATGAATGAATCGCTGGTTACCTCTCGTCGCGATCTTTTTAAATGGACCGCGACTGGTTTATTAGCATTAGGCGTGACGGCTTGTTCACGCTATCAGCCTGATGATGCACTTGATATCATTCGTGTTGCTGTTCCTGATGTTTCTCCGCGCTTAGATCCACGCTTTGCAACCGATGCTTTTTCGACCCGGATTGGTCGTTTACTCTATCCCGCTTTAGTTGATTTTGATGAGTCATCATTACCTTCGCCTTGGTTAGCAACGCATTGGCAATGGCTTGATGATCGTCGTTTATGGGTGGGAATCCGTCAGGGGCTAACTTTTCATCATGGTAAAACCTTCACCGCTGAAGACGTGATCGCAACCTATCAGTCAGTTTTATCTGCGCAAGTTGCATCGCCACTTAAAGGTCCATTGCGCAATCTTGAATCGGTGAGTGCTCAAGATAATGGCGTTGTCTTTAGCTGGAAAAAGCCCGACCAGCTGGCGTTATTTAGGTTAACCGTGCCGATTATGCCGGCAGACTTATTAGCCGTCGGACATAATTTTGACCTTGAGCCGATTGGCTTGGGCGCTTGTCGGTTACATAAAATGACGGATCAAAACCTTGTACTACAACGTCCCGATGGTGTTAAACTCAGTTTTATGGGTGTTAAAGATGCCAGTGTTCGTTTACTTAAGTTGGTGCGTTCAGAGATTGATTTATTGCAAAACGATTTATCTCCTGAACTCATTCGTCATGCGCGAAGTCGTTCATCCTTGCAGGTTAAAACACGCTCAGGAACCTCTTTTTCCTATATTGGCGTTAATGTTAAGGATCCTATTTTAGCGAATCCCTTAGTGAGACAAGCCATTGCCCATGCCATTGATCGTCCTAGATTGGTGCGAACCTTATTAGATAATATGGCAACACCCTGTGAGGGTTTGTTCCCGCCAGAGCATTGGTGTGGTTTATCGAGTAGTATACAGGGCTATGATTATCAGCCCGAAAAATCTCGCCAGCTATTAGCGCAGGCAGGTTTTTCAGGGCGCATTACGTTAAGCTATAAGACATCAACTGACCCGACACGTGTTCGTTTAGCAACCGTTTATCAAGCGATGCTTAAAGAAGTCGGTATTGATTTTACGGTTTACATCTTGATTGGAATGCCTACTG
>CAZSGH010000082.1:0-5771 GCA_964606405.1 uncultured Francisella sp.
AAAAACTACCAGTAATTTATTGGGCGTTTACACAAATAGATTTACAGGCTCAAAACTAAAGCGCAATCGCCAAAATCATAATGAGTAAGCTTAATCACATCACCCTAACCGAATATCAACGTCTTTACCTAGGTGAAGGCGCTGATGCTCGTGGCCGTGGGATCAGCAAAAAACAATTCGAAGCGCTCGAAGCCTTTGTATTGAAAAACGACACGGCGGGTTATGATGGCAATTACCTCAAGCTAGGTCACGCTAAAGGGCTGGGCAAGGTGCTACAAGCACAAAATTACATTGGCGTGATTCAGTTACATGACGGTTTGACCATTGAAATACTGCCCAAAATTGCTAACTTAGATGATGATCAACACAACGATGAAGTTCGAAAAATTATCGTTAAGATGCTTAAAACCTTACGTGATAGCCCATTCAAAGAAGTTAATACCGCTGATTTGCAAACGCAAAAAATGCCACTGCTAGAGGTATTTATTGGTATGTTTCTTCAGGGGGTAGCCAAGCTGGTGCAGCGTGGCATTAAGAACGACTACATTACCCGTGAAGAAAACTCGCCATTTTTGAAGGGTAAGCTACTATTTTCTGAGCATCTCAAGCGCAATCTGGTACATAAAGAGCGGTTTTTTGTTGCCTACGACAATTACCTGCCAGATCGTGTCGAAAACCGACTCATTAAAACAACTCTCAGCTTCTTGTACAAGCTGTCCAAATCATCGAGCAATCAGCAACGCATCCGAGAGTTTTTGTTCGTGTTTGATGAAGTCGAGGTCGTTCATGACATTAAAACCGCATTTAGCAAGGTTAAGCTTAATCGCCAAATGAAAGACTACGAACAGATCATGATCTGGTGTCATTTATTTCTGTTGGGTAATAGTTTCGCACCCAACAAAGGGAATGACGTCGCCTTTTCGTTACTGTTCGATATGAATGTGTTGTTTGAGTCTTATGTGGGGCATTACCTTAAAAAGTGCTGCAAGGAGCAGGTGTCTTTACAAGATAAAGGACATTATTTGGCTTGCCAGGGTAATGTTGGCAAATTTGCACTTAAACCCGACATCGTCATTGATGGCGGTAAAACAATTGCCGACACCAAATGGAAGTTGCTTACTGGCGACAAATCAAATGATGGTATCTCACAAGGCGACGTTTACCAAATGTACGCTTATGCCACCAAGTACCAACAAGAGGGCAGAGAGTGTAACCAAATTTTCTTGATCTACCCTGCAACCGAAAACACGGCGAATATCGAAACCAGCTATTGCTTCAAAGGTGTTAGTAGTCAAGTCAAAGAGGTTCCACTCAATATTGTGTTTTTTGATTTGGACAAGAATGAGTTTGCCTTTCAAATGAATAGTCTGCCTAATGAGCAATTGTTTGGTAATCAACTATTACCTTGTTAAGGCCATGTAAGTAGAATCATGATCACAAAAAACTTTGAGGCTATTATTAGTAGTTAACAATTTAACGATAACAAATATGTCAACTAAAATTAGGAAAACGGAATGTTGCACAATCAATCGCGAGAATTTCATCATACGATTCGCTTAGATGATGATAAATTGGAAGATCAACAAATCCAACGAGATAAAGGCGTCGTTGCATTGCTGCAGGATACTGAGTTGGCTCTGTATGATGAGCTATTACGCCAACACAATATAGATGATGCACTTTTTCTTGAACTGAATGAAAGTGACTTAGAGAAAATTGGCATTTCTTCGCTTGGTCATCGACGTAAGATTGTTCAAGGCATTGAAAGAATTAAAATGGAGCGAACCCAAGTTGTACAAGTAAAAGAAGACAAGCGGGCTCAAGAAGAAAACGACAAAGCGGTGTCAAGGATACTTTGGGGTACGGGCATTATTGCATGTACGTTAGGTTTACTTTTATCGAAACCTTGGGGATTAATTGCGTTATTTGTGTTCGCGATTTGGATTTATTTTGCTCCCACCTTGATTGCTTTCCAAAAAGGGCATCAGTATAAATGGGCAATAGCAATTGCTAATCTGTTTTTTGCTGCTACAGGCGTTGTATGGATTATTCTTCTCGTGTTCTCCATGATGCTCATTAAAGAAAAAGAAGCGGCTGCTCTCCTTGTTACTGCGGCTGCAAGACGCAAGTAAAAGAGTCTCTGCTATGGGTTCCAAATGCAGGCGTCGTGAAAGCCTTGCGTAGTGCCTATCTTGGTCACATCGATTATGACGCTGTTTTCAGCTCGGGAAATTTTTAGAGATTTCTTATTCTTCCCTGCATTGCGCAAATAAGGTTGGTTGTAAATTTTTAATAAGACGTATTCTGTCTTATGTGCAATTAATCTATCCTCATGAAATCCACAATGAGGGCACAATGATGAAATATTTACAGTTTTTTAAACATATGAATGCTGAAACGTTTAATGCGCTTTCCCCCGAGCTTAAGGAGCTAGCGTTAAAACAAGCTGCTATGCCAGAGCCCTTATGTGACGAACAGGAAGAAAGATCGGTAGAAGATAATGATGCCATTCTTAGATTATGGCTGTTACGCATTATGGTTACTCTGGGCGGACACAAAAAGTTTTTATACAATCATGGATTTCATGATGATGCCATTGCTCAGTTTTTGGGTGTAATGCGCTTTGATAAGGATTCAGAACCTTTTAACAGCAAATTTGTTTTATCTGCCATGCGTGAGCAATTGGCATCACTGCCTGCTATCGACATGAATAGCGCATTTGCCCCCATTTTTACAAACAACCTATCATTGCTAACTGAAAAACTAAAACTGACAGAAGCTGAAGTGAAAGTTTTGGTTTTTGCGATTCATTTACATGCCAACAGCTTGCTAGATGATGCTTGTGATATGTTGGATGCGTTAACATCCGTTAAACTTTACCGTTCGTTATCGCTCATGTTAGATCTATCGGAAAAAGAGGTGCAAGCAGCGCTAGCAAATACCAGTCTATTGACGCGCTCAGGTTTGGTCAAAGTTGATCGCAATGGCGTACAAAGAATGCGTGGTAAGCTCGAGCTTGTTTCGAGTTCTGTTTATGACTTGATGCACCTAGAAGCCTTTGAACCCTTAGACTTGCTCAAAGACATGGTGATGCAAAGCAAATCAGCGGAGTTGTCGCTCAGTGATTATGTGCATATTCAAGCACAGTTAGATATTGCGATGCCATATCTCAAGCATGCACTCGACACGAAACAAGCGGGTGTGAACATTTTCTTGTATGGTCAACCAGGCACAGGAAAAACACAATGGGTCAAAACCATGGCGCAAGCCTTAGGGGTTGACTGTTTTGAAGTGAGCACCATTGACCGAGATGGAGATTCTATTCAGGGTGGTCGTCGCCTCAGTGCCTGTGCCGCAGCGCAAAATCTACTTAAAGATAATCCTTGCCTGCTCATGTTTGATGAAGTTGAAGATGTATTTACTGCCAGTGAGTATGGTAGTAAAAGCCCAGCCGAAAGTCGCAAAGCATGGTTTAATCAATTACTCGAACAAAACGATGTGCCGACGATTTGGATTTCAAATAAACATCGAGGGATAGATCCTGCATTTATTCGCCGCTTCGATATTGTGTTTGAAATGACGATGCCTAGTGCTGAACAGCGTCAGGGTATGTTGATGCAATATGGTCAAGGCTTGTTATCTGTGGAAGCTTCGACACGTTTTGCGAAAACAGAAAACCTTTCTCCTGCGGTTATTCAGCGTGTCAGTCGTGTCATTGCTCCTATTAGTGACACATTAACCACGGAAAAGCGAGATGCTACTTTCGAGCAGCTAGTGAACCAAACGCTGGCATTACAAGGGCATGATCCGATTGAAAAAGCAGATACAAAAAAACAAATACTGCCAACCACCTACAATCCAAAGTACCTCAATACCAATGCCGATATGACAGATATTACCGAAGCATTAAAGTCGTGCGGCAGTGCGCGCCTTTGCCTGTATGGTCCACCAGGTACGGGTAAAACGGCTTATGGTCATTATTTATCGACGCAGTGTGATAAGCCTTTGCATCTTAAAAAAGCCAGCGATCTGCTCAGTATGTTCGTCGGTGGTACAGAGGCAAATATGGCGCAAGCCTTTAAGTCGGCCACTGAAGAAGGCGCAATTTTGATGATTGATGAAGTCGATAGCTTTATTTCTGATCGTAACAATGCCGTGCGTTCATGGGAAGTGACCGCTATTAATGAGATGCTCACCCAAATGGAAGCATTTGAAGGACTCTTTATTGCCAGCACTAATCGCATGGATGGGCTTGATCCTGCCGCCTTGCGTCGCTTTGATTTGAAAGTGAAGGTCGATTACCTTGCCTACGAACAACGTCTAGGTTTGTTTAGCGATAATTGCGTGCAAATGGGGTTCACAACCAACGAAAACATCAACGATGACTTGATTAGCTTAACAAATTTAACGCCTGGTGACTTTGCAGCGGTGAGCCGTCAAAGCAAGTTTCGTCCAATTAAATCGGCGCAAGATTTGTATGTTCGACTGAGTGAGGAGTGTGCGTTAAAGGGTGGTGCTAAACCATTCAAAATTGGTTTTTAGTTCATTGTTACAGTAAGACTCATTTTGTCGCTATGGTCTTTATGATGAAGTCATACCGATTTGGTATGACTTCAGATAGGGACTTGTCATGAAACGTGGAAATTGGGGTTTTGAGTATTCAGCAGATGAGTTAGCGCAAGCGGCCGTCAAAAAACGAGACTACCACCAAGAGAGGTTTGATTGGTGGAAAAACAAAAAAGAACAGGTTATTAGTCACATCCGAGCAGATGGTTTGGAAGTTGATGAAAAAATTGTGTTTGAGCATCGCTCACTCAAGTCTCGTGATTGGGATCGAGGTGCGCAGGTGATGGTCAGAGATGATTTAAGCAAAGACTTGGCAGAGTGTTTAGAGAAACTATCATTCCATACGGCGCTGATCAATGATTATGATGGTTGGTATCAAGTGTTAATGGCTAACAACTCAGCTCAGTTAGCATTAGATCATGATGACTGGTTGTTCTTTTTTGGTCAAGCGCATTAAGGGGCGCTTCTAAAAACTGTACTTCTACAGGCTCAGTGCTAACGGTTTACTTGTTACCGATCATCCTGAGCTTGTCGTAAAGATTTTTTATGTTGTTGAAGGTGCGATAGGGGCTGTCATGGATGATTATGCTGTTGTATTTGGGGATGAGGGCAGTGTTCGTGTGCATGTGGTTTTCGATAGCAATCGTAAATTATCTGTTGCATCAAGAAGCACGACACCAGAAAAAGCACAGGAAATTAGCCAAATGTTTCAATCTGGATATTTAAAAAACATAACGTTTAATGAGTATCCAGCGCAGTTATTAGGCATTAAATTTGATGATAAGCGATTGATGTTGTTTGTTTTAGCTAGGTTAAGTGACTAATTCTCCTATTCTGTTTAACAATTGAGCACAAGATAACTTATGATACGCTGTAAACACTATTGAATACTTAAAAAGGATACGTTTAATGCCCGCCGCCGCCAGTCACGAAACCCTTGTTCGTCAGTTACAGATGTTACAACTGATTCCGCGATCACCAGCACAAGTAACGGTTTCAGATTTAACAAGTCATTTAACTGAGTTAGGGTTTCCTGTTACCAGCCGTACGGTGCAACGCGATTTAAACGACATTGCTTTGGTAATGCCGCTCGAGTGTAACGATAAAAGCAAACCGTATGGCTGGAAATGGGCAAGAGAAGCCAAGGCGCATTTGCCAATGATGAGTTTACAAGAAGCATTGGGTCTTCATCTTGTTAATAAACA
>CAZSGH010000083.1:0-5732 GCA_964606405.1 uncultured Francisella sp.
TGAGCAATATTTTTAATGCTCAGTTGTTCTTTTTGGCAAGCTTCTCGCTACAATAATGGATAATTATTTTCAGCAAGTTCATTAATTGTTTTCCTTTATTCCACTTACGAATGCTTCACCAGAAAGGAATAGTATATAAAACATTCCAATCGTCTCATCAACGCCACCCTGTAATAAGTTGAACTCAACGCTATCTCCAGTTTCTGTGTATTCGGACAGAATATTGGGGGTGTAGAAATGTGCAATACTATTATTGCTTTTTCGCTTGTTGGAAATCAGAATAAAATTTTGATTAGGGAAATTTGGGTTATTTGTTGCAATATCCGACAAGTCAGAAAAGTTTGATTCACTGACGATCTTTAAGATTGATATCATATCCGATGGTTTAAGGCTCCATTTAATCGTATATGATACGACTTGTGCAGAGTTATACTGTGTTGTTTTGACATCGACTACCTGTAATATCATATTCTGCCTGATTAACTTTATAATCTGATTCATTCTTTCATTTGAAGCGGTAAAGTCAGTGCGATCTTTCAGAGGCTTAAACTGACTTTTTAAGGTGACATTTTTAGCATTGTTAAGTGTAGTTACATCATTAATGGAAGGTACACTAGACGTTTTGAAGTCAAATGAGTAACCTCCATTCCCTGTGATAACTTCTTGGATCTTTTTATTATTGGCATCATAGTCAGCTAAACTCATTGGTTCATGCTCAGACTCATCCACAGTTAAATATACTTCACAGCCATATTGGGTGAAATTTCTTCTTTCAGACACGACATGCAACTTGCTTAGTGATTGTTGATTGAATTCCTTCTGAGATGATGCTACTCCGTTGCTAATTGTAGTATTTCCTTTTGACTCAATCAGCATATTCGCTTGCATACTAGCATCATTTAGTGCGTTCTCTCTAGCAGCACTGCATTGTGATTCTTTTGGCATTGTCTTGGTTTTGTCTTCATAAATCCCATAGGAATCGATGGCCAACGCGCTAACCGGCAATAGCGCAAATAGTAAAGATGCTAATATTTTCACTATTATTCTCCGATTGTTGCGTTGACTCGATTCAATAAGTCACGATGCGACTGCTCTAGTTCAATAAAAGATTGCTTGTCTAATCCGCCATTATTGGGTAATGCCACCATGACATAAGCACGAAACTTGCTGCCTTCTTGGATAAGTTCTCGCTTAATGGTTTTGTTACCTGCCATGTTTTTAGCTGATACAAGCTCGTCAATAACTAGCTTACTTGTTGATGCCACATTACCACTTGCGTCTTTTTTAGTCATTTGTGATTTTTGTGCTGATAATTTTGAATCAGCAATTCGCGCTATCTCAGATAACGCGAATGTTTTAGCATCATCAAGTGATGTTTGTGGATCTGATGATACAGATGATCCCACTGCATAAATGAACTTATCATCATGTGATTCATAATCTAAAAACCAACTTGGTATCTTAGAAAGTGTTTCTTTGGCTTGAGACGCTTGTTTTTCTTCTATCTTCTGTTGCTGTTTTTGAAATGACTCTTGTACAGACGGTGATGAACAAGCAGTGGTCATTAACGTTGTGACTGCGATTGCCACTATTGATAGCGTTGATTTCATGGTGTCATGCTCCATTAAAACAGAGTTAAAGCGTATTGATATCGTTCGCTGTAGTCCGTTCGACCGAATCCTGCTTTTGTCATCCCTGTTGCAAGTGCTTGCAGATACATTAGTTTCGCTTCGTATAATACGACAGCTAAAGGCACAGAAATAAGCGGCGAGGCGGCAATCATTTTCGGTATGTTCGCTAAACTTAACAGTTCTAATGTTCGGATTTGTTGGTCGGCTGAATCATATCCAGCGCCCTTAAATCGGGTTATGGCAGAAAACAAATAGCCATCATCTAAGGCTTCAGAAAATCCATTAATCGTTGCCGCCAACTCAACATAGCGCTGTTGAAAGAGCGATAGAGTAGCGACGGCAATGTGACTAGGCGTAAAGATAAAATCGACTCGTGCATCTTTGTCTGATGGCATGTCTGGTGGCATCACAGTCCAGCAACGATAGATAACACCAGAAGGTTTTTTGCTCATGCCGTTAACGAGACTTTGGACATAATTCGTCAAAATCACTAGCGTGTAATCATCGTTAGGCAAATCACCTGACGAGAAAGCGCGTAAAAGAGTTTCCATCGCTTCAATTTTCGCGTATTGCTGTTGTGTATCCCAAGTTTCTTGCAGTTGAAAAGTTGTCATCATATTCACTTATCCATGTTGTTTCCGATAACACGATGATAAGCACAATTAAGACATTATGCGTCTTAGACAGTTTACTTAGTTGTATTTATAATCAACCAAACTTGCTAACAAATCGCTATTACTATCTTCAATTATCATATCAAGTTTTTGAATAATATAGACATTCTCCTGTTTTTGAATTACTCCTAGTAAATCTAGTTTATCTATAAGATAAACAGAAAAGGTTGTTGTAATAGCTGTTACACTCCCAACGACAACAGCAGTTATTTCGGTTGAAAAAGGTACTGTAGTTAACCATTTACTAACAATCTCTTCTAATGCAATTCCTGAAACAATAACGCCACCCGCAAATAATATTTTGCTTGCTTCATGTGTTGCATCTAATAATGATGCATCTGACGGTGTGGAAACTAATAGTTTGATGGCTTTTAGCAGGCTAAAAAGACCTTCCCTTATCATTCGCACTAGGTTCTTTGCCGTAGTGTAGAAGGTATTGATGACAATCGTAACAATATTTGAGATTAGTCCTGCAATGAAACCGTCCATAAAGTTATTGATGACATCGCGCCACTTAGATAAAACACTTTGCCCAACTCTTTCGCAAGCGGATTTAATTTCTCGTTTCCAATTAGATACAACAAAATCAGAGCGCATCATCGTCTTCATTTCAATAATAATATTCGCGAAGAGCTCCACCAACACGCAGCCAATCGCTTGCTGAAAGCCCATTTTAGAACCTTCTAAGAAACTGGTTACAAATGCTTCTGTGCCCTGCTTTTTTAGTTGCTCACTTCTTTGATTTTTATAGATATGATTCTTTGATTTTTCATACTCTGATCCTATTTTTTCTTGATCTAGCTCATAGTATTCTCCATTGGTTAGATTAGGAATCCCTGTTTCTTTGGCTTTATTTGTTGATATTGAAGAATTAGCCCACTCTATTAAATCACGGTCACTTTTTGAGCTGTTCATCCCACCTTCGATTAAAGTTAAGTTTTCTTTAGCGCCAGACAGTTCAACCCTATAAATCCTTCGACATTTCGCAGTTTTTCCTTTTGAAAACAAATGGTTTTTTGCATCTCGTTCAATTTCTGCTACAGATGTGATATGCTCCGCATCTATTTGTTTGTTTTTATTTATACTTGTTCCAATCTTAATGCCTAAATCCTTTCCAGAATATCCATCCAAAACCCTTTCGCCTTCACTCATTGTTTCAAGCTTACTTTTTTTCCAGTCATTTTTTTTAGAATCATGATCCTTTCTATCAATAATGCTATTTTTAGCATCTTCCCACTCGACATATCGATTTTTATCTTCTTTTGTCGCAACAATACCTGCTTTAAAATTACGCAATGTTGTAACGTTACCACCTAACTTATCATAAGCAGAAATAACTTTTCCTAGTCCAAATGGCACCGTAATTGAATGAACAATATCATGTTCTAATCTATCAATTAGAATATCAATTCTATTCGTATCAAACTCCTGCTTAATGTCATCTAGTAAGGCTTGCGATTCTTTGTCATTAATGCTTTTACTGGATAATATTTCTTGGGTAAAGGGCAGCGCTGTTAATTTGCTTTCGCCAATGTTGCAATTAAGCAGTAGAGATACCTGTCCTGAGTCAGCATCAGCAAGTAGCAACTGAGATTTTTTTTGTTTTAACGCTTTTTGCTTCTTATGAATGCTGAGGCTTTTAGACATACAACTCTCCGAATACGTTTTGATGATATGAAACAGTGTTATGAAGCAGGTTTTTGGTAAATAGATAACAGCGTGTTTATAGCTGGCCCAATAATACTCATTTGGCTATACTTTTCCATTTGTGCATGTTCAAGCACTTCGGGTGCGTGTGAAATGAACGACACACGCTGCACAGCACCTTGCGCATGTTCATCTTTTAGCTGCTGCCAAGCCTGTAAAAACGCCTGTTCCTGAACATGAACAATATCATCTGCATGTATCGCAACCTCAATGACTTCATCAAAAACAGCCATATCAATATTGGAATTAATTGCGACCTGAAAAGCCTCTTGAATATTAAGAGGATTATTGAAGGTTTCTTCAATTAATTCAATTAGCTTAGATGGTAAAGATGCAACTGTTTTTCCAGATATAAATTGTTTTATCTCGTCTTTTTCACCCTCACAAATTTCTCCGTCACAATTTGCAACACTGATTGCGACCGCAATTAATGCAAGAATATCGTCGTAGTGCTTGGTTGATTCTTTTAAGGTTTTTTCAACCGTTAACTTCAAATGCTCTAGTTCTATAGCATGCTCAGCTTTCGCTCTTTTTTCGATTTCTTTCGTTGCTTGCTCAATAACAATCGCTTTTTCAGTATCACTAATATGCGCACTGACAACAGCACCCGTAACAGCCGCGCCCGTTGCAGTGGTGATTGCACCTATACCAGCCAAAGATGAAATAAGCTTAACCCCACCTAATAAAGAACCACCACCAGTAAAGGGCGCAGCGGCTACTGCACCTACACCTATGACCGCACCTAATGCGGCTTTTCCAGGATTATCTTTGATAACATCTGTAGTATTGTTAGCCAGTGAAGCGGCTTTATCACGTACACTGTCTAAAGTTTCAAGCGCCTGCTCTAATGAATAAAAAAATCCAAATTTAAGGTTTTTCATTAAAAATACTCATATTACCAATATTGCCTAGATTTCGTATTAATTTTCTGTTCTTGGGTTACTTTCAATATCTTTATCTCTATAAATTGAAACCAATATTGACAACAAAAAAGAAGGGAAAACAACATAATAAAGAAATTGTATTAAAATATCTTTTATTGTTAACGCATCTTCCAACTGAACAAATTGAGAAAATAACGATGAAAAAACATCTAAAAACAGCAAAAAATATAAAGATATTTTAAACTCCTGTAGTAAAGAGGTCTCTTTTCCTGAAATTTTTCTTACTATTAAAGCAAAAAAGTAAAGGATAATAAAATTAACAACCCAAGCAATATAGAAATCTTGACGACTGATCTCTTCTTCACTACCTTCATAAAAAGAATAAAAAAACACATTTAGCACACCAAGCAATAAAGCATATACAAATGATGTTTTATGATTTTTTGATAAATAAAATCTTTCATTAATGTTAACAATCATAACAAAACTTCCTTCTTGTTTTTTTCTAAATTGGACAATATCCCATTATCCATCCACTCAACAAAACTTAAACGCCATACCATACGATTCATTACAAACAATAAGTAAATAAAAATTAGAGGAAGAAGAATATCTTTAATCGCAAACAGTGCTATCATTCTTATTATGTGATCTGCAAGCGTTTCTACTTTTTCTTTGAACGCAGCAAGATCAGGCACTTTACTTGATATGCTTTTGAACTTATGTTGTAGATCATCAATCATTCCATCTGATTTTCCTGCAAGCTTAAGCTGTACCTTATCTGTCGGGTCTCGACTGGTTATAAGCTTTTTTAACAAATAACTCAGGATAGGTTT
>CAZSGH010000084.1:0-5074 GCA_964606405.1 uncultured Francisella sp.
CCAGCTGATGTGTCAAATAAAGCCAACAAACATCAGCATCAGACTTCCACTGCCAAGCTAAGGTATCGCCTTTACAATCACTTCCGTTATAAACCTTCCCAACCGTTAAACGATTTTCTAATAATGCTAAGCCCACACGCGATTGTGCATCATCTGATGTCAACACAACAGCGTCAAGCTTATCGACACCTAAGCGCGTTAAGCTGGGCAAAACAATACTATCCATCGTATGCTGCCGACCCACTTGCCCGCCAGTGCCAATTAAAAAGTTACCCTGTTGCGTCTGCCAGATGGCAACCATCTGTTGCTTACCCATATCTAACAGCGTTAGCCGTTGCTCGTCCGCCCCCAAGCCAGAAAACAAAGCCATTGGCGATAATAACCACACCGAATAAGACCAAGTTGCCATTTCGGCCAACACACGCCACAAACCTTCCCATATCGCATCGACTAACAGACCAAGATAAGTGGCCAAGGTTGGTGCAATCCATGCCAAAATCGCTATCAATAACAACAATGGCACTAATGCTATTTCAACAATGGGCGCAGCAATCACATTCGCTAAGGGCGAGTAAGTCGGTATTTGATTAAAAAACAAAATTAAGAAGGGTGCCATGAGCAAGCTCATGCCCAGATGCACTGCCAATAAACGCACCATCCGCCCATTGGACAAGGATAAAATCCAGACCAGAATGGCTGTGGCAATAAACGACAACCAAAACCCAACCTGCATCACCGATGCCACATCCCACAACAATACCAGCATCAATGCCCAAGATAAGGTTAGCATCGGATGCAAAGAACGTTTCAACCATAAGGCGAACAACACAACCAACAGCATGATCAACGCCCGTTGTACAGGCACAGTCAATCCCGCTAATATCGAAAATGCCACTGCAGCAACAAGCGCAGCAATCGACCCTACAATGTAAGCAGGAACGCGTTGCGAAGGAAACAACTTCCAGATTCCCACCGCCAAAGCCCAAGCCAAACCAGCAATTAACGTAATATGCATACCAGAAACAACTGCTAAATGCAGCGTACCCGTATCGCGTAATACCTGCCACTGCTCAGTGCTAATTCCCGAACCATCACCCAGCACCAGCGCAACATCTAAGCCCGAAAATCCCGACTGTTGTGGCAATACCGACAAAAGTTTTTCCATTGCAAGCCAGCGCACACGCTGCCAATGCCAATGCGTTTCTTTACTCGCTTCGTCCAAAGACAAAACACGTCCTGTCGCCATAATACCCTGACTAAACAGCCAAGCTTCAAAATCGATACCCGCTGGGTTATGCTGCCCTGTCGTGGCATACAAACGAATCTTCCCACGCCACTGGTCACCTGGTGTCGGTGCTTCCAACGTCGGAAAGTGCAATAGAACAGACATATTCTCTAATTGCGGTGAAGGTGGCGTAA
This sequence comes from uncultured Francisella sp., assembly GCA_964606405.1. GTDB lineage: Bacteria > Pseudomonadota > Gammaproteobacteria > Thiomicrospirales > Thiomicrospiraceae. The sequence goes on from CAZSGH010000084.1 coordinate 1,420, forward strand.
TCAACCGCGCCTGCACCTGCCACCCACCCGAAGGAGCGGCTTTTGCTAATCCATCAATCAACACTTGGCTTTCAAACGACACATCTGACCACACGATTGGCAACGCCTGCTCTTGCCATGTCAACATGCGAGCATGCATTAAACTCAACCCAAGTGCCAACCCCAAGATTAACCACCCCACCCGTCTCTGTTGCTTAATCGCAACACCAGCCAGCACAAACAGGAGTGCCCATAGTCCCATCCAAGCCACATCAGGAACCTCTGAGACTTGTGCTAACAACAATGCCGCCAACGCAAACGCAGGCGCAACAATGACAACCCAAGGCATATAAGTTTGTTTGACCGACAACTGATGCACAGAAAAGCCTTATCTTCTTTAGGGAACATCTAAATAACTCAATATCTCGTCATCCTCGCGTATGCGGGGATCCATAAAACCAAAGAGATAGATTCCCGCTTTCGCGGGAATGACGGATTTTTAGAGATTCATTTTGCAATATACAACGTCAGCAATCATATCACGGTTTAACAAAGCTTTTGAGTACCTCTAAAAACCTATAAGGTAGGAGGTCTGGAGGAAGGGGTTACAAAACCAGCATGTAACTAGTCGATTAAACCCCTTCCTTCAGCTAAAAAACAAACTTGGAAAGTCTAAAAACAAGCGAAATGCTGTTTTTAGAGATTCCTTTTTATTTTGTTGACTTGATTCTTCATTGTGATTATAATTATCGAATTGGTAGTTAGCACACGCTAATTATGCCCGGGTGGTGAAACAGGTAGACACAGCAGACTTAAAATCTGCCGCCCCAAAACGGCGTGCCGGTTCGATTCCGGCCCCGGGCACCAATTTCAATTCAGAATACATCTCAAATACTTCCCCCCCTCCATAAAAAACTTATACAACACGCTATTGTTTCGTCACATTATAGACAAAAAATAAGGCGCTTTTCAGCACCCTATTTCTCTTCGAAAAAAGCAACAACAACCTTAAGCATCTAACTGCGCCATGACTTCCTCAGAAATATCTAGGTTATGGTAAACCTCTTGCACATCATCTAAGTCTTCAAGCATATCAATCAGATCGAGTACCTTTTTCGTATCTTCTAGATTAAGCCCAACCTTAACATCTGCTTCCATTACCACATCACTATGTTCTGCTGTTAATCCTGCAGCTTCTAATGCTGTTTTGACATCTAAAAAGGCTTCTGGCGTGGTAATCACATCAATGCTACCATCATCATGCGTAACGACATCATCAGCACCAGCCTCTAAGGCAGCATTCATGACCACATCTTCGCTCACGCCAGCAGTAAAACTCAGCACACCCTGTTTTTTAAACATATAGGATACAGAACCGTCCGTACCCATATTGCCGCCCTTTTTAGAAAAAGCATGACGCACTTCGGCAACAGTACGCTGTTTATTATCCGTCATGGTTTCGACAATCACCGCCACACCATGCGGCGCATAGCCTTCATAACGTAACTCCTCGTAGTTTTCACCCTCGGCAGCACCTGCTGCACGCGCAATGGTTTTTTCGATGGTATCACGCTTCATATTATTCACGAGTGCTTTATCAACAGCAGCACGCAAACGCGGATTGAGGGATACATCAGGATTCATTTTAGCCGCGACTAAAATTTCACGTAACAAACGGGTAAAGATTTTCGCCTTTTTAACGTCTTGACGTGCTTTACGGTGTTTAATATTCGCCCATTTACTATGACCAGCCACAGTCTTTGCTCCTAAACTTATGCATCACCACGCCCTGCGGTCACTAATCCTTGCTGACGTGAAAAGTCGAGCATTCGAGTAAGCGACCGTAGCGCACCTTGGCGAATGGTTTCATCAATAAAAATTTCATTTGCGCCCGTTTCTAACACGTGCGCCAGATTCTGTAAGCCGTTCATTGCCATCCAAGGACAATGCGCACAACTTTGACAGGTTGCACCCTCGCCACTGGTCGGCGCGACCAATAAAGTTTTATGCGGCGCGAGTTGCTGCATTTTCCAAAAAATACCTGCATCGGTGGCGATGATAAACTTCTCATCTGGTAGTTGTTGCACGGCGTTAATCAGTACCTTGGTAGAACCCACCACATGCGCCAGCTTCACCACCGCTTCGGGTGATTCTGGGTGAACCAACACTTTAGCGTCGGGGTGTTTGGCGATCAGGTCGATTAAGGCTTGTGTTTTAAACTCATCGTGCACCAAACAGTGCCCTTGCCAGCGAATCATATCTGCACCTGTTTCACGCGCAATCCAATTGCCTAAATGACGGTCGGGTGCCCAGAGCAATTTGTGCCCTTGGGCATGTAAATGACGCACGATTTGCAGTGCATTACCCGAGGTAACCACCCAATCGGTATGCGCTTTTACTTCCGCACTAGTATTGGCATAAACCAAGGCAATGCGGTCGGGATATTGCGCGCGCCATGCGGCAAAGGCATCGGCAGGACAGCCCACATCAAGCGAACAAGTAGCAGCCACGTCGGGCATGAGCACCCGTTTTTCGGGATTAAGAATTTTGGCTGTCTCGCCCATAAAGCGCACCCCAGCCACCACTAAGGTTTTAGCAGGATGGTTATTGCCAAAATTCGCCATTTCTAAAGAGTCAGCGACGCAACCGCCCGTTTCCTCTGCCAAGGCTTGCAAGTCGGCATCGACATAATAATGCGCTACCAATACAGCATCTTTTTCGATCAGCAACTGCTTGATGCGTTCGCGTAAGGCTTGTTTGTCAGCTTCGCCCAACCAAGGCGCTGCATGGGCATTATTAGCTAATGCCTGAATACTGGCAGCCAACTCGATGGGAATGTGGGTGTGTTGTGTGTTTGTTATCATAGGGTGTATTTTACACTGGATTGATGATGGGCTGGTAGCGGGTTACACCGCTATGACAATATCGCCATATTTGATGATATTCGCGTCATGGGTCATAAGCCTCATCGGTTCTGACAGTGCTTGCGCAACGAGCAAACGATCGAAGGGATCTTGATGATGATTAGGCAGTTCAGCAACCAACAAGGCATGCTCTGCTTCGATCGACAATACTTGATAACCCGACTGACGAAAATAGTTTAATGCTTGTTTGGCATCGATGGGCATGTCGCCTTTACCAAGACTATGCTTGATGGCAATTTCCCACAATGAAACAACACTGACCCAAATCGTATTTCTGGGATGGTTAATGTCTTTCTTGGCACGTTCAGATAGGCGCGGACTGTCCGTAATTGCCCACAAAGCAATGTGGGTATCAAGCAAAATATTCATGGTGCCGACACCAAAAACAAAGCTGCAACTTCATCATTATGTTGGTCAATGTTATCTGGCACATCAAAAGCACCTTTTGCAATACCAATTCGGTTGTTTGTATTCACCGCCTCTAATGGCACTAACTTGGCAATGGCACGACCGTTACGCGCGATGATAATTTCGCTTTCTTGCTTACGCTCAATGTAATCTACCAACTTTGAAAGCTGAGTCTTCGCCTCAAACATATTCACTGCCAACATAGTGCCTCCTAATTAGCTAAGTCTAGTCTAGTTAGACTCATATTATCGCAATTGTGTTAATAGCACAATAACCGTTACCAAAAACAAAAAAGCACCAATAGTAGCTGCGTTAAGGTGCTATCAATTTCGTCAGAATGTGCG
>CAZSGH010000085.1:0-4925 GCA_964606405.1 uncultured Francisella sp.
AAGGGGTGAGCGTAAGCGAATCACAGGCTGTTATATAACTTTTGCCTTTCCCCTTCGCTACACTCAGGGTACTTGAGCGAATACTACGATTCGATACCGTTTTCCAGTGTACTTATTTGGTATAGCTCGCTCAGAGTACCGTTTTGTTTCTTCCAAAGGACTTGTTTGTGGTATCGCTCATAGGTGTTTATAAGCAATACGCACTTTAATATTTAACAAGCTTGTTAACTCATGCCAGATGGTTACTTTGTGATCTAATCAAAAACCCATGATTAAACACAAGGAAACGAGATATGAATCAACTCACAACACTAGCAACAATGCTAACCCTTTTTGGAACACTAACGGGGTGCGTTAACTCAAACACAGTCAAAAGCGATAACTTATACAACCAATGTCATGCTGGCGATACGAATGCCTGCTTCGACTTGGGTGGCATGTATTATTTAGGAAATGGCATTGCACAAAACTTACCGCTCGCTGCTGACTTCACGCAACGTGCTTGCAATGGCAATCACAGCATTGCCTGTAATAATTTGGGCATCATGTATGAAAAAGGACAAGGTGTTACGGCCGACCCTAAAAAAGCATTCGACCTATACGAGCGATCATGCACGAATAACGCCCCTTCTGCTTGTTACAATCAAGGCTCGTTGTTAACAACCCATCCAGGGTTGTCGACTAAACCATCTCGTGATTACTTCCAAAAAGCTTGCGACTTGCGTTTAACCAAAGCATGTGCAAAGCTTTACTAATAGCCATTAAATATTTGGAACGACGGCAATCAATACAACAAGCTTGTTGTTCCAAACTTTTACACATCACTATCAGATAATCATTTCCGAACTTATTAATCACATTAGGAAATGAAATCATGAATACTAAAACAAAAAACATCATCGCACTCACTGCCGTTATCAGCACGCTCACACTATCTGGCTGTGTTTCCACCAATGCCAGCAAGACAGGTGGCAGCGATTACAGAACGGCCGAAACGCGCAAAGCGGGCGAAGTGCAGTACGGCACACTTATGAACGTCAGAACGGTGTCAATTCGTGAAAACGAAGGAAACGAAGCAAGAAATGCTGGCAGCTTAGGTTCTGGTGGCGCAATACTGGGTGGGACAGTAGGCAGTGGTATGGGCGATAGCGGTAGTGCTAAGGGTGCATTACTAGGCATGCTCGTCGGAGCGGTTGCTGGTGCAGTAACCTCTAACACCATCGGCGAAGTCGAAGGATGGGAAATGGATGTGCAACTCCCCGATAGCAAAATTATTGTCGTTGTCCAAGCGAAAAAAGAAAATGAGCAATTCAACACAGGCATGAAAGTTCGCGTAGTGAAATACGGCGACGTCTTCCGCGTCACTGCAATTTAACGAACAAAAAGGATAACCCGATCATGAAAGAAAGACTCTTGAAAGAGCTTGGTATATTTAAAGCTATTTTTAGTCGCATGGAACTTTACGAGCGCGGAAATTATTACCTAGGCGGATTTATCGCTGGTACAGGTCATGTTTTACTCAGTCTTGGCATCATGATCGGCATCACAATTTTACTTAGCATCATCAAAGCCTATATTAATAGCCGAACCAATACAGATGTAAATGTGTCACAGGAGCAATAAGCGATGTCACTACTCTCAACACTTTTTGGCGGATTGTTTGGTAACTCAAGCAATGGCATAACTGACTGTCCAACAATCAACCCCGCTTCGGGATTACCGATAATGAATTGCTCGGTAGATGTCGAAGGTAATCCTTACGGCACAAATATGTCAGATTACGATCACAATTTAACAACCAACTCGCTTTTTAACGATGACAACCATAATATCAGCCTATTCGATGACGATAGCTGGTCGTCTAGCAGTAGCAATTCATGGGATGATTAATTGAATAGGGTAGCTGTGACATAACACCACTACCCTACCTCAGAACATGTCAATAAGATTGCAACAGACAATCATAAACAAGCATGAAAATAGTTAGTTGAAAAAAACAATTGGTAAACAAAAATTAAAAATATATTTATTTATCAGCAAGTTAAAAGACTTAACAAATATTTCCCATGCAAACGAACAACACTTTTATACGTTCACTACTGTTTATAGCTGCATGATTTTGTTGCATTTTAATTTCACCTTTCCATACTTGTTCGTGGTTGGCTACAATTATTCACTGCCACTTTATAGCCAAATTCTAAATGATCGTTGTCTTGAGTTAAATAGTAACATGAGCAAACCAAGTATTGATTTTAATGTTAAATCTATCGAGAGAATAAAGCACACAGGCAAAGATGAGGTGATTCTCTTTGATGGCAATCTTTATTTGTTTTGCGCACGATGACGCTCTTTAGCGGTACTTTTTTGATTTCACCTGCTTTTTAGTACACAAAGACATAAAGCGCATAAGAGAAAAAAGCCAATAAATAAAACAGGTAATTTAAAGCAAGTGTGACAACACTGTGACAAATAATCATTTGATATTAATTTAAGCATCAAATACTTTTTTATTTAATGCTTGAAATCAATTAGTTATAGTGGCGCGCCCGAGACGATTCGAACGTCCGACCACCGCCTTCGGAGGGCGATACTCTATCCAGCTGAGCTACGGGCGCTTTAAAGACAAGATCGCTATTTTAGCACAGCCTCGTCACAGCTGCCTTAGCCATTTACCTTTATTGTGCTAAAATTACGCAGTAAACATGATTATTAGGTGCGTTCAACCTTAGGGTTAACGTTAAACGGGAAGTTAGGTGAAATGCCTACACTGCCCCCGCAACAGTAATAGAGAAGACATTTTACGCGGTTAACGCCGCAACCACTGGTCAGCAAACTGATTCGGGAAGGTGAAATGAAAATGCTCTTAAGTCTGGATACCGGCCTAGTAAGACAATTTACCGATTGCGGTGGGCAATACGGCAAAGCAGGTTTTATCGCCTGTTACTATTTCCGTTTGTCTTTCGTGCCATTTATAATGACCGAAGGAATTTTTATGAACCTCTCAACAAAACCGAGCCTTATCGGTCTTGCGCTAGCAAGTTGTTTTTCATCGCCTATCTGGGCAGTATCTAATTCACTAGACCAAGTGATCGTTTCGGCAACGCGCGTCGAACAAGCGAAATCTGACTATACAGGCAATATCACCGTTATTACCAGCGAACAGCTACAAGAAAAAGCCATCCAAACCCTACCCGAAGCCTTAGACAGAATTGGTGGCATTGCCAATTATAGCAATGGCGGTTTAGGCACGACCAACAGCATTTACATGCGTGGACATGATAGTAAGCGTATCCTGTTGTTAGTCGATGGTATGCGTTTTAACGATCCGTCGAGTACGAGCGGTGCTCAGTGGCAACATTTAATGGTGAGTGATATTGAACGTATCGAAATCATCGAAGGCGCACAAGCAGGCATTTGGGGTGCTGACGCTGCGGCGGGTGTTATTAATGTCATTAGCAAAAAAAGCGCCGCTGGCACGCATGGTTTACTCAGTTATACGATGGGCGATTTAGGGCAAAAGCAAAGCCAAGGCAGTGTCAGCTACGCCAATAAAGACATCGATGCTCGCGTTGGTTACACGGGGTTGAGCAGCGATGAGTTTTCATCTACCACACCTATGCCAAACGCTAACAAACACAACCCATTAGCTTACGAAAAAGATGGATATCGAAATGATAGCCTTAACGCCAAATTGGGTTGGAATATTAATAAAGACCAGCGGTTAGAAATTAACGCTTTTAAAGCTGAAGCACGCGGCAACTATGACGGCACTGCCATTGTAAATGTGAATGACCCTAACACCCTCAGTTATCAACAACAAACCTTGGGCGCCAGCTATCGATTTCATTTAGCAGATTGGCAAATGATCGTTAACGTCCAAGATGGTCGTATGGATCGAAATTTTAATGGTTCGATTTTTAATGCCAAAACCAATCAACAAGGCGTAACAGCGCAGCATAACGATGACTTAGGAAACTTGACATTAGGTGTGGATACTTCTGAACAATCTAGCGATACCATGAGCAACGCTAATATTGGTAAACATCAACGCCAACATGGTGTTTTTGTCGCACGCACACACAAATTTCACTTACCACAAGCCGAACAGCCGACCATTGTGAATATTAGCCTACGCAACGATGACTTTAATGATTACAACAGCTATATCGGCAAGCGACTGGGTATTAAGCAAATGCTGACAAAAGAGGCTTATGTCGCCATCAACATGTCAGATTCACGTCGTATGCCTAACCTGTTTGAACGCTTTATTCAATACAATCCGACGCCACAACCACCTAGCGTCAGAAGTGATGTCGGCAGTCTACGCCCTGAGACCATTGATAGCAAAGAGCTAACATTAGGATGGAAAGGATACAGTCTTACGCACTTTGAAGACAAAGTAGCCGACTTAATTGAATACGACACCACCAACCGAAACTACAGTAATGTTTCTGGAAACAGCCAATTACAGGGCTGGGAATGGAAGGCGAGCGAAACACTGCCTAAATTGGCATCACAACTGACGGCTCGCTATTCGGTCTTAGATGCGAAATCACAAACAGGCGCAACGCTGGTAAGACGACCAGAAACAATGGGCAGCATTGATTGGAGCTATTTAGGATTCGATAAAACACTCTTGGCACTGCAAGCACAGTTTGTTGGCACTCGACTGGACTATACCACCAGCAGTAACGGCAAAGTAAACCCTGACACGGGCAATTACTGGTTATGGCACGCCAATGCCAACTACCAATGGAACAAAGCGGTACGTCTGTTTGTAAAAGGTGTGAATCTCACCGATGAACGCGTCGTACAAGCCTATGGCACAACAACACTAGCGACTGCCAGTTACTACGCCTATACACCCCGCACTTTTTTAGCGGGTATTGAATACACATTTTAAGGACGACACCCATGAACATCAA
>CAZSGH010000086.1:0-4689 GCA_964606405.1 uncultured Francisella sp.
TCACTTGCTTGGCGCGCACAATATTGCCGCCAAATGCTTGTCCAATACTCTGATGCCCTAAGCAGACACCTAAAATCGGTATTTTCCCTGCAAAGCGTTGAATGGCTGGCACAGAAACGCCTGCCTCAGTCGGACTGCATGGACCTGGTGAAATAATGAGGTACTTAGGATTCAGACGCGCGATACCATCGAGGTCAATTTGGTCATTACGAATCACTTCGACTTCTTGACCCAACTCGCCAAAATATTGTACGAGGTTGTAGGTAAAAGAATCGTAATTATCGATCATCAGCAGCATAGTTGGCTTACCTGTAGTTTTTTATGCGCTTATTATAGCGCAAGCTACCCGCCCTGCACATTCGCAAACAAACGATCCTTTACGCAAAACATTACCAGTGATAACTACCACTTAAGAAATATCCAAAAACATGTTTTGCTGTTTATTTGGTGATTCTAATGCTTGGCGAGAGGAAGGTGGGTTGATTTCCTCCATTCCCTAGTCACATTTGCATTTTTTATCAGTCTTAATATTACCGCATTAATGCTGCCATTTTCTCTAATGTTTCAACTAAACCATCAGTGCTAATTTTACCAATAAAAAAATCCGCTCCCAAACTCTTAGCATCACGTTCATTATTTTCAGCCGTCATCGAAGAATGCACCCCAATCGGCAATTTACTAAAACGCGCATCATTCCGCACAAACTTAATAACGGTGTGCCCAGAAGCAACAGGCATCTCTAAATCAGTAATAATCGCAGAAATTGCCGATTTATCGGGTTGATTATTAAGATAGTCAATCATCTCTTGACCATTTTCAAATACCAGATGACTAATATCTAATTGTGTCATTACATTAGCCAAATACAGACGAATAGAGCGAGAATCATCTGCAATTAATAATGTTTTATTGGCAAACATCTTTTTCCACGAACCTTGCTCTTTAACCTTAGGATTCAGTTTTTCTGCCATTTCGGGCAAACACTCGGATAACAAGCCTTCAACGTCCAAAATATAACAAAGCTCATCCTTACCGTTATGTTTGACCGTGGTTTGATTGACCACACGTGTCGCCCCTTCATTGGCCATATTTTCTGCAGGCAACAATTGATCCCAACTTTTCTCTTCTACCCCATGAATATGCGCAACCCTAAAACCAACGATATTATGTGAAAAATCGGAGACGATAATCACCGAGCGGTTTCTTTCTTCTTGATCCATCGGCAGCCCTAACCATTTCGGCATATCGATGACTGGCAGAAAAGCACCCCGCAACTGAATCATCCCTTCAATTAACGGATGAGCATTGGGCGAAATGGCAATAGGAAAACGTTTTCCCTCAATCACTTCGCGGACTTTAAAGACATTAATGCCATAAAAAGTTGGTGCATTCTCCACAAAATGATGACTCATTTGAAACACCATCAAGCTCATTTGATTGTTATGCACCAAACTTGCCGTTTTATCAATCGAACTTATATCTAACACATACGCCCCCATTCTATAGAAAAACTTACAGAAAAAAAATACTTTTATAAATCATGCAGTGCATCAAGCGTAACAAAAAACTTCAACTCTTCTATAAAGAATATTAAAACATTACATGTCTCTTGTGCTGTTGCCAACAATGCAGAAACAAGACTATCACTAACAATATCTTCTTGAATTAAACTGCAGAGCTGATCTGACATACAAACCAACTTTTCAGCACTAAACAATAAAGAAAAATTACGCAATGCTCTAATATTTGTTTTTACCTTAGCGTAATCCCCAAGAATATAAGCAGAACCTATATGATCAGACCACTTCGATATATAGTCACTAAAAACACCAACCAATACATTCAAGTCATTACCAAGCTCACAATATAACCCCTGCAAATTTTTTTTATTAATTAATGGCAAAGAATGACACATATCGTTAATTCCAACTTTATTATTAAATAACTACTTCAACAAGCGATTGGATAATAAATGCGAATGATGCGAATGATGCGAATGATGCGAATGATCATCAACAGCTACAGCACCATTATTCATCATACTGCGTTCAATCTGTTCTAATACTGCAACGATCTCAGCAGACAATACATCAACTTCAGTCATTAACTCATTGGCTGTATCACAATACCCCTCGTTAGCCGATGTCACAGCCTCGGCAACCAAGACATGAAACTTTTCATGTAACACATCGAGATTTTTCATTTCTGGCAAATAATCGAACTGTCTGCCATCACTATCTCGCCATTTGCCCAGCCCACATAAATGATGGTTTTTTACAGTCGAAATATCACTAATTTTTTCATACCCCTGCACAACATTCGACATACGAATACGCCAATTCAAATGCGCTTGTTTCATGTCCGCTAATGGGCTGCGTCCAATATTAGCAATACTTTTCCCAGCAGAAGACAAAGTGAACTGTCGAACAACAGCATCTAAATCACTCATTTGAGCAGCTACATGCATTGAAGCAGCCGCAGTTTCCTCTACCAGTGCTGCTGATTGTTGAGCAACACGATCCATCACCGTAACGGCACGATTAACCTCATCAATACCTTTTTCTTGCTCACGTGATGCTGTTGCAATCTGAGATACCACACCAGACATTTCATCAACCGCCTCTTTCACAACCGTTAAAGAAATTGCTGTTTTTTGTACCAATTGCGTTCCACGATCAATCTGATTCACACTCTGATCAATCAGAACCTTAATATCTTTTGCCGCATCTGCAGACTTACCAGCCAAAGCACGTACTTCGCTAGCAACAACAGCAAAACCACGACCATGTTCACCAGCTCGTGCGGCCTCAACAGCAGCATTTAATGCCAATAAATTTGTTTGAAAAGCAATTGAATCAATCAGACCAACGATATCACCAATTTGATTACCAGAATCATGAATCAAACGCATCGCATCTATTGCTTGCTGCATTACCTTAGCACTATCCTCTACCCGAGCATGCACACCATTCGCTAAACTATTCGCATGCTGAACATTATTTGCATTACTCTTGACCGTTGATAAAATTTGCGCCATCGCAGCTGCCGTTTGTTCAATAGCAGCAGCCTGTTGCTGCGTTTGATCAGAAAAATGACTCACTCCTTCATTTAATTGACTCATTGAGCGATTTACTTCGTGAGAAGTATGTTGCACCTGACCAAGCAACTCATTCAAATTACGCATTGCTAAATTAACGCTATTTTGCACACTCCGATAAGCGCCTTTAAAATCCCCTTGCATCTCCATGCCCAAACGTGAAAAAGCCAACTCACCAACAGAATGCGCAATAACACCCGAAAAGCTAGAGAGAATATTTAACAATTCGTTAATGTTTTCGCCTAGCGAACGATATGTTCCTTGAGCATTCTCTAAATTAACACGACGATGCAAAACACCATCCCTTGAAGCTCTAGAAACTTGCTCCAACTGAACCTCAAGCTGAAACTCTTGAGTTCTATCTAACCACTCGACAACATAACCCACTTTCTGACCATTCGAAATGATTGGCACTACCGATAGTCTTAAAACCAAGCCGCCAACTTTTAGCTCACCAGTCCACGGCTGAGTTAACTTTGCCACCATGGCTCTTTGATGCGCTGGATTTTTATGAAAAATATCCATGTTAGACCCTACAATACGATCAGCATCGAACTGAGGCAACACGCATTTTAATGCCGATGCATTTGAACGAAACATATCCGCCAATGAAGTGTTAATACTCACAATATTAAACTCAGCATCAGCAACCATAAGATTGGTGCTGGCCGCATTCATAGCAGTCGTCAAGACGACAGCTTCACGCGCTGCGTCATATTGACGCGCCGCCGATTCAGCGACACGTGAGCGAATCATATTCAAAGCGAAAGCCCAATAATCATTACCTTCTACTTTTTGTTTAAATTGACCATTGGCAATAGCCTCTATCCCTCTTTGTTGTTCAAAAGTGGGTTTTACTAATCGCAAGACACGAGTGGCTAAATAGCCGCCCGCTATTAGGCTCATCAAACTAGCGGTAATCAACAAAGGAGACGATAAATTAATAGCCGTTACAAAAAGACTAACAGGTGCTGCTGCCGCAACAACCGCTGCACTAACTGCCGTTTTTGAACCTGAACTTACTTTTGTCCATGGAAAAGCTTCCCGACCAGATCGAACATTCGCATAAAGTATTTCAGCATGAGCAATCTGCTCTCGCGTAGCAGGATAGCGAACTGATAAATAGCCTGTAATATGTCCATTTTTTATAATGGGAGAAGCATTGGCAGCGACCCAATAATAATCACCATCTTTTCGCTGATTCTTAACGAAGCCAAACCAAGTGCGACCGGCCTGAAGCGTTTGCCAAAAATCTTTAAATGCTTCTTTAGGCATATCAGGATGTCTAAGAATATTATGTGATTGATTTTTGAGCTCTTCATCGGTATAACCAGAAGAATCACGAAATCCTACGTTATAATCAACAATCATTCCGTTCAAATCGGAAGTAGACAAAATCACCATATTTGATGGCAATACAAACTCTTTTGACACCACGCTCACAATACGTATCCAATATTACTATTATTTAAAGTTTAACAGCATAGTTTTCCTAGAAATAGATGTCAATAATGGCTCATAACAGCTAAAAACAGACCATAAACACAACCAATGACCATAACAATAAAATCACTGTAATTAATTGATTTTAT
>CAZSGH010000087.1:0-4638 GCA_964606405.1 uncultured Francisella sp.
TAGAAGTAACAACAGAAATAGAGTCTAGCTTATTGCAGCCTGTCATCGATAAAATTCACATACGATTTAACAAGGAACCTCATAATGGATAAGCGTTTACTCGAAATATTGGTATGTCCTGCCAACAAAACACCGCTCATCTTCGATGATGCGAAACAAGAGCTTATTGCTGTGGCGAGTGGTTTTGCCTATCCTGTGCGTGATGGTATTCCCATATTATTGGTAGATGAAGCACGCAAGATGACATTAGAAGAAAGCGAAAGCTATCGTAAAAAGCAGACAGTCTAATGGGACTCTCTAAAAACTGCACTTTATGCATTTTTTAGTGTTCCCCACTTTGTTGCTTTTTGCAGCCCCTTCCTTCAGACTTCCTACCCATTGCGTTTTTATAGGTGCCTAACATGTTACCCGTTGTTTTAATTCCCGCACGGATGCAATCGAGTCGTTTGCCCAATAAACCCTTAGCGGATATTGCTGGTAAGCCGATGATTTGGCACGTCTGGCAGCGCGCTTTGGCAGCCAATGTTTCGCGTGTGGTTGTCGCCACAGATAGTCAACAGATTGTTGATGCCATGTCGGCATTGGGTGCAGAGGTGGTCATGACCTCGGATAAGCATTTATCAGGAACAGAGCGCTTGGCAGAAGCTTCTGCCATTCTGGGTTTATCTGACGATACCCCGGTTGTGAATGTGCAAGGCGATGAGCCATTAATTGCCGCTGCAGTCATTGATCAGATTGCGACGCTATTATTAATGAATCCACAGGCTTCGATGGCAACCTTGTGGGAACCGATTACCGATGCGGTTCATTTAATGAATCCGAACATGGTCAAGGTTGTTACCGATCAGCAAGGTTATGCCTTGGCTTTTTCGCGCTCGCCGATTCCGTGGCATCGTGATTTATTTGGTTCGCAATTACATGCCGATACGCCGATGCCTGATGGGGTGCCATTTTGCCGTCATTTAGGTATTTACGCATACAAAGCAGGCTTCTTACGCCAGTATGCGCAGTGGCCATCGTGTGAGATGGAGCGAGTAGAGGCCTTAGAGCAGCTGCGAATTTTATGGAACGGGCATAAGATTATTTTAGATCAGGCTTGTGCGCCGACCCATGCAGGGGTTGATACGCCAGAAGATTTGGCACGAGTGCGTGCGGTATTAGAAAAATAGGGAAATTTAAAAACCGCACTTCGTGTGTTTTTAGATTTCCCAAGTGTATTTTTGGGTTGAAGGAAGGGAGGGTAACAAAGATGTGCATGCTCTTTTTTGCAATCCCTTCCCCCAGCCCCCCAACCCTCTGGTGTTTTGCAGAGGTTTCTTAAAAAAATAAAATAGGAAAAACGATGATTACATTATGGAACGAATTTTTAGCGCAACAGGGCGCGGTATTTAACGAAGACAAACAAAGCATCGCGCATTTTGCCATGCCAGAAATTGAGCGTCATATGATGCGTCATGGTGCTGTCATGACCAGTTTAACCGCGACAGGGTTAATTCGTTTTAGTGGTGAAGATGCCAAGACCTTTTTGCAATCGCAACTGACACAAGATGTTAGTTTGGTGACGAACGAACAAGCACAGCTTGCCGCTTATTGTGATCCTCAAGGTCAAGTTTTGGGGTTGGGTGTTCTGTTTTTGTACAACGATGCCTATTATTGGCAAGTAGCGCGCGATACGCTACCTGCATTGCTCAAACGATTTAAAATGTTTGTGATGCGTAGCAAGGTAGATTGTGAAGATTTCTCTGATTTGTTGCCACGATTTGGCTATGCGGGTGTTCATGCCGCACAAGATATGCTCGTGCTGCTGAATGAAAAACTGCCAGAAACGGCATACGCGCAACATGCTATTGAGCAAGAAGGCTTGTCTGACATTATCGCGATTCGTTTACCAACGGCTCATCCTTGTGCATTACTGATCGGTACCTTGCCAAATATTGCCCATTTGTGGGATCGATTGGAAACTAATGGTACGCCTGTTGGTAACGCCGATTGGGATCTGATGGATTTGGCTTTTGGACTGCCGCAAGTGACTGCTGCTAACGCAGGAACGACGACGGCTCACCTGTTTAACCTAGAGCGTTTAGGCGCAATCAGCTTCAAAAAAGGGTGTTATCCGGGTCAAGAAGTCATTGCGCGAATGCAGTATCGTGGTAAACCAACCAAACGCATGATGCGTTTTCATACTTTGGCAAGCATTGCGCCAGCAGTTGGTTCTGAGTTGATGGTGACTTATGGCGATAATCGCTCACAAACCCTAACGGTCGTTCGTTCTGGTGCTGATCTGAACGAAGGAACGCTATTGTTGGCGATTGCGAGCATTAAAGGCGTAGAAGACGCGCAAGGTGAGTTCTTTATGGAAGACGGCAGCTCGCTGCTGATGGAACCTATGGGTTATGCCTTAGAAAACCTCTAAAAACCCAGAGGGTAGGAGGTCTGGAGGAAAGGGGTGCAAAAATCAGCATGTAACGCCTTGATTAAGCCCCTTCCTTCAGCTAAAAAATAAACTTGGAAGCTCTAAAAACAAGCGAAGCGCAGTTTTTAGAGCTTCCCTTTAGTTGTTTTCTGTATCGTCTGGTTTTGGGGGCGCTTTGCCCGATAAGCTATAAGCAAACACTAAAACTTGTGCGACGGCTAAAAACAATTCGCGCGGAATAGCTTCGTTGAGCTCTAAAGAGCCTAGCGCGCTACTTAATGCCGCATCTTGATGAATAGGAACTTCAGCTGCTTTGGCTATGGCGAGTATTTTTTGTGCTACTGCCCCTTTGCCTTTAGCGACCACTCGAGGTAAGTCATCACCGCGATAGGTTAACGCTATTGCTTGATCGGTAGCTGATGGTTTGTGTTCATCCACCGAAGAGTGCGTCCTGTAATCCTAAACGCTGCGCTGCTGCATCAATGAGCCCACCGCCTTTGATAACGATACCTTGCCCAGCTTGTTGTAATTGTTGTTGAACCATTAACAGGTATTGCAATCCCGCCGTATCTATTTGTTCAATGCGTGAAACATCAATTTCTAAGCCATCATTTAGCCAGTGTTCAAGCTCCGTTTCGTGGCGGATACGAATGTCGTTAATGGCTTGAATGTTAAGGCTGCCGCTGAGTTGTAGTTTATGCATAATAGGTACTCGATTTTGTTGTTAAATGCCTTGCCCAAAATTATAGCGCTAATATGATTGACGATGGGTTTTTTTATCCGTGAACATCGACAAGGGGTTGATGCCACGGTGGCTGTTCGGTTCGCGACGCTGGTTTTCCTTGTGCAACGATAAGGCTTTCAACCGTTAGTCCTTGCTCTTGCAAGGCTGCTTTGAGTGCGGGTGCTTGTGCCTGAAGGCTGCGGCTCAGCGCATCATTGTCACCCCAGAGTTGTAGGCGAACATTTAAATCTTTATCCATCTGAACCCGACTGGTGAAGTCGCCTTCTGGTAGTTGTAGTTGAATAAAAATTTTCCACTGGCGTTCTTGTTCGGGGGTGTCTGGCTTAGGAACATCAATTTCTAGGGTGAAATTGTCCAGACCTTGGGCTGTGTTAATCGGGATTTCCTGTAGTAGCACAGCTTGTCCCGCCATTTGATGTAGGTTTTGGATTTGTTGTGTTTGCTCGTTCTTAGCAAGGATGCCTTGTGCAAGTTGTTTTTCTGCTAAGGGTGTTTGCGGATTGTTAATCAGGCTAATTAGGTCTTTTTTCCATTCGCTTGTGTTGGTGCTAGTGTTTGCAATTGGGTTACTGTTGATTTTGTTGTCCGATAATTTAGGATTAAAATCGATGACACTTTGTTGAACTCTTTCTGCTGTCGGTGCAGGGCTTGTCGTGAGTGCAGCAGATAAAAAAGATTGCCATGACGTGGATAGACTCGTTTTACCTTCACTATTAGGCGATAGTAAGTTCGGCAGTGCTTGCGTGAGTGAACGCATGAGTTCATTCATCGGGGTTTGGGTGGGTAAACTTGTTTTAAGTGAACCTAGCGCTTCTTTAGCGCCTCTAGGCAGCAAGTTTGTCCATAGCGGCAGACTGCTATCTTTGGGTTGTGCTGCTGGCGCTTGCCCTTGAATGCTGTTTGGTAACATTCGCAACTGCAATTCACCATCAACTTCTTCGGGAACAAGACTTAGGATTTGTCCTGCACTGAGCGTAGCATTGCTTTGTGTGCGTAGTGTTTGCCCAGCAATGAGTAGGTTGGCCTGATTGCCATTCGTTGACAGTACTTGTGCTGGTGTCGCTTGAGCCGTGCTGAATAGGTTTGTGATTGTCTGCGGTGCGTTTAAAATTTTAAGCAATTGTGTCGGATTGCTATTATTATTGGTTACTTGTTGCGCTGCCGTCGCCTGAGCTGTCTGTTGTTGAAGATTGGTTGTGCTTGTATTGGGATTGGGTATTAACTTTAGCTGAAGTTGCCCGTTCACCATTTCGGGTTGAGCACTGAGTTGCTGACCGACAGTGAGCGGAATGGTCGTTTGTGTTTGAATTTGGCGACCGGCCATTAAAATAGTGGCTTGATTATCTGCAACTTTAAGTACGCTAATTGCAATCGGTTGTGCATTGTCAAATAGGCTTGTTGGTAATTTTGGCGTATTTAAAAGCTTAAGAACTTGCACATCAGTGGTCGATAGTGGCATCATTTACGTGTACCTGCGCTG
>CAZSGH010000088.1:0-4616 GCA_964606405.1 uncultured Francisella sp.
GTTCTTTAAGACAGGTCAGCAACAAAATTATCGTTCGAATGCTGCGCCCAGTCGCTCACCTGCACGTGTACAAAGTGCGCCAACTAAAAAGCCAGCAGCTTTGCCCTCACCGAAAAAGAGTAACAGTGAGGACTGGGGTGAGTTTTAATCATGAGTAACCTCTAAAAACCCGTCATTCCCGCGAAAGCGGGAATCTATCTTCTTGACTTTATGGATCCCCGCATACGCGAGGATGACGAAATGTTGAGTTTTTAGAGATGCCCCATCTTTTCATTTCATTTTTCTACCGCCCTTCGGGGCGGTTTTTTGTGGATATTAATGTTTTTTATAGGCACATCATAAGTATTTTTAATTTCGTGTGCTGCTTTGTCATAATTGCTGTGTATAATCGAGAAAAATAAAATAGTTACAATTATAAAATAGGGTTTTCAACATGACCATTAAATCAAGATTACTGCTGTTAGTAGCAGTAGCAGTGCTGTTGGCAAGCGCCATCGGCTTTTCAGGTTGGCGCGCTTTGATGACATCGGAAGCATCCATTTCCGAGTTAAATAGCGTTCGCTTGCCATCGCTAACAGGGTTGCAAATGCTTAACGAGGCACAAACGGATATTCGCTTGCGCACCATCGAAACCGCGATTTGGGAGTTGGATTACAACGCTACGGCGTTTTTTGCCGATGCCTTAAATCGCAAAGAAAAGGCTTGGGCAAAAGCCAAAAAAGGCTGGGACATTTATGCGCCCCTGCCACAAACAGCGAAAGAGACCGTTTTGTGGTCATCTTTTGAAAAGCAGTGGGCAGATTGGAAGGCGGTTGATAGTAAGCTTACGCAAGTGATGCAGCGTTTGGCGAAGCCACATTCGGAAGATGAGCAAAAGGTGCTATTTGTCGAATTTTACAAGCTATATGAGGCGCAGCGCCCCTTGTTTAATCAATCCGAAGAAACACTTGGTAAGGTAATCGATTTAAATATCGAGGTGGCGGGTATTGCTGCTGTTGAATCATCTCGAGATAGCGCAGCCAGTAAAACCACGATGACGTTAGCCATGTTTGTTGGGCTGATGATTTTGTTTGGCTTGGCGTACTGGGTGATTCAAGCAGTTGTATCTGCGATTAATCAGGTGGTGAGCTCTGTTGCTCAGGTGGTGCAAACGCAGCGCTTTAAAACAACATTGCCGACAACACAAGATGAGTTTAATTCGCTTAATATGGGGTTAAATCAGTTATTGTCGAATATGGATAAAGCGATTGGCGAAGCGAATCATGTGGTGGGTGCGATTGCCAATGCCGACTTTGCGCAACGTGTAACAGGCAATTATGTCGGTGATTTGGATGTGCTAAAGCAAGGCGTGAATGCGTCGGCAAATTCTGTATCATTCATGATGGGCGAGTTAGAACGTGTGATGCATGGCTTACATGCAGGTAATTTTGCTGTCAAAATGGATAGCAAAGTGCCGCAAGCCTTTCGAGATTTGGTAGAAACTGCTCTGGCATCTATTAATCATGTTATAGCAGACATTAATGCTGTTATGGCGCAAATGAATTTGGGTGACTTTACAGCGCGCGTGCAAGCCGATGCGCGGGGTGATTTGCTGAGTCTAAAAACGAATATCAATCAGTCGATGGATAATTTGGCGATCGCATTGAAGAGTATTACAACGATTGTCATGTATCAGTCGGAAGGCGATTTAACACATGAGTGCAAGGCTCAGTTTGCAGGTCAGTTAGAAGAAACCAAGAATGCCTTAAACGCAACCAATGCCCACTTAAAAACGGTGGTAGCACAAGCTGTTGAAGCTTCGAACATTGTTAACGAAGCAGCCAATCAAGTATCGCAAGGCTCGTCCGACTTATCTGCTCGGGTGCAAGAACAAGCAGCAGCACTAGAAGAAACCAGTGCAACTATGAACCAAATGACATCGGCAGTACAAGCCAATACTGCCAATGCGCGCAAGGTTGCCGAACTGACCAATCAGGTGCAAGATCAGGCAAAAGATGGCGTGCAGGTCATGCAACAAACCATCTCTGCCATGCAATCGATTAAAGAATCGAGCGCTAAGATTAACGACATTGTTACCATTATCGACAGCATTGCCTTCCAAACCAACTTGTTAGCGCTGAACGCAGCGGTCGAAGCCGCGCGTGCGGGTGAGCATGGTCGTGGTTTTGCGGTGGTAGCGTCCGAAGTTCGTGCTTTGGCGGGTAAGTCTGCCGATGCCGCCAAAGACATCAAAACCCTGATTACCGACAGCGTCATGCGTATCGAAAACGGTACGCACCTTGCCGACAAGTCGGGCGAGATGCTTAACGGCATTGCGGGTTCGATTCAGCATGTTGCTGGCATGATCGAAGAGATTGCCAATGCCAGTAATGAGCAAAGCGTGGGTATCGGACAAGTGCATTTAGCCATTGCCGACATCGATCGTGTAACGCAAGAAAATGCGGCACTGGTCGAAGAAACCACTGCAGCAGCCGAAAGCCTAACAACCGAAGCGAATAATTTGCGCAACGACATGGCGTTCTTTAAAACAGGGCAGGAACAAAACCGTCGTCAGAATGCTGCACCGAGTCGCTCGCCAGCACGTGTACAAGGTACGCCAGCTAAAAAGCCAGCAGCCTTGCCTGCACCGAAAAAGACGAATAGCGAGGAGTGGGGGGAGTTTTAACCTACCCCCGCCTTCGGCGTACCCCTCCAAGGGAGGTGATAGACAAGCATTGCCGCCCTTCGGGGCGGTTTTGTTTTATAGCTATATTAATAATTTCAATGGGTCTTATTTTGTTTTCAAAGCGAGTTTTATGTTAAATTGTCGACTGATTTATTTAATCTTGATTGGAAATAACAAAATGCCTAAAACTGCTTGCTTTTGCTGTCGTTTCTTCTTTTTTGAGGGGGCGATACGCTATGAATATTAAAATTAAACTCTGGTTACTCGTTGCTGTTGCCCTTTTGGGTTTAAGTTTGTTGAGCATTTTCTCCCTTTATATGCTCAAAGACAATTTAGTGAGGGAGAAGCAGACACAATTAACCAAACTGGTAGATGGTGTTTTTAGTGAATTAATTCATTATCAAAAAGAAGTGATGGATGGGCACTTAACGAAAGAGCAAGCCCAAGAGCAAGCTAAGGCATTTTTGAAGGTCTATCGCTATGGTAATGGTGATTATTTTTGGGTGAACGATATCGCTCCTAAAATGATTATGCATGCAGCAAAGCCGAAAATGGATGGCTCAGATCTGTCGTCGTTTCAAGATAAAAAAGGTAAGTATATTTATTTGGAGTTTGTAAAGGCCGCAACCAGTTCTCCTGAAGGTGGTTATGTGGATTACTATTTTCCAAAGGCAAATAGTGATATTCCCTTAGAAAAGTTATCGCATATCCGTCTGTTTGAGCCTTGGGGATGGGTTGTAGGAACTGGCATCTATATTGACGATATCGCTGAACAAATGCAATTGTTGATATCCTGGTTGTTAGGAATAGCACTGGTTATTTTAGTAGTTATTTTTCTGGTATTTATATGGGTATATCGAGGCTTGTCGGGTGCGATTAACGATATCGTAACAAGTATTGCTCGAGTTGTGCAAAGTATGTCGTTTAAAATGCGTTTGCCACGGCGTGATGATGAGTTAAATGCTGTAGTGGATTCAATGAACTCCATGCTTGATAGTTTGGATCGGGGTGTTACTGATATTAACTGGGTAACAGCTTCTTTAGCTGCGGGTGACTTCTCGAAACGTATTACTAATCATTATGTTGGTGACTTGGATAAGCTGAAACAAGGCATTAATGAATCTGCTGATAATATTGCGGGGGTGATGACTGAACTCGCCTCTGTGATGATTTCATTAAAAGAAGGCACTTTTGATCAATTAGTGAATGTTAATGCTCCTGGTGAATATGGGCAGATGCTTCATTATGCTGATCAAGCAATGAAAACATTGAACGCGATTATTGCTGATATTAATGTAGTAATGGCTCAAATGAACAATGGTGACTTCTCGGCGCGGGTGCAAGCCGATGCGCGAGGTGACTTGCTGAGTCTAAAAGCGAATATTAATCAGTCGATGGATAACTTAGAGGTTGCGTTAAAAAGTATTACCGCAATTGTTAATTATCAGTCTGAAGGCGATTTAACTCATGAATGCAAGGCACAGTTTGCGGGTCAGCTAGAAGCAACCAAAAATGCACTTAACTTATCGGCCCGTAAATTAAATGAAATCGTGACTGGTGCAATCAATGCCGCTAGCATTGTTAATGAAGCGGCAGAGCAAGTATCTCAGGGCTCAACGGATTTATCTGCTCGTGTGCAAGAGCAAGCGGCAGCACTAGAAGAAACCAGTGCGACCATGAACCAAATGACATCGGCAGTACAAGCCAATACCGCCAATGCTCGCAAGGTTGCCGAGCTAACCAATCAAGTGCAAGATCAGGCAAAAGATGGCGTGCAAGTCATGCAACAAACCATCACTGCCATGCAATCGATTAAAGAATCGAGTGCCAAGATTAACGACATTGTCACCATTATCGACAGCATTGCTTTCCAGACTAATTTGTTAGCGCTGAACGCAGCGGTCGAAGCCGCGCGTGCCGGTGAACATGGTCGTGGTTTTGCCGTAGTAGC
>CAZSGH010000089.1:0-4187 GCA_964606405.1 uncultured Francisella sp.
AGATCAGGTTTCACCCAAAGCGGTGGTGCGTCAGGCATTTACCGCCCACTACATTGATGCGCCAGAAGTGTGGCTAAAAATGTTTTGTGACAGAAATCTGATGAGCCATACTTACGACTTTGCACAATTCGAACAGATTATTCAGTCTATTCGAGACGAGTATTTAGCCTTGTTGGAAGAGGCAACACGAGAATTATATGTGGTTTGATGAAAGAAGTTGTCTTGTATGTCATTAAAATTAATAAGTATATTTTTGCTGTTCTGCCTGTATTTATCAGCTGTGAGAGCAGATGATTTAACGGAAGAACAGAAAAAGTATTTAAACTCGTATCTTGCTAAGAAAGGAAGTGCGTTCAATATTCCAAGGAATTCTGTTAAAGCTCAAGCTGTTGGAAATGATCTCTTTGCGGTGATATATACCGATGAGAATTCTCCAGGAAACTACTACAGTCAAGTACTTACCATTTTTTCCCGTAAAAAATCAGGAAATTATACAGCGTTAATTTCCGCTGTTGTTGGAGGGAAGAATAATCGAGCAATAACAGACATTGTTGATATTGTTAACAATCACAAAGAAGGAGTTTTTATTAATGTAAAGCAAAGACTCTACAAAGAGCAGGACTCTTCATGTTGTCCTAGTATTTGTGGCAGAACAACGTTTGTATTCCATAAAAACACTCTCATAGAAACACACCCAAAAATATTTATTAAGCAATGTGATGAATGAAAACTGGATCATTCTAATTAATCAAACATTAAAATACCAAAAAATTAACCTGTAGCACAAACAATCGAGCACAAAATATAAAAAGGTTTTATCGATGTTATTTAGCCTCAAAACAAGAAGACTCACCACAAGGCGATTTTCGCTTTGCGCCCGTTATGTACCTCAAAGCATCTTTAGCGCATATCGATGCGATGCCGCAAAGCAATTTTGATGACATCATCGAAAGTACGTCGAAATGAATATCGCCCACCCATTCCGTGAGGGCAATGGTCGCGCCACGCGCATTTGGCTCGATTGTCTGCTGAAACAAGCCTTAACCGACCAAATTCATGACCGTGCGCTGTTTATGAAAGGGATTGATGTCAGCTATTACTATGAAGGTTATAGTGAGTTTAAGACTGAGGCGGTGTAGAGTTGTTTGTGATCATAATGTTTTTGAGCGAGGTTTAAAATGAAAGAATTTGTCTTAGCATTGTTAGCTGCTTCGTTATTTAGCCTTCTAACTGGTTGCGCTTCTATGCCCAAAGCACCACAAAACGCAGATGAGTTAAGGGCACTTGGCAGTAGTAATTTGCTCAATGTGCCAGTTGATATTTCTGGATTTACAGCTACAAAAATGAAGATAGTTTCAGAAAAAGTTGAGGGTGTCAGAATAAGTCGCGATGGAGAGGTGGGTCAAATTACAATCTTTACAGATCCCGTAAGCGGTAAAACCTATGATTTGGATGGTCAGCCTGTGAATGAAAAGGGTGAGCGTATCTTGAATAATGGATATGCTTGTAAGGTTGTAGGTATTGCCAATAACCAGAGGATTTATGGAGAGCTTGGAACATGGTCTGAAACTGATGTTGATAAATTTTGTAAGACATCTTACAGAGCTTCATTTCAAAATAAGGCTCAGGCAGTGTTGGTAGCAGGACTAATTACAGGAGGTATTGCTGCTTTAGCTGTCATACCAACCAATATGACTATAGCTGAAATTGTTTCTGACGACACGATGTAATTAGAAGCGTTTGGTTCATTTTTCAATAAATAGTATTCACATTAAAATATCTCTTAAATATTTCCGAGGTGGAGAAATGAATCAAGTCATCCGCAATAAATTCATTTTCGCTGATCCCTTGTTCACTCAGGTGCGTAATGGCGGTATGCCCAATTATATTTATGGTAATGCTGGTGGCGGAAACTGGAATGGTCAAGTCAATGCCTACATGAGTGCGTTTGCTTTAGGTAGCAATGGTGGCGCTACTTGTAACTGTGCAGGTTTCACTCTGGCACTTGCGCCTCACCAGGGCGAATGATACGCCCCGATGATTTTCTTTTTTCAGACATTTGCGGCACCAGACATTAAAGCGTATGCGGAGGGTAAAACATTTGATCGCACAATCAATCCGCTCAGAACAACATATTCCAATGATGCGTCTACTAACATGGTTCTGCAAAACTTTCGTGCTGCGTTCAAAGCAAAAATTGAAAAAATTTTGAATAAACGTTACGTTGTGCCCATGCCAGTGCAGTGATCGTTTTTCTAGTTTAGTGAGTATTGGTAGAATGTATTCACGAGATACTTATTGGGAGAAGAGAGCCATGAATAAAATGTTGTTGGTAGGTGTGTTGTCTGTGCTAGTGATTGGTTGCGCTTCTATGCCTGAAGCACCCAAAAATTCAGAAGAAAAAGTTGCTCTTGGTGAAGACAGCTTTTTGAGTGTGCCTGTAGATGTTGCGGCCTTCCCTTGGGAAAAGAAAAAAATCATCGCATTAGATGGTAGTGAAGGTCAAATAACTGTTTTTACTGATCCAGTTACAGGTAAAGCTTATGATCTTGATGGTCAGCCTGTTAATGAAAAAGGATTCAGAATCCTAAAAGATGGTTATGTATGTGGAATTAAAAGCATAGGTCTAAACCGTAGGTTTTACACTGGTTCTGGGTTTTGGTCTAATGACGAACATTATTCTTCATGCGTTACAAGTAGCCATTACAATGATGCAAACAAAAGTCGCGCGATTTTAGCTGGTGGCGCACTTCTTGGCGGTGCTGCTATCCTCGGTTCATTGGTTGTTAACTCTGTAAGGGTTAACATCAACGATGTGACAAAGGACGATACTCTGTGAGAAACGAAACAGAAAACGACGAAATAATTGTTTATAATTGCGTGGTTTTGGCTTTTGTATGGTCGTGGTGTGCGTTTTTCAGTCGTTGTATCGCTGCTTCGCACCACGTTAGTTTTTCAATCAATATTGGAGTTTAATCATGAGTGCAGAAAAACCTGAAATTGAGGTTGCAGAAGAGATTAAACACCTTTCCTCAAATGAAATAGAGGAACTTTATCAAAAGTATTTGGAAGGCGAAAAAAGCTCCGTGTTGATTGAGCACTATAAGATCGATATTAATCCTAACAAACTGATAAAGGTGCTCCCTCCTAAAAAGCTTGATGATACGTTATGCCCATATTGTGATATGCCTATGTTTACTAAACGTAGGAGTAAAAGCGCTAGTAGCTCGAATATCTCTCCTATTGAATGCTTAAATTGCGATCACAAAGTATTTTCTGAGAAATTTGGATATCACCGACAGCAATGTGAATGCGAAAACTGCGTGATCATTAGAAGGCAGCAGAAGTTTAGGGCGGAAAAGGAAAAAAGAGATAAGATTAGAGATATATATGATCTTGAACATAGAAAGCCAATAGATTACTCCGAGTTGAGCTTTTTTAACAAGTTGATTTTATTTATTCTTTTCAGAATGCAAACAGATGAAAAGTTTGAGTATATATTGTCCCTTGATGACCTATTTAGGACTCAATCTTTATCTCCTACAAGTCAGATGGATATTGAATGTTTAAAGGAGCTTTTTAGCTGTAGTGCTTTACTTGTTGATCCAGACTCAAGGTTAGAGGCATTTGATGAGGACGAAGAGTTCAAGTCATTTGATATCTATAAGGTTAGATGGATTCCAAATGTCACATTTGATGCCGTTAAGCGAGCTGGGCTAAATGAAGTCTACAATCAAATATATAAGGAATTAAAAAATGGAATTCAACCTCAATGGGAAAAAGAAATATTTAACACATTATTCAGGATTGCAAGAGAAGAGGTTCTACAATATGTACGTTTAAAAACTAATGAACTCAATATAAATTTTTCTGCTGAAAATAAAACAAGGGAAGTTGTTAATCAACTGCTGCAGAGTTTTTCGGTCAGTGAGATTTATTATTTTGTAAAAAAATCTGTCGAAAATGCACACATATTCTATTCAAAGGGATGCGCTAACAATAAAAAGCACGCAGCCAACACTATTCCTAACAAAATTTTGTCTTTAGGTGAGCGAGCAATTAATGAGGGATGGAATACCTATAAATATAGCCGAGATAGTAGGGCTCCACGATCATATATAAGTCAAGTTTTTTAGAGTCTGTAAATTAAACTGTGTAAACGCTCATAGATTAAAATCTCATCAAAA
>CAZSGH010000090.1:0-4045 GCA_964606405.1 uncultured Francisella sp.
AGCAATATTAATAATACGCCCTGTACGCGCTTTCATCATGCCACGTAGGCATGCCTTGCTAACACGATAAACAGAAGAAAGGTTGGTATTGATAATATCATCCCACTCATCATCCTTCATACGCATTAGCAGATTATCGCGCGTGATGCCTGCATTGTTAACTAAAATGCCGATCGTTCCTTGAGCAGCAGCGATCTCATCGACCAACGCAGCAACTGCATCCGCATTACGTACATCCAGCATTTTTCCATGCCCCTGAATACCTGCTTCTGACATATAGGCACTAATCTGCGCTGCGCCTGATTCTGACGTCGCGGTACCGACAACGTAAGCACCAGCATTACCCAACGCAATGGCAATCGCCTTACCAATACCACGGCTCGCGCCTGTTACTAATGCTACCTGACCTGTTAACTGCTGTTCTGACATAATCCACTCGTAACTCTATTTATTGCGCACAATAATCGCGCAATGTCTTTAAATCTGCAACGGCAAAATTTTCGATGTCGCCATCAATCCGTTTAATCAAGCCTGCTAATACCTTACCAGGACCCACTTCGACAATGCGTGTAACACCCTGCGACTTAAGCCATTGTACCGTTTCTACCCAACGAACGGGAGAGTAAAGTTGCTGGACAAGCGCACTTTTAATCGCAGTGGCATCGGCTTCAACACGAACATCAACGTTATTGACCACACCAACACTGGGTACTGACAACTGAACACTTGCCAACATCTGCGCTAATTGCTCAGCAGCTGGCTTCATCAAAGCGCAATGACTTGGCACACTGACGGGCAAAGGCAAGGCACGTTTTGCGCCCGCTTGCTTGCAACAATCCATCGCACGTTCGACGGCAGCTTTATTACCAGCAATCACAACCTGACCAGGAGAATTATAATTCACCGCAGATACAATGTCATCAGCAGCAGCTTGTGCGCAACAATCACGAACCTGCTCATCGCTCAGCCCTAAAATAGCAGCCATCGCGCCAACACCTTCTGGTACGGCAGATTGCATAAACTCACCACGAGCACGCACCAAAGCAAAGGCATCTTTCGGCGCAAAGACACCAGATGCCGTCAATGCTGTGTATTCACCCAACGAATGACCTGCCATAAAGCTCAGGTTATCTGCCTTGACTTCAGCCTTTAAAATACGATACATCGCCAAACCAGCTGCCAACATCGCAGGCTGTGTCACGGCGGTTTGATTGAGCGTTTCGCCACTCGCAACCGCAGCCCATAAGTCATAACCTAGCGCTTCAGAAGCTTCTGCAAAGGTCTCTTGAACTTGAGAAAACTCCGCTGCCACATCTGCAAGCATACCGACGCTTTGCGAACCCTGACCCGGAAAAACAAATGCTGTTGTCATGAAAAACTCTTCTTAAAAAACGAACCAAAGTAGAAACCCTGATGAAGACGCAAGAAACCACTACCAAAGGCTTCCATCAAAACCAACGCGTCATCACTACTTTATGAAAAATCATTTTAATTAAAAACGAACTAAAGCAGAACCCCAAGTGAACCCGCCACCAAAGGCTTCCATCAAAATTAACTCGCCGCGCTTAATACGACCATCTTTAACACCCGTATCCAATGCTAAAGGAACCGATGCCGCAGACGTATTACCGTGTTCACCCACCGTCAAAATGACGCGATCCATCGACATATCGAGTTTACGCGCTGTCGCATCAATAATACGTTTGTTTGCTTGATGGGGAACCAACCAATCTAAATCTGATTTTTGTAGCCCATTCGCAGCAAGGGTCTCATCGACAATAGCATCTAAGGTATTGACTGCCATCTTAAAAACACCATTACCTTGCATACGCATATAGGCAGGTTCACCAATCCCACGCGTACCACCACCTTCGACGTAGAGCATCTCTTCGTGGCGACCATCGGCGTGCAAATGTGTCGATATAATGCCTTCCTCTTCCGAAGCGCCCAGCACGACTGCACCAGCACCATCGCCCCACAACATACAGTTACCACGATCATTATAATCGGTAATACGCGTTAAGGTTTCAGCACCAATCACCAGAGCGGTTTTAACTTGACCCGAACGAATAAAGGCATTCGCTGTCGACAAGGCATAAATAAAACCACTACACACCGCTTGAACATCCATCGCTGGACAGCCATTGGTAATACCTAGCTTACCTTGAACCAAACAAGCAACACTGGGAAAAACACGATCAGGCGTAGTTGTCGCCAAGACAATCAGTTCAATGTCATTAGCATCCACATTAGCACTGAGCAAAGCCGCCTTTGCCGCTTCTACTGCCAAATCACTGGTAAACTGACCTTCTGCTGCAACATGACGCTCTCGAATACCCGTTCGCTCAACAATCCAAGCATCCGTTGTTTCGATGCGCTGTTCTAAATCAGCGTTGGTAAGCAATCCTTCAGGCAAATAACTGCCCGTACCAAGGATGCGTGCATTTATTAAACTCATTCAATACTCTGTAACATAAGCTGTTCTAAGCTCGCTGCAATACGGGCAGGAACTTGTTTTTCGACTTCAAGAATGGCTTGGCGAATGGCATATTCGAAGGCAATGGCATCTGCACCGCCATGACTCTTCACCACAATACCGCGCAATCCTAATAAAGAAGCCCCATTGTAACGACGCGGATCAATACTGGCTGCGAAAGCTTTAAGCACAGGAGAGGCAATCAAACCGAGCAACTTTGTCCACCAAGTGCGCATAAAGGCAGCCTTCATGTAATGGCGAACCATTTTGGCTACGCCTTCTGAAGCTTTAAGCGCAATATTGCCATCAAAGCCATCACAAACGACAACGTCACAATGCCCTGTACAAATCTCGTTTCCTTCGACATAACCAATGTAATTGAGCGGCCATTGACGCAATAACGCATCCGCCTCCCAAATACGAGCATGTCCTTTCATTTCTTCCTGACCAATATTAAGCAAACCAATACTAGGGTTTTCGAGACCATCGACCGCTTGTGCTAATACATGCCCCATTAAGGCGAACTGCAACAAGTTTTCACCTGATGCACCAACGTTAGCACCTAAATCGAGCATCAACGTATGACCGCCAATCTTCGGCAACACACCACAAATTGCAGGGCGCTCAATTCCAGGCAAAGTTTTTAAAACAAACTTAGACATCGCCATTAAGGCGCCTGTATTACCCGCCGAAACAACAGCACCCGCACGACCATCGTGCACCGCATCAATAGCATAGCGCATTGAAGACTGACGTTTACCGCGTAAAGCTTTAGAGGGTGCTTCATCCATATCCACAACTTGTGGCGCATGAACGATAACGATACGATCCATTGGAGCAGAAACAGAAGCCAGACGCGCTGTAATAGCAGCTTCATCACCAACCAAGATTAAGGTCAGCTGTGGGAAATCTTTGAGGGTTTTAAGTGACGCAGGGATCGTGGTATCTAGCCCATGATCCCCACCCATTGCGTCAATTGCGAGGGTAGTCACCCGACATTAAGCCTTTGTAGCGACCTTAAGCACCTGCTTACCACGGTAAAAGCCATCTGGGCTTACGTGGTGACGCTGGTGTACTTCACCAGTTGGGCTTTCGATAGACAATGCCTTGCCTGTAATCGCATCGTGTGAACGACGCATGTCACGACGTGAAGTCGATTTCTTAACCTGTTGAACAGCCATGGTTTTACTCCTTTTTCATCATTACCTTGAGGTTTGCGAACGGATTGGGTTTTGCTTCCTCAATCGGTTCGACCTCGCCTACTACATATTCGACAGGATGGGATCCGGGCTGCACTGGCACCAACGGCAAGGCCAGTAACAGACTGTCCTCAATCCACACCCTTGGGTTATCATTCATTTCTTCTGGCAAAAGCACTTCTTGTTCTTCTGTCCAGTCTGTCCCGTCATCATCAGCAAACACTAACGCAACCGACACCTCAAGCGGGTAGTCGAATACTTCTAATGTTCGCTGACAAATCAAACTGACCAGCACGCGCACCTGCAAATGAATTTGCGGCACACGCCCATCAAAAACTGAAAAGCCCAAAGCCCCTTCAGCGGTCGCCTT
>CAZSGH010000091.1:0-3908 GCA_964606405.1 uncultured Francisella sp.
TAGCGCCTAGCAATTTTGGCTGCTCGTTACGGTTTTAGGATGTTAACATAGCGGCATAATGCCGCTATTTTGTTATTGGGCGGATTCATACAATAAGTGCAATCGTTTCATGAATACAGATCTGTGGCAGTGACAGGCTAATTCTGCTCCAGAGATTGTACTTTTCTTAGCGATTGTTGCTCGGTGTTTTAAGCCTGAATTGTTAGGGTTTGTTTCGACGATTTTGAGTATGCGCGTGCAGGACCTGCTGGTCTAACGTGCTTTTGCTCCCAGTTTTGTTGTGTTTTGGGTTTTACACCAATAAGGTAAGCAAGACTTGCTTACGAGAGCCCCGTTTTTTCGCGGATCGCTTTATACGTCTGGCTCTTGAAAAGTCGCGTACACGCGTTGCAACAGGCTCACCACGGATATGTTTTCCCATGTCGTGTACACTGGCCAAGAACTTTTCAACTTGTTGATTATTAGTGCCTAATATCGTTTTTCATTACGGCGGCCAGCTGTTGGATTTGATCGGGGGGGGGGGGTGAAATTTGTCGTCACATTTTTGTCATGAGCGCAAATTAAATAAGATTGCGACTGACTGACCCCATGGCTTCTTCACGCCACGTCCATCCTGAATCAAATCGCCTGCATTCGGATTTTCTAGCGGGGTATTTTGCATGATGCGGATATTTTTATCAAAAAAAACAGGGCGGTGGCACAACGAATAAAAATCGGCAATTCAATAAATATCATGCTTGTAATTACTCCTTAGAAGCGGATAAACAACAATAGTTTTGTGCAATATTGATAGCGCGTATAAAACAAACCCCACTCGGTGGTGGGGTTAAAGTTAATCGTTTTCAGTGTATCTTTCTCTGCCTAACACCACTGTTGCATGGGTATTAGCAGCGTTTATCAATTCATCTGGAATATCTTCAATTGGCACTCCAATCAATCCATTTTGGGCTAGATGCTCGTTAAATACTCGATCAAAGTCAATATCTTCAACAAAATCATTGAGATTGTCACACATAATAAAGCCTTCCTATTCGTAGTAACGAGTGTAATTAAGCACACATTCACCCATAGGGTATTGATTAATAGCTAAAACTTTCCCATTAGGGTTAATCATTGCGATACTCCCGCTAACAATCCTGCTAAAGTCCGCATCAAACTGCATTATATAGCGCCATTCCGATGCACCATTATTTGTTGTTACTCTATCGACACCCCAATCAATTACCGCATGTAACATCCGTGATTCATCATCCCAAGCCAGCTGCGAAAAATATTTTTGCTTTGGGTAAGGTGAGCCGTCATCTAACCTTATATTTTGAAAGTTTTCATAGTTAATGTAACTTCCAAGAAAATTGGCAAAATGATAAGATGCAACACCATATTTTTGGCATTGAATAAAAATAGCACCATCAAGCTCTTCTGGAACACGATGGCACGCATGGCTAGACGTAGCGAACAAATTTAGCACTTTATCATCGGAGCCAATGCCTAAAATGTTTACAAGTTCAAAGAACAGTGCAAGATCGGTAGAATCCAAATCTATTTTATGCAAGTTATCAGCGAGTAAGAATAGTTTACGCTTCACACACCAATCAATTAAGTTTCCTGATCTTAACTTATCTACGTAACTGGCGGAGAAGTTACTCCTTAAATCTTCTAAATCATGCAAAAATGTCGTCGACATTACTTATCCTTATGATATTTTCCAACCATCAATCTATTGGGAAACTACTTGCGTCCACTGAACTCATAACCGCAATCACGGCATTGGTAGCCTTTATCCCAAGGAATCACGTCATCTGAACCACAAGAAGGACAAGTTCTTCCTGCTGTTGACATGCCGAAATATTTAGCAAAAAAGTGTTTGAAAAAAGTCATAGTTATCTCCTAGTTTGTCAAAACATTAGCTTCACAATATGAATTATGATCCTAATACCTATTTGGGTGATTTTAGTTTTTTACGAATGGTATAAACTAAACCAACTGCAGCGCCAGCAGTGGCGCCGATTCCCGTACCAATAATCGGCACAACGCTGCCAGCTGCAGCACCTATACCAGCCATTAATGCGACATTTTTGGCATCTGGTGGTAACTTGTCGTAAAAATCTTTTACGGCAGCATCAAGCTCTTCTTTGTTTTTAGGTTTGTCCATGGTGTATACCACTCAATCTAACTTTTCAACAAAAATGAACTCTTTAATTTTTGCGCCTGCAGGCAGCTTTTGGCGAGCTAAAGACTGCGCTTCAGTGCTACTGTCCGCATTAATAAAGAAGTCTTCACGATACTCCTTGCCATTGTAAGAAACCCACATGGCAACACTGTAACGGTTCATTAATTTTCTCCTCAAGTTTATAACGATAAAACCGAGAACAATTATACTTAAGATAAACTACTTTGTTTCATAATAAAACAATAATTATTTAACTAAAGTTGTTTTCGTTTAACTTCTTGTTACATGAGTGAAGCAAAACGATTTAGTGAGCGCCTGAGGCAGTCTATGCTGGCTGCGGGCTATGATGTCCGTCCTGTCGTGTTAGAGCGAGAGTTTAACTTGCGCTATTGGGGACGTTCGGTTTCTTTTCAGGCTGTGCGCCGTTGGCTGCAAGGCGAGGCAGTACCGACACAAGACAGATTGCAAGTATTAGCAGAATGGTTAGGCGTTGATGCCCATTGGCTACGCTTTGGTGAGCGCCTCACCGTTGCCGTAAATGAAAAGCCCGCGCAATGGAACAGCAAACTCGCTCCCGAAGAACGCGAAGCGATTGAGGCGTTTTTGGCATTACCACCCGACAAGCGCAAGCTGTTCGGGCAACTGATGAAAGCGTGTAGGAAGTGATTGTTTGTGCGTGTCGCTACGCTTAATGGTTTGTTGGTGAAGAAGCAGCAAGCGATTTAAGCATTTCATTCTTAAAATAGCATTGATTTTGTGTCTGACAACCTTTTCCTTGGCTTTTCATCCAGTCAAGAACATCTACGTCTAATCTAAATAGATGCGTGTTTTTTTGATGGGTTTATAAAGCGGATTTGGCGTTGCATTTTTCCAAAAATCATCACTCAATTGCGGCATATCGCTATAATCAATCGTATCATTTGGCAATCAGATAGCGCTTCCTCTCCTTTCTGTTGGCTCTACGAGCGCAGATAATCCTAAGGAAGGTCTGAATAATGCGCTTCGCTTTTCATTCAGACTTCCTATCTTTATTTTTTAGTTGGTTAATAGTTGAAAATCAATAGTTTGCTGGTTTTTTTGTGCGGCGCTTTCCCCAATACCCCACCCATTTTTTGTTTTTCAGAGCTTACCTAGTAATTTCGGTGTTTTCATCAATGCGGATAGTATGGGCAACAAGAACAAATAAGAAAACTACCAATCATCCCATTCAAATAATTTTTCCATCGTAAAGTTATGTACGTTTTTGTATATACTGTAGGTGTCCTCTAAAAAATCACACTTCGACAAGCTACGTGCGAACGGGCGACGATAAAAACCAACAAGTTACCGCTTGTCCTGATCCTGTCGAAGGATAAAGTCTAGGCTTTTAGAGGTTCCCTGTAATGATCGTGTAAGAAAAACTTTTCAATGGAGCATCAAGTTGCTTCAGAATAGCGCGAAGCGATTGATGCTGTTTTAGCCTTGCCACTCGATAAGCGCGAGCTGTTCGGGTAGCTGATTGATGAGCCTGTGGAAAGGGATGCATGGTACAATTTGCAGTATAAGCTTAGTAATGCAGAAAATGCTTTTTGTACTTGCGTAATGGGACGAAATCGCTTCCGTGCGGGTTGTAACTTTAGAGCGCCAATGCTGTTTTGAAGCAGGCTGATATTTCTAACTCTTTGTGATGAATTAATAATGACAGACACCATTGCTGCCTTAGCAACGCCTCCAGGTCGTGGTGGTGTTGGTATTATTC
>CAZSGH010000092.1:0-3655 GCA_964606405.1 uncultured Francisella sp.
CCTAATGTTTGATGTCGATTGCTCGCGAGTTGCGATATTCGAATCATGCAAGGACGAACAGGGCATGAAGATTTCGTTGATTTATAGATCCCCGCATGGGCGGGGATGACGAACAGTCGGCTTTTTAAGGAAGCCCCCTCTAACGCTTAAGTTTTAAAGAAACTCATATTGTGTTGCATCTGCTCCGCTTCGGTACTCAGCGCCTCTGCAGCATGACGCGTTTCTTCGACTAGCGCCGTATTTTCTTGCGTTACGCGCTCAATATTGGCAATGGCTCGGTGAACCTGACTAATGCCATCGCTTTGCTCATTCGATGCCGTTGCAATTTGTTCAATCATGCCAGAGACTTGTTGAATAGAATCACTAATACCGCCCAAAACATCACCAGACTTATCAGCGAGCTGCGTACCGACTTCGATACGTTGAACACTATCCTCAATGAGCTGCTTAATGTCTTTAGCAGCATCGGCGGACTTACCAGCAAGGGCGCGCACTTCGCTGGCAACAACGGCAAAACCGCGACCATGCTCACCTGCACGAGCAGCTTCTACCGCAGCATTCAATGCCAATAAGTTCGTTTGAAAAGCAATACTATCAATCAAGGAAACAATGTCGGCAATTTTATGACTCGACTCGCGAATAGACTGCATTGCCGTGATGGTTTGTTGCATCACGCTGACACCTTGCTCAGACTGATTTTTAACCTCATGCGTTAGATTAGCCACCTTGCGCGCATTAGAAGTATTTGCTTGCACAGCAGAAGCAATCACATGCATCGTTGAACCTGTTTTTTCCAGTGCTTGCGCTTGCTCCTGCACACGAGAAGATAAGTCTGCTGAACGCTGCATAACTTGTATTGCTGTCTGACCGACCAAATGCGATACATTGCGCGATTCGGTAATGACTGATTTCATTTTTGCAGTCGATTCGGTACGTGCATGTTGCAATGCCTCCAAGCGTCCTTTATAACTTCCCGTAGCTGTTGCCAGCAAATCACCCTGCATCTGCGCATTCGCCACACGTAGTAACTCATCTGTCATCAAATCTAGCATATTAATGGCTTGGTTAACGGCATCTTTCATCACCGCCAAATCACCCTTCGCTGGGGTTTCGATACGACGACTAAATTCGCCCTGATTCATCGCCGCCATAGCAAGATTAATATCACTAATCACGGTGTACATATTCGACAAGGCAGATTCGACCTGTTTACGGAAAGCTTGGGGCACATTAGCATCCATTTTTGCAGAAAACTTACCTTGCTCTAAACTTTGCATCACTTTTGCAAGTTCATCCATCATAAAGGAGACGCTTTGCGCCGAAGCATTAACGCCTTGTTTAAGGCTATCTAAATCGCCTTCGTAAGCTTTTACAATACGGACATTAAATTCGCCCTGCGCTAAAGCATCTGTGACATTTTGAATTTCTTTATGCGCCGAACCAATATGATCGAATAAACTATTCAACTGTTTGACAATCACATCACTATCATCGCCTCGAACAGGCATACGGTATTCAAAATGCCCTTTGCTCCATTCACTCATCGCATGACTAAAAATCTCTTGTAATTGACGTTGCGCGCGCATGACGGCATAAGCAAACACGCCTAGCAACATAACCACAAACGAAAACAACAACACCTCAGACCAAAACATCATTGCATCACGCTTTTGATTAACCGCCTCAAACATGCTGGCATAGCTTTCGTGTAACTTATTCGTTAAAGATGGTATCGTGAAACGACTCACTGCTTTCATCGCTTCGTTTACTTTTTTGCTGTAAATTTGTAGTACATCAATATGAACAGGCAAAGTAGACGCCTGATGCGGCAAATTTTCGGTTGCCATATAAGCCGCCAATGACTCCCTCATTTTTGCGGCATTAGCATCATCCTGATAAATATAAAAAGCTAAGGCATTCTTTTCTAGTGCATCTAATAGCATCTTTGTTGACTCAGTATCACTGAGCGCTTTTAACGTGCTGATAAAAGTCGGCAAATAGGCAACCGAATTACGCAACAAAGAATTGGCACGCTGAAAATCAGATAGTACTAACTCTAACCCAGTGGCTTGTTCGGAGATACTCGCGGCACCCGAGATTAACGTTTGTTGATTAGCGCCATCAAGATAAGCAGGTGGAAATGACAAGGTTTTTGCGTAACGTTGCAACTCGATATAGTTTGCTTGCAGATAGTCGTAATGCTTTACCTCTCCAAAACGAGAACGCAACATCTCTGCCTGCATTTGTGCAAAATGTTTATCGACAGACTGTAGACTGTCTAAATATGCTTGATGGTGCAGCTGATTAATATTAGGCGTATTTAAAAACACCACGAGCCACAGTGTTAGTACGACTGATAAAAAGGCGGTTGCCGCCATCAAAATACGTTTTAACATGACATAACCTCCTTATTTAGCAGCAATTTTTGGCGTTTCGCCCGTCAAGCTTTCTAAGAAAGCCACAATATCAGCAATTTCATTTTCTGGCATCACGCGCCCCAACTGATTGGCAGACATAATCCGCACTGCCTCCTTCAAGGTTTGTGCTGAGCTATCATGAAAGTAAGGTGCAGTTAAAGCAACATTTCTCAAGCTAGGAACTTTAAACACATTCTGATCGTCAATGCGCTTAGAACGTCCTGCCAGACCTTGATCGGCAGCCGTCGGTTTATGCGTTTCGTCAAAGTAGGCGACTAATGCACCCATTTTCTGATAAAGATTACCGCCTAAATTAATTCCTTGGTGACAACTAATACAGCCATAATCTTTGAATAAAATCATACCGCGCATTGCATCTGCTTTCATGGCGCTGTTATCGCCAGACAGATAGCGATCATAAGGCGAATTAACAGTAATCAATGTTTTTTCGAACTCAGCAATCGCATCGACAACGTTATCGACGGTAATGCCATCGAAGTAAAGTCGTGCAAAGGTTTGTTGATAATGCGCATCTGTTTTGAGTGCAGCAACAATATCTGGCCACTTGTGCGCCATTTCGATAGGATTTTCGGGAGGACCTTTTGCCTGATCGGCTAAAGTAGCTGCGCGCCCATCCCAGAACTGGCGGAAGTTAAAACCGCTATTGAGTACCGTTGGCGCATTAATACCGCCCTTAGCACCACCTACCCCAATCGACACGGGCAAACCATCAACGCCACCACGCCCAATGGCATGACAGAAAGCACAGGAAACTGCACCATCTTTTGCTAAACGTCCATCATGAAATAACGCATTACCTAAGGCGACTTTGTCGGCATTAACATTAAGCTGTGCAACGCTTGGCAATGGGCGATGTGCCTCATTCGCACGCGACGTATCTGCACCGCTGTTAAGAAGTGTCGGCGAACTCAGTACCTGTTGGAACTGCTTAAAGCGTGTATCAGACTGATTATCTGAACAAGCTGACAACAATAGCGCAAGCCCGACCACATTTGTCGCTCTTGAAAGATAAAGATAGAATTTCATAATAAATGCAGCCTAATATATTTTAAAAACAAGCTGCTACGACGCATTCAGACTTATTAGGGCAAATCATACTACAGAAAATTGTAGTTATTTTATCTTTAATTTCAAAAAAACAAAAAACTATAAAAAAACGATGATTAGATAAGTATTAATGAATTCTTATCCTGTATAGAAAGTTTAAAATCTGATTT
>CAZSGH010000093.1:0-3566 GCA_964606405.1 uncultured Francisella sp.
GTCCTTGCATGATTCGAATATCGCAACTCGCGAGCAATCGACATCAAACATTAGGGAGCCTCTAAAAACCTAGCTTTGCTTGTTTTTAGAGGCTCCAAGTTTGTTTTTTTAGCTGAAGGAAGGGATTTCATCAATGCGTTAGATGCTATTTTTAGCATTCTCTTCCTCCAGACCTCCAACCCATTAGGTTATTAGTGGTGCCCAAACATGACGTTGTGCGGGTTACATCGTTCAGGGTCAAATGGTTTTGGTTGTCGGTCAGGATGGCAACTAAGGACTGCTTTGGTTTGTAAATCGCTATTAACGTGATACAGCCTCTTACTGCCGCTTTTCTCGTGGCAGCATTTTTAACTGCTCAGATAGTTCATTCCCTAGTCGATGAAGCTCACTCAGTTGCTCAAGTGCTTCTGCATTCTTTCCTTGTTCGTGAAGTGCCAGTAGCTTGGATGCAAGCGTGTACGCTTGCTGTTGTAAGCTACTGATCGCTTTAAATGCGGGGTGCTTTTTATGCAGAGAGAGACCACTCGCATCTAACCATTGTCCAAAATGGCACTGGTGTGGTGCAATCGGCGGTTTGGCATGTCCGCCTTTGAGGTAGGCATCAATAGCGTTAATCCAAGCCCGATGTTCAATGCGAGCAAACAGAATGGGAGCGTCGTCGCGGTTGATGGGTGGGCAATTCGTCCAGCTGTCATCAGGACGCCAAGACGTTGCCCAGCTCGGCATCTCTTGCGCAGGCATGGGGCGAGCAATGCCGTAACCTTGGGCGAGATCGCAGCCCAGTTGTAACAGCATTGCGCCACTTTCAATCGTCTCCACGCCTTCGGCGATGACTTCGCGATGAAAGGCGGCGGCGAGACCCAATACACCTTCCAAAATGGCGAGGTCGTCTGGGTCGTCGAGCATGTCGCGGACAAAGCTTTGATCGATCTTGATGACTGAAACCGGTAGACGTCGCAGATAAGTGAGCGAGGAGTAGCCAGTGCCAAAGTCGTCCAGTGCAAAACGCACGCCGATGTTTCGGCAGGCTTCGATGACTTGCGAAACACCCGCGATATCTTCTAGTGCGCTGGTTTCTAGCACTTCGATTTCAAGGTTGCTTGGCTTGACGTTAGGGTGGGATGCGAGCATGGTGAGCAAGTTTTCTACGAAGTCTGTTTGCTGTAATTGGCGTGCGCCTACGTTGACGCTTACAGGAATATCTAATCCGACTTGTTGCCAAAGCGCCATCTGCGTCAGCGCAGTGTCGATGACCCATTCACCAATTGCTATGGCGAGATGATGATCTTCGATGACAGGTAAAAATACACTAGGCGGCAACAGACCTTTTTCTGGATGTTGCCAGCGAATTAACGCCTCTGAACCCACCACCGAACCCGTACGCATGTTCACTTTTGGCTGGTAGTAGAGCACAAATTCTTGTTTTTCCAGTGCGAGACGAATACGATCTAAGCTTTCATGGTGACTGCGCAGACTGCTGTCATGCTCGGCATCAAACACACTAAAGCGATTTCTGCCCGCTAGCTTAGCCTGATACATGGCTTGGTCGGCTTGACGCAGTAGTTGGTCGGCATCCACCGCTTCTGCTTGCGGATAGAAAGTCACGCCAATACTGGCGGACACTTGAAGCACAAGATCGCTTATTTCTACGGGTTGAGCCGCTGCTGCAAGTAATCGGTTAAGCATCAGCTCACTCGACTTGATGTCGGTTGCGTCGAGTAGCATGGCAACAAATTCATCACCACCAATACGCGCAAGTGTGTCGCTTTCACGTAGGACTTGCTTCATGCGCGTTGCCAAGACCATTAACAATTGGTCACCGATATCATGCCCGTGGTTATCATTAACTGCCTTGAAACCATCGAGATCCAGATAGATAACGGCCAGCCCTTGATTGTGTCGTTGTGTGTGCATCATCGCTTGGTGTAGGCGGTCCGCCAGCAACACGCGGTTGGGTAAGTTGGTTAAGGCATCGTAGTGGGCGATGTGTTCGAGTTGTTGTTCGTGCGCTTTCATCTCTGAGATATCGCTGAACAGCGCCACATAATGCAGCGCTTTTCCTTCGGTGTTTTTCACGGTACTAATGGTGAGTAATTCGGCGTAAATCTCCCCATTCTTGCGGCGATTCCACACCTCACCAGACCAGTGTCCGTTTTCGTTTAAGTCGAGCCATAAAGCGGCATAAAAGTCTTTGCTTTGACGGCCAGAATTAAGAATGCGTGGGGTTTTTCCTAATATATCATTGCGACTGTAGCCAGTGATATGGGTAAAAGCATCATTAACTTCAACGATGTTGCCATTTAGGTCGGTAATTAAGATGCCTTCGTGCGACGTGCTGAACACACTGGCAGCGAGTTGCAGTGCTTCCTCGCGCAATGCCAATGTTTTTAATAGGCGATTGAAGCCGCCAATAAGTTCGCCAACTTCATCCCGACGGGTAACGGGCAAAGCTTGCGGATGCTGGTTCGATGTCGACAGGTCCGCTAGGGTTTTTGCTGTGGTCAGCATGGGGGCAAGTTCGTGGCGCAGCATCCACCAAGTCAGTCCACCGGCTAGCAAGGTGAGTAGAACTGTAATCCATAGCATGTTTTGTTGCATGATGTGGATGGGCAAAAAGACCTCTTCAGCAGGCAGCATGACGACCATATACCACGCTGCAATGGGGATTTTTCGCAGAGATACAAGCGCCTCGGCACCAACACCCGTTAGACCTAGCAGGGAACCTTCGAAGCCAGTACGGCTTGCATCTGCAAATTGATTGGCTCCCAGTGGTGGTAAATCTGTCATGATGCGGCTTTTATCGGTGCCCGTGACAATCAACTGGTGCTGTGGCGCGACAAGCAGATAGCCGCCCGTTTTGCCATAGCGGTTTTGGGTGACCTTGTCGAGAAAACTGGGCTTGCCCAGATTAATCACACCCGCTAAGGCACCCGTTACCTTACCCTGAGCATCAAAAATGGGCACAGCCATAAGAAAAACGGGTGATTGCAACAGTTTTCCCATGACGGGTTTTCCTATGGCGGGCTTGCCTTCTCGTAGTGCAGTGATCATGTAGTCTCTGTTCATATAGCTGATGCCGATACGAGACACACCTTCCACGATGCGAGGGGCAGAGGCAATCGATACGCCGTTAAGTTCGGTGACGAATACCCCGCCATTGAACAAGATATTAAGAATCGAATGCTGCTCAATGCGTGCTTGTAATGCAGGGGGATTGTTCATCAAAGACTCGTCGACTTGACTGGCAATCAGCTTCAGCGCAGCCATACGGTCAGTCAATTCATCATTAACCTGTTCTGCAAGGTAAGATGCCGTCGATACCTGCTGTTCGCTCAGCAGGCGCAGCATATCTTCGCGCAGCATTTGGCTGGCGTAGAATGCCAGTGCCCAGAGACTGGTCACGAAAATGGTTAGGGTAAAAACGGTTACCCGTGTTTTCAGTGAGCGCCAGAAGGTCAGTTTTTGCTTCAATTCACTTGTCATTAAGACGATTATTCCCTGTCAAGAAATACCATTATACACGACCATAAATTTGGTGCTATTCATTAAATTTTTTCAGGGTAAAT
>CAZSGH010000094.1:0-3335 GCA_964606405.1 uncultured Francisella sp.
TGCGCAGGGGCATCGAGCAAACGCTCGAACGGATTAGAGGTGAGTAACACAAACAACAACAAACCAATGGCGATTAAGCCCATCGTGCTCATCATGCGAGCAACGAACTCGGTCGATAACGCCCCCGTGAAACGACTGACGGCAAAGATCCAACCCGACAAAATCAACGCCCACAGCAGTAAAGAACCTTCGTGCGCACCCCATGTCGCCGACACTTTAAACAGCAGCGGTAAATCGGTATTCGAATGACCTGCGACATATTTCACGCTAAAGTCATCTTGCACCATACTGGTGACCAACAAGGCAAACGACAAGCCGACAAACACAAACAAGCCCAATGCCAAGGGCTTTACCATCTGCATTAAACCGAGCTGATCGCGCTTAACCCCCTGTGCTGGCAACCACGCCAACAACAAAGCAAACACCAGCCCTAATATCAGCGAAAAATGCCCTAACTCTGCGATCATGGTTGTGCCTTATGGGGGGTTAATTATATTTATTGATGAGGTTTACAGGCGAGAATATTAGCACAGAAGCACGACAAAGCTACTCAGGTTTGACGACCCAAATAGGTGTTTAATAACGCAACGAGCTCCTCGTCACTAATCGTTGTTTGCTCTGTTTTTGAGTAAATCGAAATAAGTACCGTCTTTTCTTGAATCTGCTGATAAACAATCACTCTAAAACCGCCACGCTTACCTGTAGGGGTAGAGGAGTTTTTAACACGCTTTTTGAATAAGTTAAATCCTAAAGGCGTGCCAACGTCATTTCGCATTTCAATTTCTTTAACTGCTTGCTGAATATCGCCTTTGATTTGCTGATATTTTTTTGATAACCGTTTGGCTTCTTTAAGAAAGTTATCGCTGAACTCAATCATTCAACGCATCCCACAAAGCATCTATGGGCTGAGTTCGGCCTGCTTGCACATCGGCAAGTCCTAGCTGAATAGAG
This sequence comes from uncultured Francisella sp., assembly GCA_964606405.1. Classification (GTDB taxonomy): domain Bacteria; phylum Pseudomonadota; class Gammaproteobacteria; order Thiomicrospirales; family Thiomicrospiraceae. The sequence goes on from CAZSGH010000094.1 coordinate 952, forward strand.
CGAACAATGGCTTCACCCTCAACACGCTTCAACGCTTCTGCCATTTTTTCGTATTCATCTTTAGAGACCAAAACCGCTTCAACTTTGTTGTTACGCAATATTGCCAACTTTTCAATAGACTGATCCCTTACCTGAGAAAGGTATGCACCAAACCTTTTAGACAACTCAGATGAAGCAATCAATTCATTAGCCGTATAAGTGATCATTACACTTTCCTTAAATATTCCGTAAAATTTAACACAAACTATAGCGCACTATTTAAGGTTAAACAACTTTTTAGCTTAATAGACGCTCACTAAACACCAACCATTGACCACACACCTATCAACCCCTAAAATGAATGCACATCTTTAATGCGCATAGGATTCAAACATGATGCGTTCCCTTCTCGCACAAACGACCAAAAAAGCAACCAATGTTAGCTTAAGTCCCGCCTTACTCAGCGAGGCAAAACAACTGAATATCAACTTATCTGCAACCCTTGAAAAAGCATTGCGCGAAGAAGTTACAGTGCGTAAGCAAGCCTTGTGGTTAGCAGAAAATAGCGCCGCCATCGACGCCTATAATGCACTTACCGAGCGCGAAGGTTTATTCTCAGATGCTTATCGAGCCTTCTAAATGGCGCAATTTCAACTCTATCAGAATAAAGATAAACACTCTTCAAGTGTCTACCCCTTTTTTATCGATGTACAAAATGACTTATTCAATGCACTGAATACAAGAATGGTGATTCCACTCACGCCCTTAACACAGCTTGATAGCCTAGCACCCAACAAGCTATGCCCAAGCATCCATTTGCCTGCTGGTGACTTTGTCATTCTGACACAACAGATGACCAGTGTACCGAGTAAAGTGCTATCAGAGTCTGTTGGTGATTTAAGCGCATTCAGAAATGACATTATCACCGCCATCGATTTTTTAATGACGGGGGTGTAAAACGACTAACGTTACATATCACTGGCAGTTTGGCTTGTCTAGTGCCAAAAGTGCAAAGCTAATTAGTTTGATGTTTTTCCAAGCACATAGGCGCAGCCACCAAGAAACGGATCTTGATCGTCTACGCCAGTCAAACCTATTGAAGACATATACCCAATCAGCCCAAACGTATTTTCTTCTGCCAACCATGTGGGCGAACATTTGTGCGAAATAGAGTAAGGATCATTTTTCTCTATATAACCACATGCTTTAAAGCACTGAACTACAAATTCAGAGCAAAACATTCGATGGCGGGTTAACGTTTTTTTAGATGCTTTTAGTGGTTTGTAGTTTTTGCTAAATGCCATTTGGTATTGTGACTTTATATAAAAGTACTCACTAAATGGTAATAAAACCGCCCCTATCCAGTTATATTTCACTTTCTGTTTTACACACAACCCTGCATATCGAACAATCGCTCGCTGCCTAAACGGGTTTATTCCGGGACATCTAGCAACTGCGATATAGCTATAGTTGTCATGAAACTCTCTAAAACCCGGACATTTCGCCCCTTTTGTTGTTATCTCAGCTACTCGTCCACCTCCAATGTAAATACCGCAATGCACATAGGAGCCATCGGTCATGTTTTGAATAAGCTTTGTAGCTTTGTTTGTTTTAGCACTACCACAAAACAATACATCCCCTACTAATAAGTCGGACTCTTTTAAAACTTCTGGCTTAGGCGCCCTCCATACCATTTCGCCTCGCACATCAATTCTTTGTTTAAGGTTGTCTTTCTTCTTTCTAACATATGGATAAATAATTGAGTTAAGCATTCAACCTTCCTGAAAACATAACATAGTACGAGTTTTGTTTTAAAAATTATAATCGCAGTCTAGCAGAAACCATAGTTGTGCGCTCAAGACCCACAATATCATGGCTGAAAACCCGTATTACCCATTGAAAAATCGTTATTTAGCATCCTACAATAGCACCACAATCTAACGAAGGAGTGTCATTATGTCTTGGGGTTCATTTTTTGCAGGTAGCCTGTCGAGAGAAGGGGAAATTTCGCAAGCAAATAAGGAAGCGAGTTATGCTTACGATAGAGCAAGCATAGCTCACGAGAATGCGGCATATTGGCAACAAAAATGGCGTGAGGCGGATACGAAATTTGGCTATACGTCTCAGTCATATGCTGTAGCGATTATGATGCTCAAGCAAGAGTTACGTAAGTTCGATCCTGAGAACCCCCTAGCAGCACCTTACAAAAGCACTTACGATACGCCTTTGCAAAGCGTGGTTAACGACATTCAAGCAGAAGTGAAGCGTTTATCGGCATTAGAAGCCTTTTTAAGTGGCAACGCAGGCAATACGCCTAAACAAGTATCCGACATACGAGCAACCGAAGACGCGCGAGCCTGTAAATCTATTTGTGTAAACGCCCAATAAATTACTGGTAGTTTTTA
>CAZSGH010000095.1:0-3319 GCA_964606405.1 uncultured Francisella sp.
TTAAATCACCTTCTGACTGATAGCGCACAATCTCTGTGATACCTTTCATAGCCAATTCAATCTGATCCATCGACTTGTTTACCTGATTTTTCATCATCAACAAATCACCTTGGCTGTCCGCTGTGACGCGACCCGCAAAATCACCCGCTGTCATTTGCGTCATCACAGCATTCAAGTTGGCAATCACCGCATTCAGTGTCTGCATGGTTTGACTGACTGATGCTAACATAGCGCCATATGCACCTGGTGCATTGGTGTTGACCTTAGTCGAAAACTGACCTTCGCGCAACGCGCTCATTGATGCGGATAGCTCTGTCATGACATGAGCAATATTATCGGCAGAACCATTAATGCCTTGCTTTAGGGCATCTAAATCGCCAACATATGTATTGCTAATGCGCTGCGAAAAATCACCCGCTGCGATGGCACCAACAACGGCATTAGAATCTGAAACAGCGCGTTCTAAACTTGCAACCATATTATTAAGCGCTTGCGAAACCTGATCCAACTCATCCTGACGTTGTGGCAAACGTGTCTTAAATGACATGCTGTTAACCACTTGTGTCACACCAGAAACAATATCGGTGATTGCAGACGACACAGTACGAATGACCATCAAAGCAATACCAATTAAGATACCAATCGCTAAGACAGAAATAATCATCATCCAACGATTCGCACTTTCGCTGTTTTCTTTGCCTTCGATTGACGACACTTTTGCCAATTCTTTCTGATAGTCAACTAAAGCCTGTAACGCATTACGATACGCCAGACCTTGATCGCGAACAGCTACACTGGTAATTAGCTCTGCCGCTTCATCTTCTTTACCCGATTTGGCTAAGGCGATGGCTTTATTATTACTTTCGCCAACAGGTCCACGCGTTGCCTTGGCGTTGGATAATAACTGTTTGCCTTTTTCGCTACGGATATTCGCCTCTAAATATTCAAACGCTTTTTTATTCAATTCACGATTATCTGCGATGCGCTTTTCCACCGCTTCACGACGTGCGGGGTCTTTTAGCAACACAATCTCACGGGCATCGCGTTGTAAGGTAACCGAGCGAATAATTAACTTTTCGACTTCGATTAATTTAGGAACTCGGTCATCGACAACCTTGTCAAAGTTCACTTGGCAACTATCAATACCCGTCTTACCTGTGCCAAAAACAGCCGCCAAGCCCACAACAGAGACCATTGCCATTAACCATAATCTTGCTTTGATTGTCATATTTATTACCTCTTAAAAACAGCATACCAACAGACGGGCCATCTTCGACACTCATTATACGCATAAACAAAAGATGCACAAGCATCATTGATAATTTGTAATCAAGATTTAATAAATACCTATAAAAGCATTAATAAAAGAAATGTTATATTAAATGGCTGCCAGAAATAGGTGCTTCTATGGCAGTTACCCAACAAGCATCTGCCAAATAACAGATGCTAAGTGTTGCTTCGTTGCTGCACCCAAGTCTTGTTGCTGCTGAGGTGTTACCAACCATAAGTGATTCATATCTTGTTCAAAAGCAGCACCATTGGCGACACTATTCGCCAATACCGCATCGACACCTTTACGCACTAATTTCGCTTGTGCGTTAGCAAGCACATCGTCTGTTTCGGCAGCAAAAGCAATCACTTTGCCTCGATTCGGTTGTTCAGCCGCCCAAGCGACAATGTCTTGGTTTTGTACGAGGTTAAGGGTTAGCCCACCATCGCCCTGCTTTTTAAGTTTACTACTAGCAACACTCGCGACACGATAATCAGCAACTGCCGCCGCCGCAACCATAAAGTCGGTGCCTGTAAAATGACTTTGCACTGCTTGCAACATCTGCTGCGCACTGCGCACCCGTATCGTGTTGATGCCTTTGGGGTCTGGCAAAGCGGTGGGACCTGAAATAAGCACCACTTCCGCCCCCATATCCCGCGCTGCTTGTGCTAAAGCGTAACCCATTTTTCCGCTCGAACGATTGCCAATAAAGCGTACTGGGTCTATATCCTCAAACGTTGGACCTGCGGTAATCAGCACGCGCTTACCTGCCAGAATGGGTTCTGGTTGTGATTGGGTCAGTGCATTGACGATCTCTTGTGGTTCTTGCATTCTGCCAACATCCACCTCACCACAAGCCAGACTACCGCTGGCAGGTTCGATCAATCGCGCACCACGTTGTTGCAGCAGAGCAAGATTGGTTTGTGTCGCTGGATGTCGCCACATGTCTCCATTCATAGCAGGAGCAATGACTAACTCGGCTTTGGTTGCCAGCGCTAATGTCGTGAGTAAATCATCTGCCAAGCCGTACGCCAGTTTTGCCAATGTGTTGGCCGTTGCTGGCGCAATCAATAAGATGTCTGCCCAACGCGCCAATTCGATATGACCCATCGCCGCTTCAGCATCGGTATCAAACAATGCTGAACGCACTACACGACCAGTCACCGCCTGCAATGCCAGCGGCGAGACAAACTGAGCTGCTGATTCGGTCAGGACACATTGCACGCTTGCGCCTGCTTGCACCAACTTGCGTGCTAAATCGACGGTTTTATAGGCGGCAATGCCGCCTGTAATACCTAAAAGGATTTTCTTGTCAGATAAAGACATACGATTTACACTACCAACTGTTTTCCATAGCCCTATTATATATAAATGGATTCTATATATGTCTACGATTGCTGACTTACCTAGCGACCAACGCCCACGCGAAAAACTGTTAAACCAAGGCGCAACGTCGCTATCCGATGCCGAATTACTCGCAATTTTTTTACGTGTCGGGGTAAAAGGTAAAAGCGCTATCGAACTCGCACAAGACTTAATTGACGGCTTTGGTGGATTACCCGCTTTGATCGCTGCCAATCATACAACCTTCTGCGCGCATCACGGGCTAGGCGATGCCAAATATGCTCAATTACAAGCAGTGCTAGAAATGGCGCGTCGACATTACATGGCACAGCTCAAAGAAGGTGCGCTGCTAACGAGCACCAAAGCAGCCGTTGCTGTACTGACCGACAAACTAGCACACGAAACACGCGAAGTGATTTGCGCCCTGTTTTTAGACAGTAAGCATCGCTTGATTAGCTTAGACATCATCAGCACAGGTAGTTTGCGAGAAGCACCCATTTATCCGCGAGAAGTGGCGCGCAAAGCCTTAGAACACAATGCCGCCGCATTAATATTGGCGCACAACCACCCCAGTGGCGACCCCACACCCTCACAAGCCGACATCGATGTCACACATCAACTCACTAAGGTGCTAACACCTTTAGATATTCGGGTACTCGATCATATTATTATTGGACGTGGACTGCGTTATGTCTCGTTGGCAGA
>CAZSGH010000096.1:0-3093 GCA_964606405.1 uncultured Francisella sp.
TCTTTTTGAGGTGGGAGCGCATCATGTCGCCTGCACGGGGTCGCCCTTTGCTGTATGTCCTGAGCCAAGTTGTCAGCTCTAACCGCTTAACGCTTCTGATGGTGCTATTGCCAAACTGCGCGACAATTAAATCAAGGTAGCGTTTTGCCTGTTCTGGGTGCTTGTGCTTTGTTGCAACCATTCCATCATAATAGGCTTCGACAAGTGTTTTAACTTTGGCAGTTATGGCGCTTGATTGCATTGCTAGTTCCAACGCTTCACGCTTTGCTTCTGTGGGGCTAATGTCGGGAAATTTGCCAATCGTGACTACTTTTAATTTTCCGTCGTTTCTGGTTCTGTAAATCCATACTTTTGAACTTGAACGCACCCTCAAGTAAAGCCCGTCGCCAAAAGGAATAATCTCATCTTTGCCTTGGTACTTTATGCGATCAATGCCTTTGACGTTAAATTCTATCTTCTTTGTACTCATGCTATGATTACCTAAAGTATTTGTATATTGTCGATTTACGGAAACCATTTCGGAAACCAATTAGCCACGCATAAAGACGTATAACTGTGAACAAGTATAGAAAGGTAAAAATAAAAATGCAACAAAATCAGATAACTATAAACAGCAATGAACGTGTAAAAGTGTTATTCGTGTGCATGGGAAATATTTGTCGATCACCGACTGCGCATGGTGTTTTTCGCCATCTGGTGCAAGAGGCAGGGCTAAGCCACTTAATTGAGATTGATTCTGCAGGAACTCATGCTTATCACATCGGAAATCCACCCGACGTTCGTTCGGCTGCAACCGCCAGAAAACGAGGTATTGATCTGTCTGATTTGCGCGCCCGCAAAGTCGATTTGGGAGATTTATATCAGTACGATTATGTGTTGGCGATGGATAAAGATAATCAGCGTATTTTGCTGGATATGGCACCAAATGATGTTAAGCATAAAGTCAGACTCTTTTTAGAGTTTGCACCACAATGGGGTAAGCAAGAAGTACCAGACCCTTATTACGGTGGAGAGGATGGTTTTGAACACGTTTTTGATTTGGTACAAGCTGCGAGCGAAGGGCTATTGGCAGATATTCGAGTAAGCCTTTAACCTGTTACCAATCTTATATCAACATTAATATTTGATTAAATTTTTAATATAAAAAAGGCGCGAATGAATCGCGCCTTTTTCGTTAGTGCTTACCGTCAATTAATGACTTGAAGCACCTTCAGCACCAATGCCTGTCTGTGCACGCACAAACTGTTCATTGAATTTTGCACGCTCGCTAACTGCTTGCTCACTCTTGTCCATTTTAGAACGAACATAGATGGCAACAAATGCCAATGTCATGGTGAAGAGTGCAGGGTTGCTGTAAGGGAAAATCGCTTCAGGATTACCTAAAACAGCTTTCCAAACACCAGGCCCTAATACAATCAATACCACGGCAGAGATCAAGCCAAGTACACCACCACAAATCGCACCACGCGTTGTCATGTCACGGAAATACATAGACATGATCAGCACAGGGAAGGTTGCAGAGGCAGCAACGGTAAAGGCTAAACCAACCAAGAAGGCAACGTTTGATTTTTCAAACGCAATACCCAACGCGATTGCTAATAATGCCAGTCCTAATACTGCAAACTTAGAAACACGAATTTCTTGCTGTTCTGATGCATTAGGATTAATCACGTTAGCATACAAGTCGTGAGAAATCGCAGATGCACCAGCCAAGGTCAAACCAGCAACAACCGCTAAAATGGTTGCAAAGGCAACGGCAGAGATGAAGCCTAGGAATAGGTTACCACCCAATGCATGCGCCAAGTGAATCGCTGGCATGTTACCGCCGCCGATTAACTTACCATCTTTGAAATACTCAGGGTTGCCTAGTACAAACGCAATCGCACCGAAACCGATGATGAAAGTTAGAATGTAGAAGTAACCGATAAAGCCAGTTGCGTAGAATACCGATTTACGTGCTTCTTTTGCATCAGGAACAGTGAAGAAACGCATCAGGATATGTGGTAAACCAGCTGTACCGAACATCAATGCCATTCCCAAAGAAATTGCAGAAATGGGGTCTGATACTAAACCACCAACATACATGATTTTGTCGCCAGAAGCATGCTTAGTAATGGCTGTTTCGAATAGTTTTTCGAGGCTGAAGTCCATCAGGTACATGGTTGTAAACGCCATAAAGGTCGCACCAGAAAGCAGTAATACCGCTTTAATGATTTGTACCCAAGTCGTTGCTAACATACCACCGAACATGACATAGGCCATCATCAATACGCCAACGATGATAACAGCATACATGAATTCTAGCCCGAATAGGGTTTGAATTAATGCACCTGCACCAACCATTTGCGCGATGAGATAGAACAACACAACCGTTAACGCTGCAACAGCAGAGAAAATACGAATGGGCTTTTGGCTAAAACGGTAAGCAGCAACGTCCGCAAAGGTGTATTTACCCAAGTTACGTAGCTGTTCAGACATTAAGAACATAATGACAGGCCAACCAACCAAGAAACCGATTGAGTAGATTAAGCCATCGTAACCTTTGGCGTAAACCATGCCCGTAATACCCAAGAATGACGCAGCCGACATATAGTCACCAGCAATCGCCAAACCGTTTTGAAAGCCAGTGATTCCGCCACCAGCAGCATAAAAGTCTTTAGCAGACTTAGTGCGCGCTGCAGCCCAATAGGTAATACCTAATGTGCCCATAACGAAAATACTAAACATAATAATGGCGTTAGTGTTGACGCTATTGCCTTCACCAGCTAGCGCTGTTCCGCCAACAAGCATTAACGCAAACGCGTACAGAATAAATGAAAACTTACTCATCATGATAGGTGATGCTCCGCTTTGATTTTTTCGCTTAATTCATCGAAGTCGCTGTTGGCTTTACGTACGTAAATACCCGTCAAGACAAATGCCGATAGAATAATGCCCACGCCCATCGGTACGCCAATAGTGATATTGCTACCAATAACAATCATTTTGAAAATGGCAGGATTAAAGGCGATTAATGCAATGAAGCCATAATAAATAACGGGTATTCGTTTTTCGCGGTTGTTTTCACTAAATCTGCTCCGCTTCTAACAGCGC
>CAZSGH010000097.1:0-3073 GCA_964606405.1 uncultured Francisella sp.
GGCCGTAAAGATGGATGGCTAATTGTTTAGCCTTATTTTTTTCAATTCTATGCTTTCAATGCAGTATTGCCACTGCAGAGCCTGTCGAGGCTGCGGCAAAGCCCGATAATCAATACATTCCTTTCTTCTCCGAAAAAGCAGACGATACCCGCAAAGCCATCAAAGTGATGGTTGACCATACTGCCTACGGCAAAATCGAAACCATTTGCCCAGCAACAGGTGACAGCGATTGCGACCAAGCACGCACACGTCTTCTCGACTTTTGCAGTAAAAATGCCAACGCTTCCGCTTGTACGGCTAAAGATACTGGCTATCTCGTTGAAGTGCTCACTAGTGCGCATGCAGGTGGCACAGACTTAATGCCCGATACTTTATATGGTCTATACCTTAATCCATTCATGTTTATTCCTGCTAATGAGTTGCCACAAAAAGGCGACATGGTTCAGTACAGCTTTGTTTCTACGCCATTAGGCTTTGCTCAAACAAGTCCCGAAACGGATGGTCGATTTCTAAAAATAATGTGCCGTAATAACGAACGTAACGAAACGTGCACCACCGATGGCATAGATCCATTGGTTGCCTCTGCGACATGGATTTTAACTTATACGACCGAAATATCTACCCAGTGCAATGGCTGGGACTCGCGCAATATCAAACAATTAGCAGGCTGGCATAACGGCTACATGCACAAAGATTTTATTTCTGATCTAACGTCGTCTTTACAGGAGAGCACTAACCCATGATTACTTTTAAGAAAACCTTAATGGCAACCGCACTTGTTGCCGCTATTTCTGGCACGACAGTTTCTTTAACTGGTTGCTTTGCAGGTGCAAGCGCTGTCTCTGTTGTTGTCAGTCAAGCCGTTTCAGGCTTCACGACTCGTGGGCCTGTGGCAGGTGCTACGGTGAATATTTATGCCGTTAATGCCGATGGATCTGATGGCGCTTTATTAGGTACAACCACCACCAATGCGGATGGTTCGTTTAGCAAAACCTTATCAACGCCAGCGAATCAAATGATCGTGGCTCGTGTTCTTAACGGTACTTACCCGAGCGAAACAACGGGTAATAGTTTGTCGGTGATTAGCCCCATTAACGGCATGACGCTAGCATCAAGCAGTCAGTCAAATGTAACCATCAACCTTAATGCTGTGTCGGATATGGCATACGCGCGTGCTAAAACGCTGGTAACACAAGGTACGCCGTTAGATTCAGCAAAAACGTTAGCCGACAATGCAATGAAAGCGGCTTACGGCTTAAGTTCAGCACCAGAGCAAATCAAACCAAGCTTTGTTGCGACTGATTTAGCAACTGAATCAGGTAAAGTGGCTATGGTATTGGCAGGATTAGATAAACTCGCCACAGAGCAGCTGACGTGTTCGACAGCAGCGACACTTGATGCGCTGTATGCTGCGCTTGCTAGTGATATTAGCGACGGTGCGTTTAACGGTACGAATAACGGCACAGCGATTTCATTGTGTGGTACGAATATCGCCAGCAATTTAGGCACGACACAATACAACGCGGCAGTGGCTGCTGTATCGCCTAGCGTATTTGGTTTAACCAGTGCAACGACGGATTTTATTAATGCGCAAAATGCTGCGGTTGGTTTGGATACTACTGCCGCAGGATCCAATACATTGCCAATTAATGCGCAAAATGCAGAATCGGTTGCTAGCGCCGCCTTTATGCTAATCAACATGCACGCTGGTGTGACACCAGGTGTTAACACCAATACACAAACACAAACGACCGTTGGTACCAATACCTATCAGTTCAGCGCAAGTTGTAATACCAGTGGTTCAGTCAATGGAACCATTTATGACAATGATGCGAGCTATAGTTTGTCGGTTGGCGATCGAGAGACAATGAATATTAGTAATTGTGCTTACAATCAAGATGGTTCTTCTAACCCAATGACAAAAACAGGCTCAGAGGACTTGACGATTGTTAGTGATGCAACCGCCAATATGAGCATGACAAGCACCGATACTTGGGGTACCAATAAGACGAGAACTTATAGTATATCTGGCATATCACCATTTGTTGTTGCGGGTCAAAGCACGCCTAGCATTGTTGCGACCACACTTAACTCATTAAGCCTAACGCAGGATGGATATAGCATCAGTAGTAGCGTTGCATCTGCAGCATCCACAGCGACAACGGGTGGCACTTCGTATCGCTTTAACTCAGATGCAACAGCAGCCAGCGGAAGTCCTGTTGTTGGTAAGTTTTCGCTGACAACGATTAGTCCTGTTGTTGGTAGTAATTATGCTTGTGCTACATCAGGATCAATGATTGTTGGTGGTGCAACCAGCAACTTAATTATTACGCTTGATAGCTCATCTGGATATACACTCGGTTTGGATAGCAATAAAGATGGCGTTGCAGAGCAAACACTAACAGGTACACAGGCTTGTCCTATCGCGATTAACTTATTGAAATAATTTAACTTAAAAAGAAGGCATGATGAGAAAATTAACTTGGGTTTTTTCTGCGGCATTAATGTTGTTAGTAGTATTATTAGGAGGATGCGGCGGCGGTGGAGAGTCGTCATCTAGTGCTGATAGCAATACTGCATCGTTAGATAACGTTTTTTACAGGATTAGCTCGGCAACAACACAAACAATTACTGTTACTGCAGTTACACCAGGGCAGACACCGACAATTGCATTTACATTGACACCAATAAATACAACCTTTGTTAATTACGCCAATATTGCTCATCCAACACTGACTAACGCTGACTGTGCTCAAATGACTTCTAGCAATGGTCGCAGCATTTGTTCTGTGCAAGTTTCTACGCCTACTTATTATGGTGGTGAAGAAACGTTTAGACTTTCGGCAGCGATTACAGCGGGAACATCAAGCTTAGCGGTTGGTGCTGACCTGACGGTTCTCCCAACTACTAATGTGAGCGGATGGTCGTTAACTGGCACACACACCAATATCAATGCAGGTGTCAGCGGTTCATTCTCGTGCGATATTTCTGGAACGATGAATCAGGAAAATCCAGCGATTGCGCCGACACATTGGACGAGTAGTTCAACAGCAGAATTTACTCAGTATGGCAT
>CAZSGH010000098.1:0-2908 GCA_964606405.1 uncultured Francisella sp.
GTATTGAAGATGCTGTTAAAGGTGCTGATTTTGTCATGATTCTTTCTCCTGATGAATCTCAAGGCGCTTTATATCGTGATCATATTGCACCTAATCTAAAGAAAGATGCGACCTTAGCGTTTGCACATGGTTTTAACATTCACTACAATCAAATCACGCCACGCGCGGATATGGATGTTATGTTGATTGCGCCTAAAGCGCCAGGTCATACTGTTCGTAGTGAGTTTGTAAAAGGTGGTGGTATTCCTGATTTAATCGCAATCTATCAAGATGCAACGGGTACAGCTAAAGCAAAAGCTTTATCTTATGCTTCTGCGATTGGTGGTGGTCGTACTGGTATTATCGAAACAACATTTAAAGACGAAACAGAAACTGACTTGTTCGGTGAACAAGCTGTATTGTGTGGCGGCGCGGTTGAATTGGTTAAGATGGGCTTCGAAACCTTGACTGAAGCGGGTTACCCAGCTGAAATGGCTTACTTCGAATGTTTGCACGAATTAAAGTTGATTGTTGATTTGATGTTCGAAGGCGGTATCGCTAACATGAACTACTCAATTTCTAACAATGCTGAGTATGGTGAGTATGTCACGGGTAACAAGGTAATTAACGAAGAGTCTCGCAAAGCGATGCGTGAAGCTTTAGCGAACATCCAAAACGGTGAATATGCGAAGCAATTCTTGTTAGAAGGTCAGTTGAACTATCCTTCAATGACTGCGCGTCGTCGTTTGAATGCTGAGCATCAAATTGAGGTTGTGGGTGAGAAGCTTCGTAGTATGATGCCTTGGATTCATGCTAATAAAATTGTAGACAAGACTAAAAACTAATTTGGTTTTCATCTCGATACAAAAATGCCAGCGAAAGCTGGCATTTTTTATTGCGTGATTGAATTATCAATCAGCTTGGCTTTCTTCCGCCTTCTAATGCTTGGAATAAGCCATCTTGAACCAAGTGATCGACATCCAACAGAATCATCATTTGTCCATCAAGAGTGGCTAGTCCCATAACAAACTCTTGTTCAGACATACTGCCTGTTCCGAGTTTTGGCGATGCTTGAAGCGTCGTCAAGTCGACAGTATAAACATCTGACACACTATCTACTACCATGCCTAAAATACGTTCGTTTTTTTGATTGAGCATTGTTTTAACAATGATAACGACAGTGGTTGAATCGTATGTTGGTTCAGCAATGTCAAAACGTTCACGCAGGTCAACGATTGGAACAACAACTCCGCGAAGGTTGATAACACCTTTCACATAGTTTGGTACATTCGGAATAGGTGTCGTTGCTTCCCATCCTTTAATTTCTTGCACACGTAAAATGTCTAAGCCATAAATTTCAGAGCCAAGAGTGAAGGTGAGTACTTGCTGTTGGCTATCGTTTTTTGCCGTATTACTGGTCGCTGATTGCGTTGTTTGCATTGATGGGTCTCCAAAAACGTGATTCAGTTTTGATGATAAACATGATGTTGATTAATTAATTCCCTGTCTATTTAGCGCATCTAACTAGGGTATTTATGTGGTAGCATAGCCTTTATTAAAGAATTTTGGAAGGAGGGGCGATGCAAACATCAAAAACAGGTATTTATTGGCTACCTAACTTACTGACAACGACCGCTTTATTTTGCGGGTTTTATGCTGTTATTGCTGGAGTTAACGGTCAATATGAACAGGGTGCCATTGCTATTTTTGTTGCGATGGTATTTGACTTCTTAGATGGGCGCGTAGCGCGCATGACCAATGCTACTAGTGAGTTTGGTGCTGAATACGACAGTTTGTCGGATATGGTTTCTTTTGGCGTTGCACCTGCGATGCTGGTTTATAGTTGGGGATTGCAAAACTTAGGCAAGTTTGGCTGGGTCGCCGCCTTTATTTATGTTGCAGCAGCAGCCTTACGTTTAGCTCGTTTTAATACACAGGTTGGCGTTGCCGATAAACGTTATTTTCAAGGCTTACCCAGTCCAGCAGCAGCAGGCTTACTCGCAGCCTTTGTTTGGGTGATCGGTGAGGGTAGCATCGGACAATTTACAATGCTCATCGCTTTGTTGCTAACGGTCTCTGCTGGTGTTTTGATGGTCAGTAACTTTCGTTATCATAGTTTTAAAGAATTTAAACTTAAAGAGCGCGTTCCTTTTCTAACAATGATTCTAATTGTTGGTATTGGTGTTGTCATTCTGATTGATCCTGCAACTTTGTTGTTGTTTGGTTTGCTCGCTTATGCAGTATCTGGCTTGGTTATTACCTTGTGGGGATTAAAAGAAAGGCGCGCAAGTCGAGCCAAAAGTAAAACAAATTCTGCTGTGGTTGAGCCGTCACTTACTGCAAATGAAGAAAAATCATCGAAGGAGTCAGCATGAAAGAGTCGTTAATCATATTTGATACCACATTGCGCGATGGTGAGCAAAGTCCAGGGGCATCAATGACGCGCGAGGAAAAAGTTCGCATCGCGAAAGCGTTAGAAAAATTGCGCGTCGATGTCATTGAGGCTGGCTTCCCTGCTGCGAGTCAGGGTGACTTTGACTCGGTTCAAGCAGTTGCTAAGGCTGTTAAGGATGCTACGATTTGTGGTCTATCTCGTGCCGTAGATCGCGATATTGACTTGGCGGGAGAAGCGATTAAAGCAGCAAATAGGGGGCGTATTCATACCTTTATTGCTACCTCTCCCATTCACATGGAAAAGAAGCTACGCATGACACCAGATGAGGTGGTTGAGCGTGCTGTGCATGCCGTGAAGCGTGCGCGTCAGCATACAGACGATGTTGAGTTTTCGGCTGAAGATGCGGGGCGTTCGGATCCTGAGTTCTTATGTCGTGTATTTGAAGCGGTTATTAATGCAGGTGCAACAACCATCAATATTCCAGACACTGTTGGTTATAACCTACCAGAGCAGTTTGGTGCGTTATTTAAATAT
>CAZSGH010000099.1:0-2702 GCA_964606405.1 uncultured Francisella sp.
TCTCTGCGAAGAGAAAGATTTTGTTAAGTGGGATCCAGAAACAATGCTAACAACCGTCTGTGTGGGCACGTCACTAATCGGAGAACGTGTCATCGAAAAAAACCACTGATAGACACCCGTCATAATCATGCCAGCCATCGCTATCCATACAACGCCCTTACGGAGCATGATACATTCCTCGTATAAAAATTTCTGCTTGCATTAGAAAAAACCATTCACAGACAGTGCTAACTGATTAGAAACACCACAATAACCATCGCATTCAGTTATAAAACCAACACCTTGTATTGCATTCATCATAATAACTTCATCCGCATTAATGATATCTTGACGTGAGAGGCTACGCATTTGCAAGCTGTAGCCTAATTCAGGCAAAGCATGCATCACCACCCGTCTGGCAACCGAATCAATGCCAGTCTGACTCATATCTGCTGCAAAAACGATTTGACCATAACGCACTAATAGTGCTGACATTGTACCCGAAATAACACTGCCAGCCGTATCGCAAACCAATCCTTCCTCAATCGTCGTATCTGTCCATTCGCTGCGTGCCAATACCTGTTCTAGTCGATTGAGGTGTTTAATACCTGCCAGCAATGGTTGCTGCGCCCAGGTTGTTGTACACCAACGTGCCTTAATGCCTCGACCATGCCAGCGCTGTGCCGGAAAAGGCGATATCTGCACGTCAATATCAATCTGTGCATCGGGCATAGCACGATAACCACGCGCACCGCGTCGCGTTACCGTGAGCCTAATGACGGCATCTGTTGTTAGCGCATCTAGCTGAGGCCGCAATACAGCCAAAATATCCATTTCTGAAACCTTAGGGTACAACAAACGCAACAATCCCTGTTGTAATCGCGCCCAATGATATGACCAATAACGCAATTCCCCTGCACGATAAGCCATCGTTTCAAATAAACCGTCGCCATAAAGGCAAGAGCGTAACGGTAATCTTTCAGCGAGACTCATCCTAACGCCCTCAGCAAGCCCTTTGCCTTATGCCTTGTCTCTTCCAGCTCTGCTTGTGCGACTGAATCATAGACAATGCCAGCGCCCGCCCGAAAGGTCAAGACTCCAGCTTCCCAATAGAAACTACGAATTAAAATATTCAAATCCATCTGCCCATCGAGACTTACATAACCCAAAGAGCCCGTATAAACGCCACGAGGCGTTCGCTCTAGTTCGGCAATAATTTCCATACAGCGCACTTTAGGGCAACCCGTGATCGTCCCACCTGGGAAGACGGCATCAATCACTTGCTTCGCCGTGATTCCTGCTTTCAATTGTCCACACACATTAGAAACAATGTGATGCACATGGGTGTAGCTTTCTACGCTCATCAACTCATCGACACGCACACTACCAGGCACACAAACACGACCTAAGTCGTTACGTTCTAAATCAAGCAGCATAATATGCTCGGCATTTTCTTTGGGATGTGCTCGCAACTCTTCAATCAGTGCATTATCGGCTTGTGCATCATCACCACGACGGCGCGTTCCCGCAATCGGACGCGTATCGACACGCCCTTGTTGCACCCGAACCAAACGCTCAGGAGACGAACTAATCACTGCCTGACTTTCCCATGCCAACAATGCTGAAAAAGGCGCAGGATTAGTAACTCTAAGCTGTGCAAAAATATCGGCTGGCGTGACGAGCGTATCAATCTGTGCTTGCCACTGACGCGACAAATTTACCTGAAATACGTCACCCGAAAGAATATAATCCTTACAGCGTTCAACTCCGTCTAAAAAGCCTTGTTCTGGCGCTTCGCTCACCAAAGCATTAACAGAACGCTTCGCTTTGATATCTGACGATGGTAATGAATCCCAATCCTGCCACAACTGCTCTAACCAATCGTGATATTCAGGCTGTGCAACAGCGCTTAAGGTATGGGTCTGGTGATCCCAAATAAAAGCAGCCGACACCCGCCAAACCTGAGCATCCAACCCAACTTGAACAGGTAAAGACAAACTGGGTTCTACTTGTGCCGCATACTCATAAGGAAAAAAACAAACATAGCCACCAATAAAGGGAAAGTCCGAAACAGACTGAGTAACAGAGACATCAAGCGCATCGAGCACAGACAAAGAAACAGGGATTAACCCAGCAAAAAGACAATCGTAACGATGTCCATTCACCGCCCCACTAGCGGACGCCAAGAGTGCGGGATATTTATCTGGAAAGGCAGTATGTAAGCGCAGTAAATCAACCGCTTCAGGGATTATCCTCGCTATTACTTCGGGAGGCAGTGCTGACACTTAACACACCTGGGCGAAAATTAAGGTCGCGTTTGTCCCACCAAAACCAAAAGAGTTATTAACGGCAACGCGAACCTGCGCCTGACGAGCAACCAACGGCACATAATCCAAATCACACTCTTCATCAGGTTCATACAAGTTAATGGTCGGCGGCACAAGCTGATCTTGTAATGCCAGCACACACAAAATAGACTCTATTGCTCCAGCTGCACCTAATGCATGCCCTGTCATCGACTTAGTAGAACTAACCATCAAACGACTAGCCGCATCGCCAAAAGCCAATTTAATCGCTTTTGTTTCAGCAACATCACCTAAAGGGGTCGAGGTTCCATGAGCATTAATATAATCGACATCCTCTGGATTAAACTGTGCATCGCGCAAGGCATTGCGCATACAGGCAGCCGCACCCGAACCATCCGCTAACGGCATGGCCATCTG
>CAZSGH010000100.1:0-2624 GCA_964606405.1 uncultured Francisella sp.
GCGACTGGGCGCAGCATTCGAACGATAATTTTGTTGCTGACCTGTCTTAAAGAACGCCATGTTGTTGCGTAGGTTGTTTGCTTCCGTGCTCAAACTTTCTGCTGATGCTGTGGTTTCTTCGACCAGTGCTGCGTTTTCTTGCGTGACCTTATCAATATCGGCAATGGCTAAATGCACTTGACCGATCCCCACACTTTGCTCATTACTGGCATTCGCAATCTGCTCAATCATACCAGCCACTTGCACAATAGAACCCGCAATACCGTGGAGCATCTCACCAGACTTGTCGGCAAGCTGCGTACCGTTTTCGATACGAGATACACTGTCGTTAATCAATGCCTTAATGTCTTTGGCAGCATCGGCGGACTTACCTGCTAAAGTACGAACTTCGGATGCTACTACAGCAAAACCACGACCATGCTCACCCGCACGCGCGGCTTCAACTGCGGCGTTAAGCGCTAACAAGTTAGTTTGGAAAGCAATGCTGTCGATAATGCTAACAATGTCGCTAATTTTACTGCTCGACTCTTTAATCGACTGCATGGCAGAAATGGTTTGTTGCATGACCTGCACGCCATCTTTTGCCTGACCCTGAACGTGATTGGTCAGCTCGGCAACTTTGCGCGCATTGGCGGTATTGGCTTGTACCGCTGCCGACATCTGATTCATCGTTGCGCTCGTTTCTTCTAGCGATGCGGCTTGCTCTTGCACACGCCCCGAAATATCTCTTGAACCATAAGAAACCTGCTCAGCGGCATCGCTAACCACATGAGAAACTTGCATGGATACAGCAATGACTTCTTTTAACTTAGCCGCCGATGCGTTAATTGCCGATTGCAAATCTTTAAGCTGACCATGAAAATCCGCTGTACACTCTTTGGTCAAATCGCCTTCTGCTTGCGCCATAACGATATGGGTAATGCCATTCATCGCCATCGCCAAACGATCCATAGAGGTATTTATGGTTGCTTTTAACTGCTGCAAATCGCCTCTAGCATCTGCTTGTACGCGCGCATTAAAATCACCTTCATTCATGTGATGCATCACGGCATTGATATCGTTAATCGTTGTCGATAAAAAGCCAGAAGCAACCTTTGCCTGTGTCAAAATTTGTTTAAATGCACCTTTTGCCGAATCTTCGTTAACCTTCGTGCCAAATTGCCCATCAGCAAATGACTTCATCACATGGTCAATATTGATCACCGTCGCGGTAACTTGTTGAATGGCACCATTCACTGCCTGCGCTAAATCGCCTAATTTTCCTGGATAGCTTTGTGCAACCCGCTTATCAAAAGCACCATCACCCAATGCAGACAATACCGTTTCTGTTTCGCCCACAACCTTGTCCATTTGTTCGATGAGTTGGTTAAACTCTATAGCAACCAATTTAACCTCGGTTACACTGTCGGTAGGGGCTCGTTGCGATAAGTCTCCTGAAGACACGATGCGTTTCATAGTAACAGCCAGTTGCATGAGCGAGTGCAACGACTGACGTAGCACAACAAAAATAACACCCAACATTAACAAGCCGACCACGACCAACAGTGCTAGGGCATAATGTTGCACATGAGACAAATCGCTTATCAGCACCGACTTTGCCTGATCAAATGCCGATGTAAACTCCTCGGGATAGGCGCTTGAGGACAGAATCCAACCTAAACCTGGCAATAGGGTGTAGGCGGCAGCCACTTTTTCCCGTGGTGTGTCTCCTTCTTTATCTGGAATGGTATAACGAATTAACTTAGCCTCGCCCACTTTAGCGTTAGCCAGTTGTTCTTGAATATAGGCAAAACCATTAACATCTTTTTTATCGGCAATATTCTTACCTTCACGGGTCGGATGTAGAACCAAAGTCCCTTTGCCATCGAGTGCAAATAAATACCCAGTCTTACCCACCTTAACCGATTTCAACTGGTTGCTTAGCGATTCAAATGCCTTAGTTGCATCGTAACCAACAAAGGCAATGGCCACCGATTTACCGTCGCGCATAATGGGCTGATAATGCGTCATATACTTTTTACCGAACAAGGTTGCTAAACCTGTATAGGTTTCACCACGCAACACCTTGTCATAAGCAGGATGCTTAACATCTAAACTCGTACCAACCGCTCGAGTTCCATCTTCTTTTTTTAACGAGGTGCTAATGCGAACAAAATCATCGCCATTTCGAACAAAAAGGGTTGCTACGCTACCACCCGTCATCAACGTAAAATCATCGACAAGCGCATAGTTTTCGTTCATCACCTGATCTTTAAAGCGAATGGTCGGCAATGTCTTACCAAATGCTTCCACTTTGTCCGAACCAATATCCAGCGAATCGCTAGGCATTAAAAATGCCAAAGAACTGTAGACTAACTGTACATTTAAGGTTAAGCCACGATATGCCGTTTCGATAACCCGCGCACTATCATCGACCTGCCGAGCAAGCTGCTGCTCCAGTGTATTCGTGGTTAACTGATCCAAAGAAGCAGATGCACGATCAGTGAGGTTACCAAAGGCAAGCGTTGTATAAATGCCATAACCTAGAACCAAAGCAAACAAAGAAACAACGATTGTTGCAAACAATCGACTAAGAAGACTCGAAAACATTTTATTTTTACCCCTTAAAGGAAATCTCTAAAAAT
>CAZSGH010000101.1:0-2477 GCA_964606405.1 uncultured Francisella sp.
TCTTTTTGAGGTGGGAGCGCATCATGTCGCCTGCACGGGGTCGCCCTTTGCTGTAAGTCCTGAGCCATGTTGTCAGTTCTAACCGCCTAACGCTTCTGATGGTGCTATTGCCAAACTGTGCGACAATTAAATCAAGGTAGTGTTTAGCCTGTTGTGGGTGTTTGTGCTTTGTAGCAACCATACCATCATAATAGGCTTCGACAAGTGTTTTGACGTTAGCGGTTATGGCGTTTGATTGCCTTGCCAGTTCTAAGGCTTCACGCTTTGCTTCTGTGGGGCTAATGTCGGGGAATGTGCCAATAGTGATAAACTTTTGTTTGCCATTGTTGCTGCTTCTAAATACCCAAGTTTTAGATGATGCCCTCACGCGCAAATAAAGATTACCATCAAAGCGAATCACCTCATCTTTGCCTGTGTGCTTTATTCTCTCGATAGACTTAACATTAAAATCAATACTTGGTTTGCTCATGTTACTATTTAACTCAAGACAACGATCATTTAGAATTTGGCTATAAAGTGGCAGTGAATAATTGTAGCCAACCACGAACAAGTATGGAAAGGTGAAATTAAAATGCAACAAAATCATGCAGCTATAAACAGTAGTGAACGTATAAAAGTGTTGTTCGTTTGCATGGGAAATATTTGTTTATTGTTTTAACTTAATGATATTTAATTGTTTTTATTTATTGTGGAAACCAATTCGGAAACCAGTCAGCTCTTTGGTTGATTTGCTTCATGCTTGTTCGACTTCACTATAAAGTGCAACATGAATTTTTCTAACCAACCAACTGCATAAAATATTCATTTCCATTGGATTGAGTAAATACAACTTATGCGTTAAGGCGTTAGAATGAGTTACGAACTGAGAATCAATTTGAAGAATCAGTGTATCAGCGTACATCGAAGATCAAATAGAAGTCGATGTTCGGATAAATTGAATATCCTAAATACATTGATTTATCTTTAATCCACTATGCAACAATTGCACCACCTTCTCTTTCAGCGACATGGGTGCTATTACTTGCACATCTGGCATCCAACGCATAATTTCGCCAATCAGCTCAGGCGACTCATGATAAGGAATAGTAAGCTCATAGCGACCATCAGCCAACCATTCGGCGGTTTGGTTTTCGTGCCAAATTTCATCAGCCACCCACTGCGCGGCATGCGCAGAAAAGCGCAATACCGCTGTTTCACTGGCCTTGCCATTGAAAATGCCATAGCTAGAGGCGTAGTGTTCATTGAGGATGGTTTCATCAATGGTGAGCGCAGCTGTATCTGGGGTCGTCACAGAAAACGGAAATAAAGCACGCTAAGGAAAAGAGATGCCATTTAATTCATTTAAATAGCTATCTATACTCTCTAGTGTGCCAAACTCTCAAAATATAAATGCTCTCGCCTTGTACTTCATAGCGTATTTCATAATCACCAACTAAAATCCGCCTAACTTCACGCGGTTCAAACCCTTCTATCTTTTCACCTAATCTAGGATGAGATACCAATACGTCAGGCGCTTTAGAAATTGACTGAACAACCTTCGCCGCTGCATTTTTATTAACTGGCGCAAGAAACTCATACAAACGCACCATGTCAGATGCCGATTTACTTGTCCAGTGAATATCAATCATACAGGTGTTGGTAATGGGATATTAGAACTTAAACTATCAGCCCAAGCTTGCATGGATTGATGACTGACAAGATTTCCGGCATCAACATCGGACAATGCTTCGTGAGTTAATTTATCACGCAAGGCCTCTTGGTCTAACCATGCAGATAAAGCTTGTTTGACAATCCAGTTTTTAGAGCGTTCTAACTTAGAGGCGATTTGATCAATTTGTTCCGCCATTCCCATGGGAATATGAGCAGTCAGTACACGCGTATCGGCATTAGCCATGATTCACTTCCTATTATCAATAATCAAGATTAATAATAGTTATTGTTTTTGATTTAGTCAATCAATGAGCATGTCATTTTGGACTATATAGTGAATCCAAGAGTAAAGACAAAAAATCTTGTTAGTTTAAGATGGTCTCCTTTTCCTAATCTGAGCAGCGCTCCCAACTTCTTTCGGTGTGCTAAATCCAAAGACTGAGGTTTACGCTTTTCGTGGTAAAAAGAAAAATACTCGTTCATTCCAGCCCATAATTCTGGCATGCGTTCATCTCTAGCAGATAGTCTCAGTCGTGAACTTCGGCGGTAGATGCTCAAGACATATTACACACGCAATTACTTTGTAATAAGCTGCTTCAAAAACTTCGCACCTGAGCAATTTGAAAGGCATCAACATTGGCGATGACAGTGCATTCCGCTGTGGATTTTTGGGATTTTATATTAATAACTCATAATTATTTCAGCTCTTTTTATTGCATACGCTCGCTACAAAACTCTTATAAGACTCATTGTGTCGCTTCACATTTTAAGCTTAACTTAACTTAAGCAGATAAGGTGCAATCATGACAAATAACTACCAACAAGCC
>CAZSGH010000102.1:0-2450 GCA_964606405.1 uncultured Francisella sp.
GACAATGGGCTGAGTGAAATAGCCGAAAAAGCGTTTTGAGTAATCGTGATGAGTAGGGCAGCAATGAGCACACGCATAGCAATAACTTATGGTAATGGTAATAAGCCTATTGTAGCGAGAAGCCTGCCAAAAAGGGTTGCTGAGCATTAAAAATACTGTTCAGTCTCTGTAATTGTCGCGCTAACTTGTATAACCCAAAGTTAACCTTTAGCCTGCACGGATTGCCGTTCGTTCTTTTTAGACAAAAAATCTGTCCTATGGTCTGTGGTCTGTTAAAAATTATACATAAATATCTACTAACTTCGTCTGAGTCTTTATCATTTCGGGCGATTCATTTTTTTCAGCGCTTGGTGCCGCTAGCGAATCATCGCCATCTATTACGCCCAGTTTTGTTGCTTTAATGGTTGGTGGTACCTTAATCGGGATATGAATCGGTAACATTTGGTTGGATCCCATTTTCTTGCCTCTAGACACATCCTGCTGCAAAACTAAGTCATCAAATCGTTCATTACCACGAAAATTGACGACATTCGGTGTATTAAATGCGCCTGATGATGCTTTTCTCAGTGGATTTTTGAACTTAGCCCAAGGGTTTTTACGATAACCATCTGTAACATCAATTTCCATCATATAACCTTATAACTGATAAGTTAAAATATTAAAATTATTTTTAATAACCAAGCATTGTTATCTAAGGTTAGGATAATGCACAATAAGACATTATGCGTCTTAAGTAATCAAGTCGTATGCTTGCAAACTATCAATCAGTTTCTGCCGAATACGCTGGCGCAGTTCGTGTGGCGTTTGCACAACCAAACTATTTCCCTGGGCAAGTATCCACCATGTTAGTTGCCATGTATCGAAGACACTAGCCTCTAACTGATAACAGCCATTTTGAGCGATAGCAATAATTGTTTGATTGTCTGATAATGGTGTTTCTTTCAGGCGTGTTGCAAGCGATTCGTCAATTTGTGCTGTTAAACAGATTTTATCCTGTGCGCTTTCATGAAATCCCGCAGCTCCAGAGGCGAGATAATCTGTCCAAGACTGCTGATTCTTAGGCGCAGCATCTTGTAAGTAAAGAATATCGACAGAGATGAAACGATGTAATGCAAACAAACGGATATCTGTATAGTCTTTAACTGTAGCTCCTAAATAAGTAACTTTGCCACGTTGAATCATACCTAATGGATGCAATAAAAATGTCTTTTCTTGACCTGTTTGCATTGCTTTGTAAGTCGCCATTAATGGCTTTTGTTCAAAAACAGCTTGGTAAATCGTATTCTGAATACTGACATTCAGTGACGGTGCAATGAGCGGTTGTGTCGGTGATTCAATCACTACGCTATTTAACCAATGATGGATTTGGTTTTTGTTGCCTAACGCATGAATTGTCTGTTTTGCTTGTACGAACAAAGGCTGTAAGTCATCGAGCATCGTGGGTGGTACGACATGGAGTAAATGTTGCTGAACCAGATAAAGTGTTAGGGCTTCTTGAAGGCTCATCATGGGCAAATGCGTTCGGGCATTCCTCGCCCACTTCCAACCATAAGGTTTACTGTTATCGTTACACTCTAACGGCATAACCCTAGAAATATCATTTAGATCGCGCTGAACTGTCCGAGAAGTGACTTTATAGCCTAAATCGTTTAACGATTGCGTTAATGCTGCAACGGTGATTTGCGCTGGTGAGCGTGGGATGAGTCCTAACATCTGAATATGACGGACTAAGGTTTCATGACTAGCAGCAAATGACATAACGAACCCAATGTAGATGACAAATTAGTCCGTATTATCACCCAATACAGCATAACAACCAAGTGCCGCATAATTTCATAAGACGTGAGATGTCTAATGATGGGTTAGGATAGCTAATGAGTCTGTGTAGCGTTAGACGATTGGTGTTCGACAGAGTCTATTATGCTATACTCGTCAGCCAAGAATGCACCGTAGGAAAAAAGCGTGAAACTTGTAGATATATTGAAAAGGGTAATATTTTACCCAGTTATTTTGTTGTTTATTGTATTCGAAGAGCTCGTATACAAGCAGATAGCACTACCTATATTTAATGTCATCAAAAACTGGCGGTTGATTGCGCGATTGAATGGATTTATTGGTAGTCAAAACAGATACGTTATTTTGTTTATATTTTTGTTGTTTTTTGTTTCATTAGAAATACTGGGTATAACTTCTCTAATGTTATTTGCAAAAGGTGTTTTTCTTTTTGGGGTTATTATGTGCTTTATTAAATCATTAATAGCTCTATATTCTTTTATCATATTAGAATTGCAAAAAGAAAAGCTTTTTATCTTTGCTTGGTTTTAATTTATTTATAAAAACTCAATCTTTATTACAAATAATTAGGATGAATATTTTTTATCTTGAAATTTTTCAAAGTGCTGCGATAATAAAACGGTTCTTTAAGTATGCGAAATGTAGTGGATTAAAGT
>CAZSGH010000103.1:0-2411 GCA_964606405.1 uncultured Francisella sp.
CTTAAAAACTACCAGTAATTTATTGGGCGTTTACACAAATAGATTTACAGGCTCCTATTCCTGGTAATTCCATGGCCTTGAATATGTTATATCGGTTTTACAATGCCTTAATCAGCTTTTCAAAATGACCATTTATCAAGCTCATTGAAAGGGAATAGGCGTCTAGCGCTTCATTTTGTAATCGTTAAAAGGTTGTTTGGTGCATATATCTGGGTCTGCTAGGTAATCGCTCGCCGTACCAGTTTAGTCTTTTCCTCAGTTTTGATAAGCGCGTATTGCTTCTGTCTAACCGACCTTCTGATTGGCTTTGATAGGACAGGTTATGGCACACTGCCGACACTTAAACCCAACACCACTATAAAGCAACAAAACGCGCTTGCCACAAGACGGACAGGCAAACCATTGCCGAAATCCGCCATAATTGCAGGGTGTTTTCTCCAGTCTGACATATTGGTTTTTGTTGTGTGTAATGCCATGCGTTGTCGCCGTGTATTGAAGAGTAACGCTATTCTAGGCAGTTATAAGTCTGATAGATCCGATGATTCGACCGCTATTATTCCAGCTAAGATCATTACTGGTATTTTGTTTTAGTGCGCCTACTGTTCGTAACGATTTAATGTCGATTCTTAACGTGGTGCTGGTTTTTGGCTTGCCGTATTGGTATCGATTACCACTTAAAATACTGCCCATTTTTTCCAAAGTTTCCTTATTTTGCCGAAATAATTAAGTAATTCAAGAAAGTTCGGTAATTAATGTCTGCTACTATTCTTGCCGTTGAAACATCTATGATTAACAGATATGGGTGGCTTAAGTAGGAGTGGTTAATTTTCAATACCTGTCACTTTCTAAAAACCCATTCACAGGTATCTATTTTGATACCTATGAAGATAACTAAATTTTCTTAGGTATCGTTTTTGATACTTGAAGGGTGGTCATAGGTATCGTTTTTAGACCCGTTGGGCTATTTTGTTCCCGCTCGTTTGTTGGTGCTTTCCGTGCCATGGCAGCCATGTTAAGCGCCATGTTCTTGACTTGGATTGTGTGCGGCTATCAAACCAAGAATCATCAACCATTTCAATAAAGCCAGCATTAGCAAGCTCGATAAATGTTTCCCGTGCTTTCAGTTTTGAGCATGGTATTTTATCCATAGCCTCCAGAATACCATACGCAACAGACTTATCATGTTGCCAATGCACCTGCATTAAAGTGATTAGTGTCTTTCCTTGTGATGACAGGTTCAAATAGCTAGATGAGCTGTATTACGACAACACCGCCAGCCTTATCAAAAGGTAGGCTGTATTTTTTGCTTCTAGCCATACTCAACCGCCATTAATAACAAGCGATCAAATTTTTTAGTGGTCGTTTTCATTTACACCGCACAAGTTTTAGCTTCTTGCTCTGCAATAAACCGCTTAATCTCTTCAACAGAAATAAACAGCTCTTTAGCAGCGGCATGCTGTGCGTTTCTAGCTGATGCCATCATCTTTGCGTGCTCTGCTTTTTCTCGCTGCTTTACTTGCTCTTTGACTTCTTCCCGTATTGAGTCCGCATAAGCGTTGCGCACCTCAGCCGTAACCTCAAACCTGATTCTTTTGTCGGTGCTTTTCACAGACTCAAAGAACTCATTATCTGCAATTAGCTCTTTAGCCTTCATTACGCACATCATAGCTTTGGTTGCCAAATCAGCCTTTTTGCAATAATAGCCACTATTGCCGTGTTCTTCTTTATCTGCCATAACAGCTAATGCTAATGCGGATAATATAAAGATTTCAGTTTCAGTAAGATTGGCTTGTCGTTGTTTAGATAATCCTGATATTCGCTTTGCTCTTCATATAGATAGCGCGTTGAAAATGCACTATCTGCAATATGCTCGATAATAGAATAAATAGAATAAATAGAATAAATAGAATAAATAGAATAAATAGAATAAAATGTGATTATGTCGCTTGCTGTTTCTGGTAATAGGTCAATCCCATTAATAAAGTCCTCATATTCGTCTCTTCCAATTTCACAATCAATTGAGCTGTCATAGCCGTATGTACAGATTTTGTAATAATAATCGCCATCAACTCCATATCCACAACAACTAATTTCGTCTCTATTCTTTTCAGCATTGTCTTCTGCAATGCCCTCAATAACGCTCAATTGATTTTCAAAAATCCATTGCTTTTTAGCCTGAATGCTTTCATTAGTGATTGTTGTTTTTTTAATGAGGCTTTTCGCTTCTGCTATTGTTTGAGGGATAGCATACCGCCAATCTTTTGGTGTGTACTCTAGCAAGTCATCATCATTAATAAAGCAGTCATCAAAAATTGTCATTGATCCAACACTATCACTTCCTCTGCGAGCATCCTAAAAAAGATGCACCCCCACACGGTTAGGATTACCGCTATTCGCCCCGTCGGGCTATG
>CAZSGH010000104.1:0-2249 GCA_964606405.1 uncultured Francisella sp.
GACATGGCGTTTTTTAAGACAGGGCAGGAACAAAATCATCGTCAGAATGCTGCGCCCAGCCGTCCGCCAGCACGTGTACAAGGTACGCCAGCTAAAAAACCAGCAGCTTTGCCAGCACCTGCTAAGAAAAGCAGTAGTGATGAATGGGGTGAGTTTTAATCATTCTGACGAATTATTTTCAATAAAAAAGGGCGCAATGATGCGCCTTTTTTATTCTCATTTTTTTATTTTGTCGTGGTTCCGTTAACCCAAAAAACGAACTCGTTTAATTAATGTCTATATCAGTATTTTTTGTTGTTAGTTTTTATTTGTGCGTAGCATAATAAGGTATAAAAAATCAAAAATATTTATGGTCAACTTGATATGGAGCAATAAAATGATGCAAGCAGTCTACGGAATTGGATTGGAGTGTCAGCAATCATGACAATTACACAAAAATTATTATTCTCCTTTGCTGGCGTTTCTTTGCTAATGGTCGTTGGTATTGGCAATGAGATCAAGACTGCAGTG
Organism: uncultured Francisella sp.; assembly: GCA_964606405.1. Taxonomy (GTDB): domain Bacteria; phylum Pseudomonadota; class Gammaproteobacteria; order Thiomicrospirales; family Thiomicrospiraceae. Next base: position 511 of record CAZSGH010000104.1, read on the forward strand.
CAGTCGCACTCAGAAATGCAGTCGTTATCTATGGTATTGGATAGTGGTGTTTCGGTTGCGACAGTCGTTCATGAAATACAAGTTGAGCGTGGACTGACTGCTGGTTTTATTGCCTCTAAAGGCGAAAAAAATCGAGATGCTTTGATGGCGCAAAGAAGTAAAGTTGATCAAGCCATGCAAGCTTTGCAATCAACCGTGATGACCAGTCATTTACCGGCAGCACAATTGACCGCACTCTCAGCTTTATTAGAAGCTGGTCGCTTATTGCCGACCAAGCGCAATGAGATCAACGCCTTGTCCGTTTCGGTTGCCACTGCGATTTCGTTTTATACGGCTACCATTAAGCATGGTATTGATTTTATGGACAATACGGTATCGGTTGCAGATATTGCGAGGGCATCTCAAGCGCTAAGAGTGTTGATGACGGCGAAAGAGTTGGCAGGTCAGGAACGTGCAGTTGGGAATGCCGCTTTTGCGGCAACGAAGTTCTCTGATGCTGCTGTGCTGCAGCGCTTCATTGCATTGGGTGCGCAACGTAAAATATTGTTGGACGAGTTTTTAAAGTTAGCCCCATCACAACAAGCCGAAAAATTATTAGCTCTGCGAGCTAGCACATTATTTTCTCACTTAGAACACATGGAAAGCCAAGCGATTGTCAAAACGATTGCTAATGAACCTTTAGATGTGTCCGCGACAGAGTGGTTTACGGCGGCGACAGACCGTATTAATGTTTTTAAGGACATCGAAGATGATTTGAACAAAGCGCTCAGCGTAATGGCTCAGGCTAAAACGGCCGCAGCAAGTCAGACAGTTTGGTTGACGCTTGTGCTTGTTGTTGTGTTATTGTTTGTACTCGCTTGGCTTTATGTGTTCGTTATTCACAAAGGTATTCGTTATCCATTGAGCTTGATGGTTGATCGTATTCGTTATATTGTTCAAAGTAGTCATTTTAATGAGCGTATTCAGTATGATGCTTCTGACGAAGTTGGTGATACAGTACGCGCTTTAAATCAATTATTAGGTAAGTTAGAACAGGTAATTGTCGAGGCTAATGACGTTGTTGCAGCGATTGCTCAAGGTCAGCTCGTTAAACGAATGACGGGCGACTATGTTGGCGATTTGGCTATTTTAAAACAGGGTATTAATGGCTCTGCCGATAACATTACGGCGGTGATGCAAGAGCTGTCTGCTGTTATGCAAGCTTTAAAATCTGGATCATTTAATATTGATGTGAGCGATCGTTTTTCTGGTGATTACGGCATTATGCTTCGTAATGCCGATGCGGCAATGACCGTTCTTCATGATATTGTTTTTGATATTAACCGAACCATGATTCAAATGCGTGAAGGTGATTTTACAGGTCGAGTCAATCAAGCGGCTTGTGGCGAACTGTTGGACATGAAGGAAAATATTAATACTTCGATGAGTCAAATTGAGTTGGCTATGAAAGGTATCACAGAGATTGTGCGCTATCAGTCAGAAGGTGATTTAACACATGAGTGCAAGGCACAGTTTGCGGGTCAGTTAGAACAAACCAAGAATGCCTTAAATGCGACTAACGTTCATTTAAGAAATGTGGTGGCGCAAGCTGTTCAGGCCTCGAATATTGTTAACGAAGCAGCCAATCAAGTATCGCAAGGCTCGTCCGACTTATCTGCTCGGGTGCAAGAACAAGCAGCAGCACTAGAAGAAACCAGTGCAACTATGAACCAAATGACATCGGCAGTACAAGCCAATAC
>CAZSGH010000105.1:0-2202 GCA_964606405.1 uncultured Francisella sp.
CATGTTATTACAATGGCAATTATTGCGATGACTGGGGCTGGATATGGTGTGCGGGACATCATTAATCGGCTCTCTGACCTAAAGGAACGCCTAGAGATGTATTAGCAAACGTAGCGTTTTTGAATCTTTTACTTAATAATTTAAGATCAATAACTTCTAACAATAATTCAAGAACCAATACAATAAATACAATCAGTGAAACTTGTATGTATGCGTACACAAGACTCAATAAACTTACCATTGAATCGGTATATAAGTCCTGAATGTGTTTTGCAAATTCGGCACCTGAATCTGCCGTAGCATAAATAACGCACGACATCAAAATAGGGGTAACCAAAAACGAGATTAATAATCGAGAAAGAAGGCTATACATGGTTATTTACCTACAAAAAACTACAGCATTAAGTTGGGGTTATGAACTTTCTTTTGGATGCGTTCTGAGACAGCGCCCATGACATGCTTCGGTACATCTTTTAAACCACACAGATAGCCTGCGGTAGGATCTATTTGAGAACCAAACATACCTAATGCTGTTTTTCCTGAAGGCATAACGCGCAGATAAACACGCACATCACCAAGCGGATTGAAGATAACGCCATATACACCATCAACCTCATCATCCAACCACGCAACTAACTCAACGAACCTCTGATCCTGTGCTTTGTCTTCTTCGCTTAGATAAACCATGATGCGTTTATCGCCAACAGTACCAAAGATCAACTCTGCTTTCGTAGTTGCAGCAGGCTGTTCCAGCTCTACAAACTTCGCAGCATAAGCTTGCGATTTTTCGGTGATACTTAATGTGTTCATTGGTTCTTTCGCTGTCAGCTCATGCCATGTCCAAGAACCACTGTCTGGTGTACCATTGTCCTCAATGCGAACAACATCCCCAACCTTCACACGCCCCATATTCGGCAATACTTCCGATGACCCATCTTCAAACAAACGACGTATACTCATTTTTCATCGCTCACTGGCTTACAGATTTCAGAAAGACTGCTAATATTATTGAGTGATATTGATCTTAATTGCCCAAATGTTAGTTCAAGCCCAAAACACTTATCTTGGTATTTCTTGTTTTCAGCATCAATATCAGCTGCGTATGATGGGGCAACTGCTGCCAAGCTACGCATAAACAAAGACCCTGCATATGAACTAATTGATGAGTTGTTTAATTCTGCTTCAGATTCAACGCAAGAACGGTATTCTGTGTATTCCTGTGAATAGCTATACTTATTTGTACAAGACTTAACAGCTAACTTTCGATTTGCTAGATCAATTTTGGATATCGTTTTAGCTTTGGTAAACTCTTCGCTATTAGCAGGATAGTGACCGATGTATCGTGATAGGTATGTAGCATAATTAGCATCTCTATCTTGATAAAAAATTTCCCCAAGTTTTGAGGTTGTGTATTTGTCTTTTTCTTTGCTTTGGTAGTAGCTTATTTCCCCAATACCAAAAACCTTAATTCCATTACAGGTTCCGTGAGCGCTGAATCTTATCAATCCCGTGCCTGGATTTTCTGCGCCTTTAATTCCACCAGCACTTATAAAATCATTGGAAGAAATACCTGCTTCAAATTGACAATCACCATCTAGTGATTTGGCAATTGAATCTCGGAACTCTTGCTTAGTTTTTGGTGTTGCATAATCATCAAATGCAATCGTTTTGTGTCCGATTACTTGTTGATTTTCTGGTACAAAAACTGGTTCTTTAACTCCCGCATAAGAACTAATTGATGCCAAGGATAATGCTGCAAATAAAGCTGCTGTTAGTTTGTTTGTTCTCATAATGTTAAACCTCTGTTGTATTAGTTTTTTTGATAGAAACACTTAGTTCTCTAAAATTCCTATCTATCGCATTGATGATTAATATTGCAGAGTAAATAACAATTGATGACAGCAATAAAATCGCTACAAAAAATTCAGTTATATATCCACCAATAACGCTATATAAAAGCGACAAAGCTAGAGCAAGTAGGATTGTTAATGCCTGATCGGATTCTTTAATATTTTGAAAAAAACGCTTCACAACTTCACCTCATCAATCCGTAATTTTTCGCCCTGCTGGTACACCAAACTCGGTACCGCCTTAATCCCAAACTTCATCACTAGCGTTTCTCGATGTCCGCCATCCATGCCTGTTACCTGATCAAAGTACACACGATGTCCCCAGTCTTTCATCACATCCATGTAACTGCCG
>CAZSGH010000106.1:0-2029 GCA_964606405.1 uncultured Francisella sp.
GAGAAGGTGAATTATGGGACTTGAGAGATTCTTTAGCAACCCTTTTTTACAGTTTATTGCATTTATTTTTAAGGATCATTAAAATTCAACTAGTTACAAGCGCACAGACATCAGAATAGCATTTTCTCTATTGCCTGTTACGCTTGGATAATAGTTTTTTCGAACACCATCTATGACAAACCCCATCTTTTGATACAAGGCAATTGCTGCCGCATTACGATCACGAACCTCTAATAAGAGCCTATGAACAGATTGGGCTTTAAGCAGGGTCATGAGCTTACTCATTAAATCATAACCAATACCTTGCCGCTTAAAATCGGGATGGACGCTAATCTGCAACAACTCACACTCATCACAAACACATTGAGCGAGCAAATAAGCAATCAATTGATTATTACTATAATAAGGCAGCACCACACACCCATCAGCAATTAGAGTATCTTTAAATTGCTGTTCTGTCCAATGACAGGCTTGCGCGACCTGTTCGAACTCAAACAATGCTTGTGCTGTTAGTGTCACGATCATTTAACCAATCCAATACAGAATGCCCAACCCATACCCCTGTCGACATAACCGCTGTTAATAAGTAACCACCCGTCGGTGCTTCCCAATCGAGCATTTCGCCCGCACAAAAAATCCCCTCATGTTTTTTAAGCATCAGTCTCTCGGTCAGCTCCGAACAAACAACTCCGCCTGCTGTACTAATTGCTTCATTGATAGGACGTGTCGAAATCAAGGGTATGGGTAGCGATTTAATGGTGTTGGCGAGAAGCACAGGTGTTTTTATACTGTTATCAGGCAAACACTCATAAAGCAACGCAACAGCTTGTGGTGACAAACCCAGCTGTGTGCGCAGCTGTTTAGTCAATGTCTTCGTCCCTTTAGGTTGAGACAACAATATAACAAGCTGCTCAAGAGCATAGTCTGGCATTAGGTCTATAAAAATGGTTAGGGATTGATGTAACGCTAAGGTGTCTCGCAATACAGCAGAAAAGAGATAAATCAACCCACCTTCCAACCCCGTTTGAGTGAGCATCAATTCGCCTTTTTTAGAATGAGACTGATCTTGACTATCTTTAAAGGATAAAACGACCCCTTTTAACGGTTGTCCCGCAAACTTGTCTTTAATAACATCCGTCCAAGCCACATCAAAACCACAATTGGCAGGCTTTAATGGCGCAATTTCAACGCCTTTTGCACTGAGCATGGTTACCCATTGTCCATCTGACCCCAGTTGTGACCAGCTGCCGCCGCCCAAAGCTAAAATGATCGCATCAACAGTAACGCTTACTTCGCCATTAGGTGACTTAAATAGGACGTGACCTTCACCCTTAATATCAAGCAGACGATGTTTCATTTCAAAACAAACACCAAACTGCTTCAAGCGATGAATCCACGCACGCAGTAGAGGGGCTGCTTTTTTATCCGCAGGAAAAACACGACCAGAAGAACCAACAAAGGTATCAATACCGAAGCCATGCACCCATTGCTGAAGTTGATCTCGACCAAACCCCCTTAACATCGGCATTAACCAAGACTGAGCCTGTCCATAAACCGCTATAAACGCATCAAACGAAGCTGAGTGCGTGATATTTAAACCACCACGTCCTGCCTGTAAGAACTTTCGACCCGCCGAAGGCATGGCATCGTAAACAGTGACTGAAATGCCAGCAGTGGCTAAAACTTCTGCCGCCATTAGTCCCGCAGGTCCTGCACCAACGATTGCAACACGTCTTTTCATATCAATGAAAAATAGCTCGGTTTGCACACAGCGTTTGCCATGCTTGTCTTTTTAATCCACCATCGTTCAGCATTTCATCTAATGAGGGTAAGCAAATCGCAAAATCGTGAACGACACCAAATGCAAACACGTAACCGCCAGCATAGTCATCAGCGCCATCTAACGGCATTACCGTTTCTACGCTATGACCGACGGCGTTAAGAATTGATGACAATAGTTGCCAACGCGCATCAGTTTCATCTTCTCAATAGTGTTCTAGACCATCTGTCATACACCAATATTCAGCAT
>CAZSGH010000107.1:0-1914 GCA_964606405.1 uncultured Francisella sp.
CGAGCAGCAAGATTAACGACATTGTCAGCATTATCGACAGCATTGCCTTCCAAACCAACTTATTAGCGCTCAATGCAGCGGTCGAAGCGGCGCGTGCGGGTGAGCATGGTCGTGGTTTTGCCGTAGTAGCGTCCGAAGTTCGCGCCTTAGCAGGCAAGTCTGCCGATGCAGCCAAAGACATCAAAACATTAATTACCGACAGCGTAACCCGCATCGAAAATGGTACGCAGCTTGCCGACAAGTCGGGCGAGATGCTCAACGGTATTGCTGGTTCGATTCAGCATATCGCCACCATGATCGAAGAAATCGCCGACGCCAGCAACGAGCAAAGTGTGGGGATCAGTCAAGTGCATTTAGCCATTGCCAACATCGATCGTGTCACACAAGAAAACGCAGCGCTGGTCGAAGAAACAACCAATGCGGCAGAAAGCCTCAGCACAGAAGCAAATAACCTTCGTGACAGCATGTCGTTCTTTAAGACAGGGCAAACGAACAGCCTACAAGCAATGCGACGCCCAACTCACCAGAAACAAACGGCAACAACCGCAATGGCTTTGCCCGCACCGAAAAAGACAAACAGCGAAGAATGGGGTGAGTTTTAACCCCATTTACACGGACTTTAAATTAACGACGGAGTAATTGAGATGACCATTAAAGCGAGATTATGGGTACTGGCGCTTGTCGCCATTGCGGCATTGTTGGCTGTTTTCGATACGGGTAAAACAGGTATTGATAGCTGCCAAGTAAACTTTGACAAAGTGGTCGATGATCGCTTACCTAAGCTCATCGAAGTTGAAAAAATGATTATCCGCTCAGAAGCATTACAACGCTATATTCGCGATATCATTTTACTCAAAGATCCAGCTAGACGCGAAATCGCAGAAAATAATATCGCAAGAGATCGCGACCTCAATAAAAAATCGATTGATTATTTAACATCCGCACTCACCTCAGAAAAAGGCAAACGACTACTAGCAGAGTCAGAACGTTTACGCCCACTATTAGGTGAAAGTAACAACAAAGCTGTTGCCCTTGCCAAAGCTGGAAAAGTAGATGAAGCTGCTGAATTGATTACCAGTGACGCTGTTCGCGAGAAACGATTGGCTTACCGTGCTTCATTACAAGCTCTCGTTGATTACCAAAAAGAACTCGCTAAAGCTTCATCCATCGAAGGTAAAGAAGGCACCGAAAGCGCCAATCGCTGGATGCTGATCATTTCTACGCTTGCCATTGGTATTTTAATTGGTATTGCTTTGACGGTTATTCGCGCGGTTTCTGGTGCAATCAATGAAATTGTGACAGGTGTGAATCAAGTCGTTAGCAGTATGTCATTTAAAACACGCTTACCACAGCGCAAAGATGAGTTAGGTGCTGTGTCGGATAGTTTAAATACCATGCTGAGTAGTTTGGATGCAGGTGTTACCGATATTAGCAATATCACCAATTCGCTTGCTGCTGGGGATTTTTCGCGTCGTATCACCAATCACTATGTGGGCGACTTAAACGCGCTCAAACAAACCATCAACCAATCCGTCGACAACATCGATACCGTGATTAACGAAATGTCGAACACCATGAATGCCCTAGCGCAAGGTCAGTTTTCGACCAATGTTAATACCAATGCACCTGGTGCTTACGGTAGCATGTTGACAGCAGCAAGCAATACCATGCATACACTCAACGCGATTATTGCCAACCTAAATGCTGTAATGACACAGATGAGCAACGGTGATTTTTCTGGTCGTGTCAGAGCCGATGGTCAAGGAGATTTATTGGCGATGAAAAACATGGTTAATAACTCAATGGATCAAATTGAGCTGGCAATGCAAAGCATTATTACCATCGTTAATTATCAATCAGAAGGCGATTTAACACATGAGTGCAAGGCTCAGTTTGCAGGTCAGTTAGAAGAAA
>CAZSGH010000108.1:0-1904 GCA_964606405.1 uncultured Francisella sp.
CATCACCCAACCCTCCTAAAATAACTTGTTAGCATATCTTACCACAAAACAAAAAGCGCCCCTTTCGGAGCGCCTTTTACACATTTCAAATTGAACACCGTGTTGCCACGGCAAACACATCAGCATTCGCCAGAATCGCTGATACACTAGCGTAAGACAACATAAACTATTCCTATATCAATGAATGACACAGGAATAATATTAAAAACAGAAGATTACGGCTTTATGAAAGCCAATTAGTGGTAATAAAAAGGCAACCACTAGGGTTGCCTTAATAAATTCTTAAGTGTTAAACATGCTGTGCTGACGAATCAACCGAACTTTTCCCATGCTTTTCATGATGTTTAGACCAGACCATAAAGGCAACAACAGACCACGCACCACCCACAACAATTAGTAGCGAAAGCATGAAACCAACTTCTGTACTCATGACTTAATCCTCCAAGTTATCAGCAATAAATGCTGAGAGTTGTAATGCAAACCAACCAACAGCAGCCAATAATAAATAAATGGGATCCGATTGTTTGAAGTATATCAAACCAGCAAAGGCAGTGATACCCCATGAAGCTCTACGCAGTTCAACCGCAAAGTTTTTAGCGGATTGTGCGTTAAATACAAATTTGGCCATTGTCATCTCAATTAAGATTGGTTGCTAAAAATTATACCACAAAACAAAAAAGCGCCCCTTTCGGAGCGCCTTTTACACACATTTCAAATTGAAAACCGTGTTGCCACGGCAAACACATCAGCATTCGCCAGAATCGCTGATACACTAGCGTAAGACAACATAAATAACACCACTATCAATGAATGACACAGGAATAATATATTTAGGAAAAACAGTAGATTACGGTTTTATGCAACCAAAATACTGACAAAAATCATGATGGATTCGTTCTAAGTAAGTCTCGTTGAGCTGACCATACTTTTTAACAATGATGCGTTTAGATACAACCATTGTTTTTCTAACCATAACTTTAGATGCTTTGGGAATAGCCCCTTGCTTAAAGCTGCTCAGATCAATCAAGTGCTCGTCTGAATGAAGACTATCAATTTGGCTACTAATCGGAATAGCAATAAAGTCATCGTATGGTAAGTTATCCTTAAAAACGATAACTGGGCGTTTTTTGCTATTCAATGAATCAGCAAAGAAAAACTCGCACAATACAACATCACCAACCGTTAATTCCATACGGCATCTTCTTCTGTGCTTAACCATTCTTGAATATTGGACGCACTATGATTAGAAAAGGCAATCGTCTCACGTTGGTCAGCAGATAACACGCCATTCTGATTCGTATAAGAGGAATCATCTAGCACTAAAAAAATAGCTTCTACACGCTTATTCGCTGGCAGCATCGGCAAGTGAACTAAATGTCCAGTACTGTCGGTATTTAATACAACACGTTCGGCATACATAACCAACCCTCCTAAAATAAATTGTTAGCAATATCTTACCACAAAACAAAAAAGCGCCCCTTTCGGAGCGCCTTTTAGTCACATTTCAAATTGAATACGCTGCAGCATGAGCAGCGTTAAAGTATCGAACCTTTGAGTAGTGGTAAAACAGTAGCTGCAACCACAACGGCAAGCATCCATTTCATGACGACAACTTCTCTATCTAGTTTTACATATTGCTCAGATAAGCGCTTTTCCATGCCGATAATATCACCCTTAGTGGCAACAGACTCTGCACTAATTGCTTGCGCTGCTTTTTGTGCTTTTTCTTCATCAATTCCAACAGATCGAAAAGCTTGATAAACTTCAATAATCATTGTTGACATGACAAACACCTCATCAATTTAATGTGACTAGTATACCACACCCCACAAAACAAAAAAGCGCCCCTTTTCGGAGCGCCTTTTAGTCACATTTCAAATTGAAAGCACAAGCAATTAGTGCGG
>CAZSGH010000109.1:0-1763 GCA_964606405.1 uncultured Francisella sp.
TCCAACTTTGCTGATTTTGAATCAGCCATTCTTGTTGAAGACCGTTTAAAAGTGCAGACTGCGCTTCGAACTTGTCTTGAAGGACATTCAGAGTATCGCATCGAGTTTAGATTTCGTCGTCCTGACGACAAGGTTATCTGGATATTTGATCGCGGTGAGATTGTTGAAAGAGATGCCGAAGGTAAGCCAACAAGAATGATTGGCGCCGCACAAGACATTACACAACAAAAATACGATAAACAACAAATTGAGCAGCTCGCTTTCTACGACCCGTTAACTTCTCTTCCGAATCGTCGCCTGTTGCATGAACGCATCGAAATTGCCATTCTCCAGAACCAACAACATCTCTGTTCTGCTGCAATCATGTTTTTAGATTTAGATAATTTTAAAATGCTGAATGATACTCAAGGTCATGCGTTAGGTGATTTGTTATTGATTGAAGTAGCGCAGAGATTAGATAAAGCAATTCAGCAAGAAAACACCATTGCACGTTTTGGTGGAGATGAGTTTGTTCTGGTTATTAATGGTCTTGATCGAGACCATGCGCTTGCCACAAAACAAGCTTATGATATTGCTGATAAGGTTCATCACGTTTTAACGAAACCGTTTTATTTAACATCTAAAATGCTAGGGATACAACAAGCCACGCAGATCGAACACCAATTAACCGCCAGTATTGGAATCATCATTTTTAATGGGCGCAATCATACAGAGGTAGGAGAGCTATTAAAGCTGGCAGATCTAGCGTTATATCGCGCCAAAACAGAAGGTCGTAATCAAACGATTATTTTCGACCCCAGTATGCAACAAGATCTTTGGCAAACACAACAGCTCCAAAATAGTTTTCGTAAAGCGATTAATCAAAATCAATTTGAACTATTTTATCAGCCACAGTTTAACGAACACCGAAAATTAATTGGTTTAGAGGCTCTTATTCGTTGGCCCGTGCACAATCAGCATACAGATACGATGACCCATACCTATGTATCACCTACAGATTTTATTCCGATGGCAGAGGAAACAGGTCTTATTTTACCCCTAGGTGCCTGGGTACTGAGTCAGGCTTGCCGGCAAATTATGCTCTGGCAACAACATCCAATCCTTAAAAATATAATCGTGAGCGTTAATATTAGCGCTAAACAAATTTGGCAAGATAACTTTATTGATCAAGTTTCTGAACTCATTACACAAACAGGCGTAATACCAACGCAACTTAAACTTGAAATTACAGAAAGTGTATTGTTACATGATGTGGTGGATACGATTGATAAATTACATAGACTAAAAGCATGGGGTATTCATATTGCACTAGATGATTTCGGAACAGGCTATTCTTCTTTAAGTTACTTAAAACGCTTGCCTGTTAACGAAATTAAAATTGACCAATCTTTTGTTAGAGACCTAATGTCAGATGAGTCTGATGCGATTATGGTTAAAGCTATCGTAGACTTAAGCAAAAACTTTGGTGTTGGTGTCATTGCTGAAGGGGTTGAAACAGAGGAGCAACTTAATCAGCTGCTTTATTTTGGTTGCCATCAATTTCAAGGCTACTTTTTTAGTAAACCCCTATCGCTGCCACAATTAGAATCCTTCGTAGAGCAACAATGCTCTTAGCCCCATCTCCTTAACCTTTTCTCACATCCAATCGATCTCTAAGCCCATCACCAAAACGATTAACGGCTAAAATCACCAACATCAGAGTTAAGCCTGGTACAAGCACCAAATGTGGCGCGACTAAAATAAAGCGCGCACCTTCACGAATC
>CAZSGH010000110.1:0-1576 GCA_964606405.1 uncultured Francisella sp.
AGATTTTTGCGTTTGGGTCAAGCTTGAATGCTTGTTCGTTCTCGCATGAAATGAGAATTAATGCCAGTGTGAAGAATAGAATTTTTTTCATGTTAAACAGCTTTTAGAGTGCAATTAATCAGAATTAAAACAACAATGCAAAGCTAAGTAATTTATTCCTAACAACAAAATTCAATGAGTGCTGCAAAATAAGTTGTTGGGGTTATTTTATACAACAATGCTTAAATTTCCATTAAACGGATTTTTTATTTCAATATCCGATACAATAACATTCGAAATACCATTGTATCTTACAGATAGTGCATGTACTTGCCCTGGGATCATGCAAATATTGCCCTTGAATGATACATCTGAGTATAATCAGCGTTCCCTGGAGAACACTTTTGAACAATAAAGTTTCCCAGGCCATATGTTTTGAAGGCATATGCAATTGCTTCGTCTTCGTCATCAAATGCCCCTCCAACTGACAAGTCAGCAATAACCAAAAACTTACCGTTGTATTTGGATACAAGATCATTTTGATTTTTCAAATACCACTGAAAAAGTTCTGTTTGCATAATATTTATACTGTTATTTTTTGCAAATTTAATTTAAAAAACGACTCAGCTACTTCTTAATTTTAGCATTATTGATGAATAGCGATGCAGCTGAGAGTAAAGTTACCCCGCCGAATATAGTACCAACAACAATTTTATCCAAATATATTAGATATGCTGAAAGCAACAGGCCAAACAGCATGATCAAAAAGGCAAAGGTCATACCCAAATAATTAATATTATGAACGCTTCTGCTTTCCGATCTTATCGATTTCATTTTCATTTTATCCATACAATGCCGGTGTTGTTGCTCCTTTTTGGATGTTTCCAATAAAAAATCGATGAGTCCAGGGTTAATGTCTTTGTAGGCTTGAAGTTCAGCAGATGTTGGCAAACAGCTGTCGTCAATAGTAAAGGTGTGCTCTACCTGATGACCCTGTTCGCCATAGGAAGTTTTTAAATTAGTCTGTTTAGTTTTGAGTTCCTGCTTCGCCATTACTCAACAGCTAATTTAGACATTGAAGTTCTAACGTCACGTGCAATGTTTCTTTGATCTTTTTTTAGATTTTCTTTATCACTCCTGATAGAGCGATTACTTGAATGAAGCATTTCTTCACGAAACTCTTTAATAGGTGTTGAACGCTCATTGTATTGACCCTGCGATGATGCCGAAAAAACCCTGAACCCGTTTTTCAGAAAATTCATAAGATGTCTGATTAGTTTTTTCATAAATACCTCCTGCTCGAATATATAACGTGCAAAATCTAAATTTGGTTCATGCAATGTTAATCTCACTTAGCAAGATTCGTTAATAATAGCGATGACTTGTGTCCAATTGAGATTGCAAAGCTACTAAAGTATATTCAATTTTGCAATACCCATGCAAAGTGCTTGCATTTTACCTGCAGTTTGCAATACTACACAAAAATAAAAGGTTCCATCCTTTCCGGACAGAACCTTTATATGTTTTACAGCATCTTTAATGCAGTTTTATGGTCGGGCATAAGCTCCGCAATGAAATCCGTCACTATCCAGATGTT
>CAZSGH010000111.1:0-1528 GCA_964606405.1 uncultured Francisella sp.
TGTCGTAATAAACTTAAAACGGACACCCCATCGCACGAGCACGCTCTTTGATGGCTAAGCGTTCTGCTTCGTCCTGTTCAGCTGGCAACGATTCAAGCTCTAGCGGTTCTGAAATAAGTGCAAGCCTATCCGCAGGTTGAGACGTATTTTGGCATGACTGACCAAATCAATATTTATCTACTAACATAAATATTTTGTTTATGTGGTATAGTGTTTATGTAAATAGATAAATGAAGGTGGGTTATGCGAATCAATGCGGGCGGGCTGTCTACCATCGTCGTAGGGCGAGACAAAGAAATCAAGACCATTAAATCGTACATCAAAATGGGGCAGCATTGCGCGATTGTTGCACCCCGTCGATATGGTAAGACAACAACGGTTAATGCCGTGCTAGATGACCTTAAAGATGACTACCTCATCATAAAGTTAGATATTTTCGCTGCTTCGAATGTTCGTGAGTTGTGTCACTTGCTCATTGATGCGGTATATCAAAGTCATGGTGTATCTAGCTTTGTTAAGTCGGCCAAAGATAACGTTTTAGACATTGTTTCTCGTTTCAAGCTCGATACGGAATTTGTCAAAATCGGCTATGACTTGCTTCGTGAGCCATCTGAAAGCGAACTGATGAAAAAAGCATTTCAACTGCCTGACTTATTTGCACAAAAGCAAAAAAAACGCGCCATTGTATTCATGGACGAGTTTGGCGATATTGAGCGTTTTGGCGAGGATATTGTTAAAAAATTGCGTGCCTATTTTCAAACACACCAACACGTCAGTTACATTTTTGCTGGTTCACAAACTAGCGTGATGAATAAAGTGTTTTTGGATAAGTCTAATGCTTTCTTTAACTTTGCTTCGATTATGAATTTACCGCTGTTAGATTCTGATCAATGCTTGGCATTTGCAAACGATCTAAGCATTGATGGCACCAAATTCGATGATACCGCTGCGGTGAAAATTGTTGATACCACTAACGGACATCCTTATTATTTCATCAAGCTGATACAAGAAGCCTATGTGTTGGCTTACCTTGAAGACAGCCCTTGTGTCTCCGTTGCCTTGGTTGATGACGCCATTCAAAAAATACTGCGCGACAACAACGCCTTTTTTGAAGTTGAGTGGGATAAGATTAACGTTAAGAAGCACAAAGGTCATGTGCTAAAAACACTCATTGGATTGGACTCGGTTAGCGATGCAGTGAGTTTGTCGTATAAAAGTCAGATGATTAAAGAGCTGAAAAATGAGGCTGTTTTGAACGATGAAAAACAGATGACAGATCCATTTTTTCGTGAGTGGTTGATCCGAAATCTTGCTAGTTAAGTAGAACACTGAGCGAAGTCGAAGCATTGTTGTTGCGATTCTTTATTCCTTCGTATTCTCGTCATCCCCGCGTAGACGGGGATCCAGAAATCAAGTAAATGGATTCCCGCCTACGCGGGAATGACTGATTTTTTAAAGGTTGTCTTTTGTGAGCTTAAAACGGACACCCCATCGCACGAGCACGCTCTTTGATGGCTAAGCGTTCTGC